>DASVQT010000108.1:0-5155 GCA_036388975.1 Allosphingosinicella sp. | reverse complement strand
CGCCTTGAGCAGGGAAGTGTATTTCGATCGCACCGTTCCCGCGCTGGTCGGAGCAATGGAAGCGAGCCGCACACGTCTGCGCGCATCGATCCTGGCGGGCTTGCAGCGGCCTGCATCGGAGTATCCGCTTCAACAGGCCTGGACGGATGTTCAGGCTTATGAAGCCGCCGGTTCCCTCGACGCCGCAATCCAGGCCTTGACGGATGACGCAGCCGACCGCGTGGACCAGGCGAACGAGTTTGCTGCGGGTGTACAGACCTACACGGGAGCGCCGGAAGAAGGTGTCCGCGCGGTGAGGCTCCGTATGACGGCGCGGCTGCGCAGGCTGCGGAACGATCCCAATGGAGCGGCCACGCTCAGGCAGATTGCGACCGGCTTGTCGCTACAGCCGGCGCCCGACGCCGATGCGGCTGCGCTCTATGAATTGATCATCGCCAAGCTCGAGACGGATGACACGACGGCCGGCACTCAAGCTTTTGAAGCGATCGTCGGCACAGATTCGGGGAGCAACTGATATGGCCGAAGTTCGCAGAGGTGCGCTGAAGAATCTGACGCTTTCGCAACTGGGCGCATGGATCGGCGGCAAGGAAGCACTTTATGGCCCGCTCGTGAAAATCGAAGTGGCGGCGGATGGCACAGTCGGGACGTTCGAGGACTCTGAGGATCCTCCGGCAGCGGCACCCAGCGTGGCGCTGGACCCAATGGGCACAGCGGCATGCAGCGTCGGAAAGACAAAGGTCTGCACTGGAGAAGCTTACGTATCGAACGTGCGGCAAAAGGTGCTCGTCTGCCGCTGACGCGGGTACCGGGCGCGCTTGACCGGCGCGGGCACCGCCGCCAAAGCTCCGGCGCATGTCTGATCCGCGTGAAGCCATTGCCGAACTTTCCTTCGAAGCCGCGCTGAAGCGCCTCGAGGAGATCGTGCGCAAGCTCGAAAGCGGCGACGCCTCGCTCGACGAGGCGATCGTACTTTACGGCGAGGGCGATCGTCTCCGCCAGCAATGCGAAGCGCGGCTCCATGCGGCGCAGGCGCGGATCGAGAAGATCCAGCTCGGCCGGGGCGGCGAACCCGCCGGCGCGGCGCCCTTCGACCCCGCCTGAGCGCCTTGCAGCCCGCGCCGCCGCCCGTCAGCCTCGCCGCCGCGCTCGAGCAGGTCGGCGCCGAGATCGACCGCGCCTTCGACCGGTTCCTCGCCGTGCCGCCCGATGCCAGGGCGCGGCTCTACGAGGCGATGCGTTACGCGGCGATCGGCGGCGGCAAGCGCATGCGCCCGCTCCTCGTGATCGCCGGCTGCAGCCTGTTCCACGTCGCAAGGGAGCGGGCGGTGCGCGTCGCCTGTGCCGTCGAATGCGTGCACGTTTATTCGCTCATCCATGACGATTTGCCGAGCATGGACGACGACGACCTGCGCCGCGGCAAGCCGACTTTGCACCGCGCCTATGACGAAGCGACCGCCGTGCTCGCCGGCGACTCGCTGCACGCTTTGGCCTTTCAGATCCTCGCCGAGGAGGAAACTCACGAAGATCCGTTCGTCCGCGCAGAGCTGGTGCTGGAGCTCGCCCGCGCCGCGGGGCCCGCCGGCATGGCGGGCGGGCAGATGATGGACCTGTCGGCCTCCGGCGCCGCGCTCGACATTCATGCCGTGACGCGCCTCCAGCAGCTCAAGACCGGCGCGCTGATCGGCTGGTGCCTCGAAGCCGCCGCGATCATGGGGCGGGTGCCGCACGAAGGCCGGACGAGCCTGCGCGGCTATGCCCGCGACGTCGGCCTCGCCTTTCAGATCGCCGACGATCTTCTCGATCACGAAGGCGAGGAGGAGAAAGCCGGCAAGCGTGTCGGCAAGGACCGGGAGGCGGGGAAGGGGACGTTCGTGTCGCTCCTCGGCGCCGAGCGGGCGCGGCAGCAGGCCCGCATGCTGGTCGACCAGGCCTGCGCCCATCTCCATGCCTACGGCGCCGAGGCCGACCTGCTGCGCGCCATCGCGCGATTCGCGGTGGAGCGGGACCATTGACCGGGCTAGGGTCGCGGCGGGGAGGCGGGGAATGAGAACAGGTGTGTATCCGGGGACGTTCGATCCCATCACGCTCGGCCACATGGACATCATCCGCCGCGGCGCGAAGCTCGTCGACCAACTGGTGATCGGCGTCACCACCAACCCCTCCAAATCCCCCATGTTCTCCGTTGAGGAACGGCTGGAAACGGTGCGCCGCGAAGTGGCCGACGTGGAGGGCGACATCGCGGTCGTGTCGTTCGATTCGCTCCTGATGGACTTTGCCGAGCGGGAAGGCGCATCGGTCATCGTCCGCGGCCTGCGCGCCGTCGCCGACTTCGAATACGAATATCAGATGGCGGGCATGAACCAGCAGCTCAACGACCGCATCGAGACCGTCTTCCTGATGGCGGACGTGTCGCTGCAGCCGATCGCGTCGCGGCTGGTGAAGGAGATCGCGCTCTACGGCGGCGACATCTCCAAGTTCGTGACTCCCGCCGTTGCGGCCGAAGTGGGCGCGCGCGTCGAGCGGCTCGGGCGCAAGGGCGGCTGACGCTTGCCCGCCACGCCGCCGCCGCCTATTATGTATGTGATTTGAAACGGATACGGGCGGGTAAATTGACGTTCATCAGGAAGTTCGCAGCCTCGTTCTGCGCGATGCTGGCATTCGCCGGCGCGGCTGCGCAGGCGCAAACCGCGGCGGCTCCGATCGCCGCGCCGTCGCCGGACAATGTCTGGCACCTCGATCTCTCCACCGGCGGCCGCGTCTCGATCCAGCTGCGCCCGGACGCCGCGCCCGCGCATGTCGCGCGTATCCGTACGCTCACGCGTCAGGGCTTCTACAACGGGATCGTCTTTCACCGCGTGATCGAAGGCTTCATGGCGCAGTCCGGAGATCCCACCGGAACCGGCCAGGGCGGCTCGACGCTTCCTGATCTCGAGCCTGAGTTCAACCGGCTGCCGCACCTGCGCGGAGCCGTCGCGATGGCCCGCACCGAAGCGCCGAACAGCGCCAACAGCCAGTTCTACATCGTGCTGCAGCCTGTGCTGACGCTGGACGGGCGCTACACCGTGTTCGGGCGGGTCGTTGCCGGGATGAACTTCGTCGATGCCATCGAACGCGGCGAGCCGCCGGCGGCGCCGAGCCGCATCGTTCGCGCGTCCATCGGGTCCGACAATGTCGCCGCCCTCTCTGCCGAGGAACTGCTTGCCGCCGCCGCGCCGCCGGCCCCGGCCCCGGCTCCGCCCGCTCCGGCAAGCGTCGTCACGCCGCCGCGTTAAGTGCGCGTCGACCTCTTCGATTTCGATCTCCCGCCCGACCGGATTGCGCTGAGGCCCGCCGCCCCGCGCGATGCGGCGCGCCTGCTTCGTGTCGGCAGCGGCGGCGCGCTCGGCGATCACGTCGTGAGCGACCTGCCGCGCCTGCTCCGCAGCGGCGACATGCTCGTCTTCAACGATACGCGGGTCATCCCCGCCCAACTTGAAGGCAGGCGCGGGGAAGCGCGGATCGGCGCCACCCTCCACAAGCGCGAAGGGCCGCGCACATGGCGCGCCTTCCTGCGCAATGCGAAACGCGTGCGCGAAGGCGACCGGATCGACTTCGCAGACGGCGTGGCAGCAATCGGCTCGGACAAAGCCGAAGACGGCACGATGCGCCTCCATTTCGAAGGCGAGGAGCCTGTCGAGCTCCTTCTCGAACGCGCCGGCCGCATGCCGCTCCCACCCTATATTGCCGGCAAGCGGGAGACGGACGCCCGCGACGCCGAAGATTACCAGACGATGTTCGCGCGCGAAGGCGGCGCCGTTGCCGCGCCCACGGCGGCGCTTCATTTCACGCCGCGCCTCATGGAAGCGCTCGGCAAAGCGGGCGTCGCGCACGAGACGCTCACCCTGCACGTCGGGGCGGGCACCTTTTTGCCGGTGAAGGCGCAGGACACCGCACAGCACCGCATGCATAGCGAATGGGGCCGCATCTCCGCCGCCGCCGCCGAGCGCCTGAACGACGTCCGCCGCCGCGGCGGCCGGATCGTCCCGGTCGGCACGACCTCGCTCCGCCTCCTCGAAAGCGCGGCGGACGAAGCCGGAGAAATCCACGCCTTCGAAGGCGACACCGACATCTTCATCACGCCGGGCTACCGCTTCCGCGCCGCCCAGGGCCTCCTCACCAACTTCCACTTGCCCCGCTCGACCCTGTTCATGCTGGTCTCCGCCATGATGGGCCTGGAAACGATGCAGGCCGCCTATGCGCATGCCATCGCGGGCGGCTACCGCTTCTATTCCTACGGAGACGCCAGCCTGTTGCTCCCGGACGCGGTTGCGGCTGGGACCGGCTGAACCCGGTTCGGCTCGGCTGTCGCTGCCGCCGCAGGGCCGACGGGACGGCCCGGCCCCACCTTCACCAGCGCCTTGCGGACGGCGAGCGTCTCGGGGGTCCGGATGTTCCATGCCAGCCCCATTCGCTCCATCAGCCGGATAAACAGGAAGCCCCAGTCCGCCTGGCCGGCGTAGAGGCCGATCCGCGCCGAGCCGGGAAAAGCGTGATGATTGTTGTGCCAGGCCTCGCCCATGGTCGGGATCGCCGCCCAGGGGACGTCGTGCGCCTGGACGCCGGCGCCGCCGACCAGCCAGGTCTGCGGGCCGCGGCGGTGGGCGAGGTGGCCGATATACCAGTGGCCGTGAACGGACGCCGCGACGCGCGAGCAGACGCCCCAGACGACGAACGGCCAGCCGCCGGCCGCGTAAAGCAGCAGCGCGATAGGGGCCTGCTGGAGCATCCAGGTCCGCTCCAGGAACCGGTAGAACGGGTCGCGGCCGATCCGCCCGAGATCGAAGTGCGGCGGCCGCGCGAGTTCGAGCCGGCAGTGGATCTGCCACCAGGCATCGACGATCATCGGCCGGCGATGGGCGAGATAATCGTGGCAACGGGGCTGGCGCTGCGCCCAGTCCCGAAGGTCGTGCGTGCGGATCATCCAGAAGGGCCCGCTCATGCCGACGCTGGTTCCGAACCAGACCAGCGTGCGCTCGAGCCAGAGCGGGCAATCGAAGCTGCGGTGGATGAGGCGGCGGTGGAAGCCGACGCTGTGGCCGAGCAGCAAAGAGGCGCCGGTAAGGAAGAGGAAGACGATGAGGGCGCTCCAGCTGAACAGAAGCGGGGCCAGCGCGAG
>DASVQT010000107.1:0-64357 GCA_036388975.1 Allosphingosinicella sp. | reverse complement strand
CATGAACTGGAGGTTCAGATTGCCGTAGGTGGAGCTCGGATTGAGCGCATAATAACCGCGCACGACGAGGCTGTCGTTGCTGTTGGCGAAGGTGACGCGGTAGCCGTCGTTCGTGGCGAGGCGCGTGAAGACGGCGTCCGCCTGGTTGCGGCCCCGGAGCTCGACCGTTCCGAAGTCCCGATCGGGCATTTCGATCGTATCGTGGCCATCGCCGGGATTGATGATGACGACGTCGCGTTCGTTGTGGTTGGCGAGCGAGGTGATGCGGTCGTTGCCGAGACCGGGCTCGAGCACGTCGCCGTCGGCGGTGCCCCGCACGATGTCGTCGCCCGCGCTCACCTGGCCGTCGGCGATGAGCTTGCGGACATATTCGTAGTTCACCGCGACGTCGTCGAACCGGAAGGTCTGGATCGTGCGGGAATAGGTGGTGACGTTGCCCGACCAGCTCACGCCGCCGCTCACCATCGCCTTGTCGATCACGATCTGGTCGTCGCTGCCTGCGAAACGGATCGTGATGGTGAACGGATCGTCGAGCGCGACCGAGAAGCGCGCCTGGCTCAAAGTGTAGCCGCGCATGTCGAGCGTGCGGGTGGAGCCCCAGACGTTCGCCGCCTTGATGAGGTCGCTGCCGCCGCCCTTCTGGAAGACGATCGTGTCGTTGCCGGCCTTGCCGTCGAAAATCTCGTCCGCGGCCGTGCCCGTGAGGGTCTCCGTCGCGTCCGTTCCGCCGATCACGGTGGGACCGCTCGGCACGAAGGCGGTGAGCGTGGCGGCCTGGATCGCCGCGACATCCCAGCTCGTGCCGTTCTTGAACTCGATCCGGTTGACCCGCGGCATCGGCTGCTGGGACCCGTAGTAGGAAGTCTGCCAGAAGACGTTGTTCAGCCGGATCTCGTCGTCGCCTCCGAAGCGGACGATGACATCCATGGGCTGCCACGGATCGTCGACCATGACGACCTTCACGTCGCCCGGATTGTGGTCCGGCAGGCGCAGCGTGTTGGTGTCGTATGCGTTGCCGCCTTCCTGGATGACGTCGCTGCCGTCGCCCTTCTTGTAGGTGTAGATGTCGGCGCCGCCCTCGCCCTTCAGCGTGTCGTTGCCCTTGCCGCCGCTCAGCGAGTCGTTGCCGGCCGTGCCGATGATGACGTCGTCGAAGTCGGTGCTGGAAACGGTGGTGAGCGCGAAGAGCTGGTCGCGCGTGATGCTCCCGCCGCCGTTGAAGAGGACCCTGTCGATCCCGTTGAAGTTGTTGTCGTAGCGCAGGAAGATCTGGTCGTCGCTGCCGGTGAAGCTCAGCACCAGTTCCTTGCGGTCGACGGACGGGCGCGCGACCTTGAGGTCGCCGAGCAGATAGCCGTCGATCTTGAGCGTATCGAAGCCGCTCGTGTCGGAAACGACGTCGCGGCCGTCTCCGCGCGTGTAGAGGATCGTGTCGTCGCCCGCGCCGCTCTGGACCTCGTCGTTGCCGAGGCCCGGGTCGATCGCGTCGGCCATCTTGGTGCCGAAGATCACGTCGTTTTCGGGGCCGGCCTGGCTTTCGACCGACTTGGCGAGCAGGGTGGCGGCGTTCCAGCTCACGCCATCCGCGAACAGAAGCGTCGGCCAAAGATCGTTATTTTGAACGAGGTGGATCTGGTCGCCGGTCTTCGGGAATGTGACCAGCAATTCAGTGCTGCCGATGGCGACCGGCCGGACGACGGCGTCCGCCGCATTGTAGTCCGGCAGGTCGATGGTCGACGTCGGGGCACTGGACGACGAGCCGATGAACATCACATGGTCCAGCCCGTCGCCGGCCCGGAAGATCAGCCGGCTGCCCTTGCTCAGCTCCGAAGAGTCGAAATTGGCGCCCGGCTCGAATTTGGGGAGCAGCGCCACGGCGTCGGCGTCCGTGACGTTCTGTCCGCCGAGCGGGCGGTTGGCCAAAGCGAGTTCATAGGCTTCGACAAAGCTGATCGACGTCTTGTCGGCGAAGACGAAGCTCTCGACGCGCGGAGTGGCGCTGGTGCGATGCGCGCCGCCGATGATGGCCAACTTGTCGGTGGTGCCCGCCAGCCGGATGATGAGGTCGCCCCTCACCTCCTCGAAGCTGATCTGGTTGCGGGTGATGCCCTCCCCGAATTCGACCTTGTCGACGCCGCCCGTGTCCGTGACGCTGTCGCTGCCGTCGCCGATGTTGAAGCGGTAGGTGTCGTTGCCGGTGCCGCCGAGCAGCCCGTCCGAGCCGCGGCCGCCGGCGAGGATGTCCGCACGGTTGTCGAAGCCGATGATGCGGTCGTCACCGTCGCTGCCGACCAGCATCCGGTTCAGCATTTCCTCGGTGGTGAGGAACGTGCCGTCGGCGAATTCGAAGCGCTCGATCCGCTTGTTGGTGAGGCCGTCCACAATGGTGAGGACGTCGAGGCCGCTGCCGAGATCGATCTGTAGATCGTTGCCGTTGCGGCGGACGAGGAGCGATTCCTTGCGGACGGATTCGCCGAAGATGACGCGGTCGATGACGTTGGCGGCGTCGACCTGCTCCTCGATCCGGTCGAAATCGTAGCCGGCCGTGAACGCATATTTGTCGGCGGCGCGGCCGCCCCTCAGCGTGTCGAAGCCCTGCCGCCCGTCCAGCTCGTTGGGCTGGTCGAGCGAGCCGATGATGACGTTGTCGCCGTGATTGCCGCCGGCGATCTTCAGGATCGATTCGACGTTGGCGATGGTGAGGAAATCGCCGTTCACGAACTCGAAGCGCTCGACGCCATAGTCGATGCCGCGGAACTGGTCCTTGATCAGCAGCTCGTCGCCGGGCCAGTCCTTGACCGTGATCCGCAGGTCGTTTCCGGAGCGCTCGAAGTTGACGTTGTCGAGTGTGATGTCGTCGCCGAACAGCACGATGTCCTTCACGGCCACGTTGACGCCGCGGCGGTCGACCCAGGCGGCCCGCGCCCGCTTGTCGACGATGGTGTCGACGCCGTAGCCCACGTCGAAGCGGTATTTGTCGCCGCCGTCGCCGCCGATCAGCGTGTCGTTGCCGCCGAGCCCGTCCAGCGTTTCGCCGAAGTCGGAGCCGGTGATCGTCTCGCCCGCGCTGGTTCCGGTGAGATCGATGTCCTCGGGATTGACGTCGGTGAAGGCGACGCTGCGGTCCGAGAAATCGAAATACTCGACTGCGAACTGCTGCTGCTCGTCGCGCACATACTGGTTCTTGAGGATCAGCCGGTCGCCGCTGCCCTTTACCGTGATGATGAGATCGAGGGCGCTGCGCGAGAACAGGACGTCGGTATGGGCGAGGTGATCGAGCACCACCCGCTCTTCGCCGCCGGCGTCGAGGATGGTGTCCGTCCCGTAATGGCGCGCGAAGCGAAAGGTGTCGTTGCCGCCGAGCCCTTCGAGATGGTCGTCGCCGAGGCCGCCGTCGATGAAGTCGGACGTCGAGAAACCGTAAATGGTGTCGTTGCCGGTCGTCTTCGCGATGTCGATATAATGCTGGTGCAGCTTCAGGTGCGACCAAGTCGTGCCGTCGCCGAACTCGACGTTCTCGATGAGGTTGATGTCGCCCCACAGGAACGAGGATTTGAGGTTCTCGCGCAGGGTGACCTGGTCGTTCGTGCCCCGGATCTTCATGGTGAGCGTGTCGCTCGGCCCGGTGCGCAGGAATTCGAGGTCGGTCCAGCGGATGTCGTCGATGAACTTCAATTTGTCCGGCGCGCTGCCGAACATCTTCATGCTGTAATCGCCGTCCTCGACGACATCGTGGCCGTAGCCGCGGCCGAAGACATAGGTGTCGTCGCCCTCGAGGCCGGTCAGGAAGTCGTTGCCGGCGCCGCCGTCCAGCGTGTTGCTGTTGAGCAGGCCGTAAATGGCGTCGTCGCCGGTGGTGCGGGCGTTCAGCAGCACGCGCTCGACGATCTGGAGGAAGTCGAGCGACGTGCCGTCGTCGAACACGAAGCGCTCGATCTGGCTGGGCGAGGCATAGGCCAGATCGCCGCCCTGGATGATCTCGCCAAAGGCTTCGAGGTTCAGCCGGACGCCGCCGAACTGGCCTTCCATGTAGATGCTGTCGCCGGTCAGGTTGCCGGCCTTGTCCTTGAGGAAGATCTTGAGATCGGCGCTGGCGCCGTCGCGGACGAGGTGGAGGTCGTCGGCCGTGATGTCGCCGCGGAATTTCAGGAAGTCGATGCCGGCCTTGAGCGGTCCGAAGCTGAAATTGCCGTTGTCGCCGATGACGTCCTGGCCGTCGCCGCGCTCGAAGACGTAGGTGTCGCCGCCGGCGCCGCCGCGCAGCACGTCATTGCCCTTGCCGCCCCACAGGACGTCGCCCGAGCCCGAGCCGATATAGGTGTCCACCGTATCGCGCGGATCGGCGACTTCGAAGGCCATGCGCACCCGGTCCCACATCACGCCGTCGGCGAAGATGATCGAATTAACGCCGGAATCGCCGCGCTTGCCGTCGCTATAGACTTCGTTGAGCTCGCCCAGGAACTGATCGACGACCCGGATCGTGTCCGTCCGGCCGGCGATCTTCAGGACGAGGTCCTGGCCGTCCCGTTCGGCGATGATGTCCTTCGCCTTGACGTCGGTGAAGCGCAGGCTGTCCGCCTCGCCGCGGTCCTTGTCGACGATCCTGTCGCTGCCGCTCGCCTTGCCGACGAAGTAGAAGTCGGCGCCCGCGGCGCCGTTCAGCGTCTGGTTGCCGCCCGTCATGACGAAGAAGTCGGTCGACGCGGTGCCGTTCACCGTCGTGGCTGTGGCCGTGTGGGTGACGATCTTGGTCTGGTCGATCGAAAGCGCGTTGGCCGCGGCGCGGATGTCGAGGTCGATGCCGACGTTCTGGAAGGCGGGCAGCATCATCTGGAAGATGAAGGCCTGGTCGATCGCCACGCCCGCGCCCAGCAGATTGCCGGTGCCCTTCAGCTTGTAATCGGGGTAGATCTGCCAAAGGAGCTCATTCCACCCCTTCAAATACTCCGCCGCCGCGACGGCGCCGTCCGGCGCGCCTTCGAAGATCGCTTCGAACATCGGCGCAAGCTCGCGGTCGCTGGTCGGCCGGTATTTGTCGAGCTTGGTGTCGTAGACGATGTCGCGCGCGAAGGAGGCGAGGCCGCCCTGCATCGCCATCCGCACCGCGAAGGCGCGGCTGCTGATCATGTACTGCGCCATGATCACGTCGACGAGGCCGATCATGTTCGCGATGTCGGACGGCTGATCGGCGGTGGCGACTTTCGCGGGTCCGTCGCGGTTCACCGCATATTGGAGCTTGCCGGTCGCTTCGCTGTAGGTGGCGGTCAGCATCTCGCGCTGGAAGTCCACCCCGCCCATCGAGGTTGCGAAGTGGAACTGGGCGGGCGTCAGGAGTTCGACGCGGAAGGTGCTGTCGTCGGTGGAGCCGACTTCGTCCAATGTGTCGAAATCGACTTCGTAGTTGCGCAGGTTGAAATCGCGCGCGTGGCCGTATTTCGCCTGCATGGCGAGCGCGCGGTCGAGGTTGCGGGCCCAGACGTAGAAGGTGCCGTCCTGGTCGGTGACCTGCACCGTGTAATCGACCACGATGGAGTCGATCATGTAGACGCCGATATGCTCGACGGCGATGTCGGCATACGGGTTGTGCCCGATCTCCTCGACGCGCCACTCGCGGCCGGCGGCCGCCTGCTGGGCGAGGATGTCCGCCCTGGTCGGCGCCGCGATCGCGCGGCCGTCTGCGCCGAGGACCGGGGTGCCGCTTGCGAGGCGCCAGCTTCCGTCCGCATTGGCGATGCCGCGGTCGACGATCCTGGCCCGGCCGGCGACGATCTCGACGAGGTAGGGCACCTCGCCGCGATGCTTGACAGGCGCGGCGCGCGTGGTCGGCGACCAGGCCTGTTCGAGCCGCCATTCGGCGCCGCCGGTAACGGCCTGCGCCAGCACCTGTTCAAGCGTCGCCCGCGCAACCGTCGCGCCGTTCGCGTCGCGCACGTCGGTGCCGGAATCGAGCTTCCAGAAGCCGCCGTCCTTGTCTTCGGCATAGATCGCGCGGTCGAGAAGCGCGGGCTTGCCGTCGGCGCCGGGCCCGACGAGCACGGCGACGAGTTCGCGGGTGAGTTCGAGCGCCTGCCCCCAGGCGCCGAGCACGTCGCCTGCCTGGGCGAGCAGCGTCTTGAGCTTGGGCGTCGTCATCGCCGCCGAGCGGGCGGCGACCAGTTCGGCCATGTCGAGGTCGTTGGCCATGGCGACCTTGAGGTCGGTCATGTTGCCATAGCCCTTGACGTTGAGCTTCAGCCCCGCCTGCCAGTCGGCGAGGCCGGTCTCGCCGCGATAGCGTGTGTCGACCTCGTCGGACTCGAAAATGGCTTCGTAGAACTGGCCTGTGCGGCCGTCCGCCCGCTCGAAGCCGCCCCGTGCGCGCAGCAAGGCGCCCTGCGGCGTGACCGCGTTCATGGCGAGCTTGGCGAGATCGATGGACAGGATGCCGACGTCGGCCATCGTGCGCAGTTCGCCCGCGTCGGTCTTGCCGTTCGAATTGACGTCCTGCCACATGCGCAGGTCGCCCCAGACGGCGTCGGCCGCGCTGATCTTGCCGTCCTTGCTCGTGTCGTAGAGCGAAAGCTCGGCAAAGCCGCTCTGATCCTGGTCGCCGAACAATTCGCTTATGTCGTCGATCAGGCCGTTGCGGTTGAAGTCGAGCGCGAGGAAGCCGTCGTCGCCGTCGATCCAGCCGGTCGCCTCCGCGAAATAATCGCCGTCGATGTCGAAATAGGTGTTCACGTCGTAGATGGAGAGCGTCTCGATGCCGTCGCCGTCGAGATCGAAGATCAGCGGATCGCCTTCCTTCGCCCACTTCGTGCCCTTGGCGAACCGCATCGCCGCGGCGGCGAGGGTCATCGCCTCGTCGACGAGCGGGCCGCCCTGCATCAAAGCCTGGGTGATCAGGGTCGGCGGCAACAGCGACAGGATCGCCGTGATCGGATTGATCTCCTTGAACAGGAGACCGAGTTCGCCGACGCCGCGGCGGTCGTCGCGCCCCAGGCTCTTCGACGTCAGCCACGCCTGGCTGAAGCCGTCATAAGTGGCGAGCCCGTCGTAATTCTCGACCCACTGCGCGCCCATCAAATTCTTGGTGTCGTCTTCCGGCGTGTTCGGATCGTCGCTGTTCGTTGTGCCGTCGAACAGGCCGGTCATGCCGGCGAACTGCAGGCCGATGCCCCACAAAGAGTCGAAATAGTTGACCACGACGAGCTGGTCGCTGTCGTCGTCCCACAGATACACCATGAACGGCATCAGGTGATCGAAGTAGAGATCCTTGGCGATGAAGCTCCGCCGCCGGCTGCGCTTGGACGTGGACGAGCCCGCGGGCGCGACGGCGCGGCGGGTGCGCTTGCCGAAGATGAAGCGGCTGGCATAGGCGCCGACGCCGCCGCCGCCGACGCCCTGGGCGATGCCGGTGGCGAGGATCGGGATGTTGGCGTTGCCGCCGGTCAGCGTCAGGCCGTAAAATTGAAGAACGTCGTTGCGCTGCGGATCCTTGATGGTCGTGTTCGGCTGGAACCAGAACAGGTCGGCATTTTCCGGCGAGTCGTCGATATCGTCTCCGAAGGCGTCGCGGCCGCTGCGCGTGTCGCCGTAAAGCTCGCCGCCGCGCGACGTGTTGTAGATGAAGTCGCGCCCTTCGCCGCCGACCGTGACGGTGCGTGTGCCGCCGCGGGCGATCACCGTGTCGTCGCCCGTGCCGCCGTCGAGGATCAGCTGGTCGACGCGCGTGAACGGATTGAGCCGCTCCACGAAGTCGCGCGCGTAGCTCCCGATGGACGCATAAGGATCGACCACTTCGCCGTCGCGAAGATACTCGCCCTTGACGCCGATCAGGACATCGTCGCCCGCGCCGCCGCGCGCTTCGCCCGCACCGCCGTGGATGAGCAGATTGTCTTGCGAATTGCCGGCCACGACCGCGAGGCCGCTGCCCCACAGAACCTCGTTATTCTCGTGGACGAGGCTGACGCCGTTGCCGCTGACGAAGGTGACCTTCTCCAGCTCCTTGTCGGTGAAGCGCTCCAGTGCATCGTCGAGATCGTCCCGGATGAACTTCTTGAAGACTTCGCTATACTTGACGAGGGTCGGAAGCTCCTTGCGGAAGTCGATCACCTCCGCCAGCGCCTGGCGCGCCGCATCGTCCATCACGTGCGGGCTGGCGTACGTGCCCTCCAGGCGGCGAAGCATCGCGTCGAGCTGGTCGATGCCGAAGTTGCTGCCGCGGATTTCGAGGTGCCGCCCCGCGACCGGCGCCGGCTCCGCCTGGCCGGCGAGCAGCCGCATCGGCGCAAAGGCCGTGCCGACCACGGCTGTGAGGCCGAGGTCCGCCGCCGCGAAGTCGTTCTGCCGTTGGGGCGCGTGGAGCCAGGCCTCCAGTTCCACCGTGCTCGTGCCGTAACGCGCAGCCGCGTCAGCCACTTTGAGCGCGCCGACGAGCAGGGCCGCGGTCTGCGCCGCAAACCGCATGATCTCCTCGGACGACAGGATCGAGGCGCCGGGGAACGGAAGCAGCGCCGAGCCGCTCTGTGCCACCGTGAAGTTCTGGTAGAATCCGTCGATCGCGCCGTAGGCCGAAGTGAACTTGCTTTCGATCGGCGGCAGGCCGTCGAGCGAAACCGACTTGAGCGCCTTGTGATTCTCGCTGAACAGGCCGCTGAACGCCGGCGTGGCGGCGCTCTTCAGGAGATCGAGGAACAGATAATAGCTGGTAGAGGCCTGCTGCTGTTCTTCCTTCAGCTTATCGAGGCCGCCGCGGATGCGGCCGACGACGGCATCGAACGCATCCGAACTTATTGCGGCGTTAAACCCGCTGTAGTTGAGCACTGTTTCGCGAACAGAATTCAGACTAGCATAGCCGTTGATGACGGCATCTCGCCCGAGGATGTCGGAACGCACGTCCTCATTCCACTCGACGTTGCCGCCGGGATAGATGATCCTTGCAGCATCTGGAAACTCTTCAATGATGCGGTCGTCGACGCTCTCGTCCTTGCCACCCCGAATCCGCACGATCGCCTTGTAAAGGGAGCTGCCGCTGTCGGCATCGTCATCGCCGTCCCCGACGATCCGGTCATAGTCCAGAAGCCCCGACGCCCGGAGCGAGGCCAGCCGAGCCGCGACCGCAGCATCGTCCTGGAGCCGCGCATCCCAGCCGTTCAGCATGATCGAGCTTTCTTCGGCAAACCCCATTCGTTTAAGGATTTCGGGATGCAGAAAGAGAAGCTTGGTGTAATCTAGATAATTGCGCAGACGAACGCGCAGGGCCTTCAGCTCCGCTGCGAGCGCGACCGGATCGCTGGTATCCGAGATCGCTTCAAGATAGTCGCGCCGCATGACGTGCATGAACTGGTCGGACGTCGTCGGATCGTCGCCGGTTTGACCTTCGGGCGTCGTCTGGAACAACTGATTGAAGGCTTCGACGTGCGGTCTGTTGTGGACAGCCGCACCGAGGATGGCGCCGCCCCTGCGATCCTGCGGCAACAGAACGCCGTTTGCGCTGTCGTCCGCGCCGTTGATCGGCTTTCCGTCGGATCTGACCCGTCCCTGCTGAAAAAGGGCGTTGAACCACGTCACGATCGGCCGCGTCGCAAAGTCCCGGCCGACGATATGGGCGCGCTGAAAGCCGGAGGAGTTGTTAAGGTTAGTCTGCAGGGGATCGATCAGGAAGAGCAGCTGCTCACGAGGAGTGGGCATGTCTTGGACGTAAGTCATAGAGCTGACTTCCTTTCTACGGTCGCCAAACCGGTCAGCCCCTCCGCCGCGAGCCTTTCCGCGGCGGTGTTCGACATGAAGGTCTGGTGAGGAAGATGCTTATCGATCCAGAAGTGGATCCCAGCGACACGGGCCTCGTCGAAGACGACCACCGGAAGCTGTTTGACGTCGAAGCCCGCCGGAATCGCTTCCGGCGAGCGGCGCTTCAGATCGGCTGCAGGCCGCCACATTCCCTTGTGGAGAATCAGGGTGGTCGTCGCCGGATCGACGCTGGCGACGCGGTTGCACACGACGAAAACGTGCCGCGTCTCGATCAATGAGCCGGCACTGTCGACATATCGGACGGGAAGGAACTGGTGGACGCCAGGCTCGATGTCCTCGATCGCCGACCGTGCGCGCTCGGAGACGTTGAGAAAGTAGGAATCCTCGAAGTCGGGAATGGGCGTTCCGGCGGGACCGTTCCAGGCCATCTCCGTTGGAACATGTTCAGTGCGGACGGCTCGGCCCAGGGCCGTCGGCGCTTCGGCCCCGTAAACGAAGCGTCGGCCGTCGTCGGGCGTCTCGTCGATCGGCCGCACTTCATGCCAGGAACCGTCGCGCGGCTCCGCACCGTAGCGATACAGGCCCTCGGCTTTGACGGCGAGTTCGTACACCATCAGCGGGTGCTCCCACCGCGAACCGCCGACGCGCTCGAGCCCCCGCCAACGGATCTAACGCGTCGCTGCTGCATGTGAGCGCGCAGGGAGCCGGAAAGGCTCGTGCTGTTGCGGCGGAGGGGGTCGATCAGGAAGAGCAGCGAATGCTCCAGGGTCGGCATGGTTCTAACCAGCGTCATCAGATTGACTCCCTTTGGCTCAGCTCAACCCCATTGAGTCCGGCGGACCTGATCGCTTCGGCCATCTCGTCGGACATGAGGTGGGCCAATGCGAGGTGCTTATCGATCCAAACGTGACATCCCTTCGACTTGGCTTCGCTGAAGACCAGCTTCGCCTCCTGCGTAACGTCGAACCCGGCCGGCACGTCGTCTGGGAAGTCGTTCATCAGACTGCGGGCCGGCTCCCAGGAAACGCCGCGCCACAGGATCATCGTGGTTCGGGCATGATCGACGCTGTCGATCCGGTTGCAGATTACGAACATGTATCTTTTCTCAAGGAGCGTGCCGCGGCGGTCGACGTAATCCAGCGGGAGGAACTGATGTACGCCCGGCTCGATCTGCTCGATCAAGGCGCGCGCGCGCTCTGAGATGTCGAGGAAATAGGAGTCTTCGAAATCGGGAACGACAGAGCCGGCGGGGCCTTGCCAGATCATCTTGGTCGGGGCGTTGTCGGTTCGAATCCGACGCCCCATCGACGTCGCGGATTGACGATTGTATCGGAATGCTCTCCCCCCATCCGGGGTCTCGTCCTCGAGCCGGATTTCGCGCAGCCGGGCTTCCACGGGCTCGGCTCCGTACCGGACTCCGACCGGAACTGCACGGAAGCTGTAGACCATCAGTTCGGCCGCCCGGCGCGGCCGCGGCGCCGTTCGTCACGAACGTCCGATGATGTCCAAAGTCCGGTCACGCCATCCCCTCTGCCGGGGGCGCGCGACTCCTGCACCGGAAGCGCGCTGCAATCCGGCGCCGCCCGGTCTCGCCGGACATGGAATCGGGATATCCCCCCCAATGCACTCAAGCTCCACCGATTTGTCTTTTCGGTCAAGCTCCAACCTTCTGTTTTTTGCCTGCAATTTTTCAGTAACTATTATTTTTGAGGGATACGTACTGGCCGATGGTGCGGCGAATGCACCGCATTGCCGAGGCGCGTGGGCGCGCAGCGATTTTTCACTTGCGCCCGGCGCCTGCGTGCCTGAATTGCTTGTGCTCCAGTCGGCCTTTTAGCTGCCGGTCTTCAAGTTTCAGGGGGGAATATTCAGTGGCAGAGAACAACGGGTCCGAATCGGCCGAAGCGATCGGCGGCGCGGACGGCACCGGCCTGGCCGCGGGCGCCACGGCGATCGATCCCGCAATGGCCGCGCGCATCGCGGAGATGCGCTCGCAGGTGCGGGAAAGCTTCGGCAAGATCGTCATGGCCATGATGATGCTGCCTCGCTACCGCTACCAGTCGGTCGGCGATCTGCAGCATCTGGTGCTGGAGCCGTTGACGCGCGACCGGATCGCCATCGCCTACCCTGCCGGCGCGGCCGAAAACCCCCTCAGCGACATCGCCGGGGTCGCCGTCTGGGCGAGCGTTTCCGAAGAAGTCGACGCGGACATCCGGGCGCAGATCAAGGCCGGGACCTTCCCCATTCGCCTGAAGCCGGATGCCTGGACCTCCGGCTCCATCAACTGGCTGCTCGACGTCATCGCGGCCGACCGGCAGGCGACGACGTCGGTCATCGCCAACTTCAGCCAGTTGGTGAAGGACGGCGGGCTGCGCCTGCACCCGATCGTCACCCGCCTCGTCGATCCGGAAACGATCCAGAAGATGGGCGCCACCAAGCTGGCCGACTGAACGGGCGGGCGCGGCGCCCTATTCGTAGCGCAATGCGTGGATCGGCTGTCGCCGGGCGACGAGCCAGGCCTGCGTGCCGACGCTTGCAAGCGCGATGACCAGAGCGGCAATCCCTGCCGCCGGAAACAGCAGCGGATCGAGCGAGGTGCGATAGGCGAAGCCGTCCAGCCAACGCCGCATCAGCCACCATGCGGCCGGCCAGGCGAGAAGGTTCGCCACGAGAACGGGCCGGGTCAGCTGGGCGAGAAGAAGCGCCAGCACCTGCCCCGTCGTCGCGCCGAGCGCCTTGCGGATGCCGATCTCCTTGGTCCGCCGCTCGGTCGCGGAAACGGAAAGCCCGACGAGGCCGATCGCGGCGAGCAAGGCGGCGACGGCGGCGAAGATCGCGAACAGGCGCGTGCTGCGTTCGAGGTCCTGGTAGAGGGTTTCAAAATGCTCGCTGACGAAGGCGCGCTCGATCGGCTCGTCATTGCCGGTCGCCCGCCACGCGCGGTCGATGCCGGCGAGCGCTTCCGGGACGCTGCGGCCGGCGAGCTTCACCATCACCATCCCAGGCCCGTATGCGGAGCCGGGACGTGCGAAGAATATGGTCGGCTTCACCGCTTTCTCGACCGAGTAGAAAGCGAAATCGGGAACGACGGCGACGATTTGCGGGCGGTGATCGACGCCGGCCGCGTCGCCTGGGACCGAGACGCTTTGGCCGATCGCCGCCGCGGGCGAGCCGTAGCCGTAAAGACGCACCGCCGCTTCGTTGACGACGATCCGTGTGACGCCCTCCTCGCCGTCGGGCGGCATTCGGTCGAGGGTGCCGGCGACGGGCGCGATGCCGAGCAGCGCGAAGCCGCTTGGCGGGAGCGAGACGAAGTCGGTGAAGACCCTGCCCCGCGGCGTTTCGATGAAGGCGAAGACTTGGGGGTCGAGGAGCTCGCGCCCCGCGCAGACGGCGCTTTCGACGCCCGGTAGCCGCCGCACCTCCGCCACGAAGCCCGGCGGGCAATCGGCTGACACGGTCAGCACCTGGTCGACGTCGACCCGCAGCGCTTCGTCCATCGCGAAGACGCGCTGGCGGTAGATGACGGCCATGGCGACGAGGAGGCCGATCAGGATCGCGAACTGGACGGTGACCAGCGCGCTCCGCACCCGGCCGCGTCCGCGTCCCGTATGTCCGCGGTCGGCGAGGATGGCGGCGGGCGGCAAGGCCGAGACGAGAACGGCCGGCCAGGCGCCCGCGACGAGGCCGAGCAGCAGCGCCCCCGCCAATATGGAGAGGATCACCGCCGGCTCGGCGTAGCCGAAGGTCGCATGGGTGCCGAGAAAGTCGTTCACGGACGGGAGGAGCCATTCCACCGCCGCCGCTGCGAACAAGGCCGCGATCAGCACCGTCGCGACGGATTCGCCGAGAAACTGGGCGGCGATCTGGCCGCGGCTCGCGCCGCTCGCCCTCCGGACGCCGATCTCGCGCCGCCTCCGCGCGGACATCGCGACGCCGAGATTGATGAAGTTGGCAAGCGCGATGAAGAGGATCAGCGCGGCAACGAGGCTTCCTACCCTGAGGCGCGGCAGGGCATCCGGATGGAGCGCCTCGTGGAGCGCGATACGGTCGATCCGGACGAGCTGCATCTGGTATGCACCGCGCATCATCGGCGGGAGCACGCCTTCCATCACGCCGGCGACGCGGCGCTCGGCGGCTTCGGCAGAGGCCCCTTCACGAAGCCGAACATAAGTGCGCGCTTCAATGGAGAAGCCGTCCGGAGCCTCGGTCGCAGCGCCGGCGAGCGGCGAGCCCGCGGCGAGTCCGGAGGCGAAGACGCCGCTTGCTAGGTCGGTGCGGCCGGCCGGCAAGTCTCGGATCACGGCGCGAAGCTCCATCGGCTGCCCGGCGATCGCGATGCGCTGGCCGAGGCCGCTGCTTCCGAAGAAACGCATCGCCGCGCTCTCGGTCATGACCAGCCCCTCCGGGCGGCGCAGTGCCGCCTCTAGGTTGCCGCTCAGCACCGGCATGCGCAGCACGTCGAAGGCGTCGGGATCGGTCCAGTAGATTGGGACCGTGATCGCGCGGTTGCCGCGGCGCAGCTCCACGGGCGCTTCGACGAGGCGCACCGCCGCTTCCACCTCGGCGACGTTCGCCTCCATCATCGCGGCGGCGCGGTTGTTGGTGATCTCGGCGACGTTGGGCGGCATGCCGGGGCCGCTCAGCACCGAAAGGCCGAGGTGGATGCGGTGGTGGTCCGGAACGAAGCCGTTGAAGCCGAGCGCGGTGCGGGCGACGAGACCCATCAGTATGGCCCCGGCGATGCCGATGGCGAGGCCGAAGACCGCGATGGCGGAGAGCAGCTTCGTCGCCTGGAGATTGCGCACGAAGGCGGTGCCGTGGTGGCGCAGGCGCCGGATCACAGCCGCGTCTCCCCGACGATGCGGCCGTCGAGCATGGCGACGATCCGGTCCGCGGCCGCGGCATGGACATGCGCGTGGGTGACCATGACCACGGACGTTCCGGAGCGCGCCACCGCTTTCAAAAGGTCGATCACTGCCTCTCCGTTCACGCTGTCGAGATTGCCGGTGGGCTCGTCGGCGAGGATCAAGGTCGGATCGCCGGCGAGCGCGCGGGCGATGGCGGTGCGCTGCTGCTGCCCGCCTGAAAGCTGCTGAGGCCGGTGTTCGGCCCGGTGAGCGATGCCGACGCGCTCCAGCACGTCCGCGACGCTGGTGCGCGCGCCTTTGCGGTACAGGGTCGAGACTTCGACATTCTCGGCGACGGTGAGGTCGTCGATCAGGTTGAAGTTCTGGAAGACGAAGCCGACGTGCCGGCGCCTGAGCCGGGTGAGCGCCATGTCGGACAGGGCGGCGGCATCCTCGCCGAACAGGCGGTAGGTGCCGCCGCTCGGCCGGTCGAGAAAGCCCAGGATGTTGAGCAGGCTCGATTTGCCGCAGCCGGACGGCCCCATGATTGCGACGAACTCCCCTGCGCCGACGTCGAGCGACACGTCGGCGAGGGCGTGAGTTTCGACATCCTCGGCGCGGAAGATTTTGGAGAGGTTCCGAAGTTCGATCATGCGGCGATCATAACCCGGCGGCGGACAGGAAAAAAAACGAACGCCGGCAATGGCTTGCGGCGGCAGCGTTGCGCCGTGCGACCTCGGCATGTCCGTATGCGGACAGTTGTGCCGGCCGCCCGGGCGCGCCTACGGTGCGGCGGTGGAGCGTTTCGGAGCCATTTTCGTCCTCGACGACGACCGCGACGTTCTCCAGGCCGCCGAGCTCACGCTCGCAGGCCATGCGGAGCGGATCGTCGCCGCCCGGTCGCCGGACGCCATCGGCCCCGCCCTGGCCGCGGACAGGTTCGATTGCGCGCTCATCGACATGAACTTCGTTGCAGGCACCCGCAGCGGCGCCGAAGGCTTCGAAGCGCTCGCCGCGATCAAGGCGGCCGATCCGACGCTCAGCGTGGTGCTCATGACCGCCTACGGCGCCGTCGCGCTGGCCGTCGAGAGCCTGAAGCGCGGCGCAGACGATTTCCTGCTGAAACCCTGGCGCAACGACGCGCTGGTCGCCGCCGTCACCGCCGCGGCGGCACGCACCCGGGGCGCGCGGACGCCGCTGCCGCTCGACGAACTGGAGCGGCGCGCCGTCGCGCAGGCGCTGGAGCGGCACAACGGCAACATCGCCCAGGCCGCGCTCGCGCTCGGGGTCAGCCGGCCGGCGCTGTACCGCAAGATCGAGAAGCATGGCCTCTAGGCCGCGCGACCTTCCAGCGCGCGTCTCGGCCGCCGGATGGCGCCTCCTCCTCGCCTGCGCCTTCGCCGCCGCCTTCGTCTCGCTTGCCGCGGCCGAGCGTTATGCGAGCGCCCTCCTCGCCGCTGCGGCGCTCGCTTTGACGCTGCTCGACCTTTGGCGCCTCTCCCCCCGCCGGGCCCGCGCCGACCCGGCCGCGGTGGCGTCCGCCGCGCTCCCGCGCCGGCTCGACGAAGCGCTCGCCCTCATCGACGCGGTCACCGTCGCCCTGTTCCTGGTCGACGAGGAGCGGCGGGTGCGGTTCGCCAACCGCGCCGCGCGCACGCTGTCCGGCCACGACGTCGGGCGGCTGGACGACATACCGGGTCTGCGCCCCGATGCCGCCGCTTCGATCCTGGCGCTGCCGCCTGGCGGGCGCCAGCTCGTCACGCTCGCGGACGGACGGGCGCTGCTCGTCTGGTCGGGCCTGCTCACCACGCCGGAGGCGGGCGCGCGCCGCCTCGTTTCGATGCAGGCGCTGGCGGGCGAGCTCGACGCCGTCCAGGTCGGCGCCTGGCACATGATGACCCGGGTGCTCGCCCACGAGATGATGAATTCGCTGACCCCCATCGCCTCCCTTGCGGAAAGCATCGCGCGGCTCACGGACGCACCGGACGCCGATCCGCGCATCGCCGATGCGGTGGCGACGATCCGGCGGCGCAGCGAGCATCTGATCGGCTTCGTGGAGCGCTACCGCGAAATCGTCGACCTTCCCGCGCCGCGAATGGAGCCAGTCGACCTCGCCGAATTCCTTTCATCGATCGGCCGCCTTGTCGGCGGCGATCTCGGAGCGCGCGGCATCGACTTCGCGGTGGCGCCCGGCGCCGCTTCGGAACCGGTGCCGGCCGATCCGGTGCTGCTCGAACAGGCGGTGCTGAACCTCGTCAAGAATGCGGCGGAGGCGACCGCATGCTTCTCCGACGCGCGCATCCGCCTCGCCTCTGGACGCCTGCCCGGTTTCGCCACGGTAACGGTGAGCGACAATGGGTCGGGCATAGAGGAAGACCGCATCGAGGAGGTGTTCGTCCCCTTCTACACCACCAAGGAAGGCGGCGGCGGCATTGGCCTCACCCTCGCGCGGCAGATCGCGCTGGCCCATGGCGGGCAACTCACGGCGAGAAGGCTCTCCGGACGCGGCACCGCCTTCGAAATCCGGCTCCCGGCCTAGAGCTTCACCCGGTTCGCCGGGAGGCCCGGCACGTCGACATCGAAGGCGAAGAGCGCGCCGGCATCCGGCTGGCGGTCGAAGCCGTCAGGCCGCACGCCCTGCCGCGCGGTCGTAGCATAGGCCGTACGAAGGTCCGCGCCGCCGAAGGCGATCTTGGTGATGTTGGAGACCGGGAAGCGGACCGTTTCCAATAGCTCGCCCGACGGCGCGTATCGCCGCGCCGACCAGCCCCAGTAGAGCGAGATCCAGACGCAGCCGTCGCTATCCACCGCCGGACCGTCCGGAAAGCCCTCCTTCTCGCCGAGCTTCGCGAACAGGCGCGGCTCGCCGAGCACGCCGTCCGCCGAAACATCGCAGGCGTAGATGGACTGGCCGAGCGTATCGACCCAATAGAGGATTTGCCCGTCGGGCGAGAGGGCCGGGCCGTTGGTGATGGCGAGCGGCGGCAGACCCGGATCGCGAAGCGCGCCCCGGTAGAAGCTGTAGAAACGCCCGGTCGCCGCTTCTTCCTTATTGTCCATCGTCCCGAACCAGAGGCGGCCGGACGGATCGACGGCGGCATCGTTCGGCCGGTTGCCCGGGAGGTCCGGCTCCACTTCCGCGACCAGGCGGAAGGCGCCGCTCGCCGGATCGAAATGGTGCAGCCCGCTCTGCAGGCCGGCGACGAAGCCGACCTCTTCCGCCGGGTAGAGAAAGCCGATCTGCTCCGGCGCGTCCCAGCTCGTCCGGTCCTCGCCGGCGAGCCGGTGCACCTTCTGCTTCTTGATGTCGACGAACCAAAGGGCGCCATCTGCCCAGACGGGCCCTTCGCCAAGCTCCGCTTCGAGCGGCCAGACGATCCGCGGCTCACCGAGGGCCGCCATGTCAGCGGTCCCCGGCAGCAGCGGCGGCGGCGGGCATCGGCCTGCCGTCCATCAGCCGGTCCAGCCGGCGCGGGTTCGCATCGCGCAGTTCGTCGGGCAGCAGCGCGTCGGGCAGATCCTGATAGGCGACCGGCCGCAGGAAGCGCGTGATCGCCATGGTGCCGACCGAAGTGGAACGCCCGTCCGAGGTGGCGGGGAACGGGCCGCCGTGCACCATGGCGTGGCTCACTTCCACGCCCGTTCCGAAGCCGTTGACGAGGATCCGCCCGACCTTCTTCTCCAGCACGGGCAGTAGCCGCCGCGCATCTTCGTGATCGCTTTCGGCAATATGGAGCGAGGCGGTGAGCTGGCCTTCGAGCGCGTGGAGGACGCGGGCGATCGCCGGCGCGTCCGGGCAGCGCACGATGAGCGAGGAAGAGCCGAATATCTCTTCCCGCAAGTGCGCGTCCTCGACGAAAGCGTCGGCGTCGGTTGCGAACAGCCCCGCCTGCCCCTGGTGATTGTGCCCGGCCTTGCCGCGCGCGACCGTCTCCACCTTCGGGTGCGCGGCCAAGGCTTCGACGCCGCTGCAATAGGCTTGGTGGATGCCGGGCGTGAGCATCGTGCCCGCCGGCGTCTCCTGCAGCGCTTCGGCCGCCGCGGCGGCGAAGCGGTCCAGCCCCTCTCCGGCTTCGGCGAGGATCAAGCCGGGGTTGGTGCAGAACTGGCCGGCGCCCATCATCAGCGAGGCGACGAAGGCTTTCGCGATCGCCGGCGCCCGTTCCTCGAGCGCGCCGCGGAACAGGATGACCGGATTGATCGAGCTCATCTCGGCATAGACCGGAATGGGTTCGGCCCGCTCGGCGGCGATCTTCATCAAGGCGACGCCGCCGCGCTGCGATCCCGTAAAGCCGACCGCCTTGATCCGCGGGTCGGCGACCAAAGCCTGCCCGATCGCATAGCCGCTGTCGAAGACCAGCGAGAAGACGCCTTCGGGCAGTTCGAGCGCTTTCACCGCGTCGCGGATCGCGCGGCCGACCAGCTCCGACGTGCCGGGATGCGCCGGATGCGCCTTGGCGACGACCGGGCAGCCGGCCGCAAGGGCGGACGCCGTGTCTCCGCCGGCGACGGAGAAAGCGAGCGGAAAATTGGAGGCGCCGAACACGGCGACGGGACCGAGCGGAATAAGCCGGGAGCGAATGTCCGACCGGGGCGCGGGCTTGCGCTGCGGCAGAGCGGGATCGATGCGCAAGTCCAGGTAGCGTCCGTCCCGCACGACCTCGGCGAACAGGCGAAGCTGGCCGATCGTGCGGCCGCGCTCCCCTTCGACTCGCGCCCGCGGCAGCCCGCTTTCCGCCATGACGCGCTCGACGAGTCGATCGCCGAGATCGAGGATGTTCTGGGCGATGCCTTCGAGCAGTCGGGCGCGGAGCTCCGGATCGGCGCTTCGAAACGCGTCGAAGGCGTCGTCGGCGAGGCGGCAGGCTTCGTCGAGCTGCGCCCGCGTCGCACCGCGATAGACGGGCTCCAGCGTCTCGCCCGTTGCCGGATCGACTGCGCGGACTTCGCCTTCGCTGCCCTGAATGGCGCGGCGGCCGATGAACATTTCACCCTTGAGCAATTCTATCCTCCCTCGGCGGCTCCGCAGCCTGCTCGCGCCCTCATTGGCACCGGGCAGGCGGATCGTCACCCATGCGCTTCAAGTTCGCGCAGGCTCCGCCCCCGCGTCTCGCGCCCGGCCCAGCCGACGAGGGCTGCCGCCGCCCCCATCGGGACGAGAAGTGCGAACGCGGCGCCGGTCAGGGTCGGGATGAGCCCGATCAGCGCGAAGGCCTGCACGGCGACCCCGCCGAACTTGCTCGCCCCGGCGACGAGACCGGTCGCGCGCCCGCGCACGCCGAGAGGGTAATTCTCGGCCGCATAGGGAAGGAGCACGGCAATCATCCCGTTCGTGCCGACGATCAGCATCGCAATGACGGCGACCAGCACCGGCGGCGAGGACAGCAGGGCGGGCGGAAGAAGCGCTCCGAGGAGGCCGGCAAAGGTGATGACGATCGTCCCCACGAACGTCCATTTGCTCGACCAGGCGCTGTACAGCCAGGCAGCGACCATGATCGTCGGCAGGGCGACGAGCGCGGAGCTGGCGATGATGCCGCTTGCAAGGCCCGCGCTGTAGCCCCGCGCCTGGAGATCGGACGGGAGCCAGAGCAGCAGCCCGAAATTGACGAAGCTCCAGGCGAGCGCGGAGATGACCAGCGCCAGCGTCAGCCCGCCGTGCCGCTGCTGCGCCACCATCGCGTCGGCGGGCACCGGCTGGCGCGGGCGCGGCTCGATGCCGAAGCGCGTGCGCATCTCGTCCAGCTCGCGCAGCCGCCCCTGCTCGGCGAGGAAACGCGGCGATTCGGGAATGAGCCGCGCCAGAGCAAGGAGAATGAGTCCCGTGGGAAAGCCCTGCAGCCACAGGCTGCGCCAGCCGAAGACCGGCTCGAACGCGTTGGCCGCGAGGCTCGCCGCAAGATAGCCGCCGACCAGCCCGGTGCCGCCGACCAGCACCAGCACCCAGGAGCGATGCCGGGGCGGCATCACTTCGGCGAGCAGGGTGTAGACGACCGGAAGCATGCCGCCCGCCGAGGCACCCATCAGGAAGCACATCAGGAGGTTCAGTTCGAATGCGGGCATCGCGCCGCAGACCGAGGTTGCGACGAACAAGATGGTGGAAAGCAGGATGGAGACGCGCCGCCCGTATATGTCCGCCAGCCACCCCCAGACGAACGAGCCCACGGTCGTCCCGACCAAGGCGACGAAGGGGAGAAAGGCGGCGGTCGAGCGTCCGATGCCGTATTCGGCGGCGAGGCCGGGGAGGACGAAGCCGAGCGTCGCCGGCTTCATGACGTCGATGACGAGGCCGAGGATCAGGACGAGCAGAACCCCCGCATGCCAGCGGCCGAGCGGCGTCGTGTCGGGCGCTTCGTAGCTCGTCCCGGCGTCGGCCCCGTGCGGCGCGCGTTGTTTCGGGAGAGCGCCGAAGATGGCGAGCGGCACGCCGACGAGGATCAGCGTCATGCCGGCCCACATGCCGGCGTCCATTTCCATGCCCGCGAGGTGGTTGTTCATGCCGTGCGCCATGGCCAGCATTGGCAGGTGCAGCAGCACGCCGGCGGCGATCGCCGCGCAGCCCGACCAGAAAAAGGGCGCGCGCTCGCCGATGATCGACGGACGCTTCGCGCTGTCCATGCCGCCTTCCTCCCCTCGCGGCGCATGCCTGCGGCGCTCCGGTGACGGCGATTGCACGGCGGCGCGCCGCCTGTCCACTTGGGTCAGCGTTGTTCGACGATGAGCACGCAGGCTTCGCCGAGCGGGTGGGCGGAATGCTCCTCGCCTTCCGCCAAATGGAGGATGTCGCCAGGTCCGAGCCGCACGATTTCCGCGTCCACGCCGGGCGAGCGGCGGACGTGCATGTCTACCGCGCCCGCCATCACCGCGAACACTTCGTCGCCCTCGTTGGCGTGGAAGCGGAAGGGCCGGTCCGTCCAGCGCAGCTTCACGACCGCCCGGTCGATGTGAGCAACGGTCGGACCGGTCCAGGCCTTTTCGGCACGGAAAGAACTGGCTTCGAGCTTCAACATGCGTCTACTCCTTTTCGCATTCCAAAGTCCGGCGCGCGGTTGCCGGTTTCAACAGGCAATGCGCCGGCACGCCCGGCAGTTTGACGGGAGGGGCAGGTGGCACGGCGCCCGCTCGACGCGACGGATGAAAAGCTGCTCGCCTTGCTCGAGCGAGATGCGCGGCGCCCGGTGGTGGCGCTTGCCAAGGCGGTCGGCCTGTCGCGCAGCGCCGTGCAGGAGCGGCTCGCGCGGCTGGAGGAAAGCGGCGCGATCGCCGCTTACACGATCGTTCGCGGTGAGGATAAAAGCGCCGCCGTTTCCGCCGTCCTCCTGATGCGGATCGCGACGCGCCCCTGCGAGGCCGTGCTGCGCCGCTTCGCAGACTGGCCGGAGATCAAGGCGCTCTGGTCGGTGGCCGGGCCGACCGTGGACGCAATCCTCGCGGTCGAGGCGGCCGACGGCGAGAGTTTGGGCGACTTTCGCGAGCGCCTCGCCGCCGTTCCGGGCGTAGCCGAGGTGGTGACGGCGCCGGTGCTTCGAACCGTGGTCAACCGCCGGACGCCGCCCGAAACGGACTGAAAGGCGCGTTGCGCGCGCGGCGATCCGATCTAAGATGCGCCTTCAAGTCGGCGTATCGGGGTGAAAATATGGGTCTGGAGGTCGAGCGCACGGATCCCGCCCGCCAGCCGCAGGGCGGCGCCGGCGGGCGCAACCTCACTTATGCCATGCTCGACGAAGTCGGCCGCGCCATCGTCACCGGCTGGTATGACGACCGCCCCTTCCCCACCGAAGCCGATCTCGCCAAGGAGCATGGCGTCAGCCGCTCGGTGACTCGCGAAGCGGTGAAGATGCTGACCGCCAAGGGCCTGCTGACCGCTCGTCCGCGCAAGGGCACCACCGTTCAGCCGCAGGCTCAGTGGAATCTGTTCGATCCCGACGTGCTGCGCTGGCTTCTCGAGCGCAAATTCTCGCTCACTTTGCTGCGCCAGTTTAGCGAGCTGCGCGTGGCGATCGAGCCGGCGGCGGCCGCGATCGCGGCGCGTGTGCGGCATCCGGAGCTCATCGCCGGCATCGCCGACGGCTATCGCCGAATGGAAGCAGCGGAACATGGCGACGGCGATCCGCTCGACGCCGACATCGATTTCCACATCGCCGTGCTGAACGCGTCGGCCAACCCCTTCTACATGCAGTTCAGGGACGTGGTGACCACGGCGCTGCGCACCTCCATCCAGTTCACCAACCGATTCAAGGGCCGCACGGCAAGCCTTCCCGCGCACAAGGACGTGCTCGATGCCATCGAGGCCGGAGACGCGGACGCCGCGCGCACGTCCATGGCCGCGATCATCGGCGACGTCATGGTCCTGATCGCCGACGCGGAAAGCGGCGCCTAGGCGTCCGCGGAGAAGCGGTACTCGATCCGGTTCTCGTAGATTTCGCCCGGATCGAGGCGCACCGATCCGAATTCGGGGCGGTTCGGCGTGTCGGGGAATTTCTGCGGCTCGAGCGCGATGCCGTCGCCCATCCGGTAGAGCGCGCCCGCCTTGCCGACGCGAGTCGCGTCGAGGAAATTGCCGGAATAGAATTGCAGGCCGGGCTGGTTGGCCAGGATGTCGAGCCGGCGCCCGGAGACGGGATCCTCCAGCCGGGCGAGCAGCCGCGGCGTGTCCGCCAGGTCGCGAGCGATCACCCAATTGTGGTCGTAGCCCTTGCCGAAGCGGATCTGCGGGTCGGAAGCGTCGCGGACCCGCGCGCCGATTGAAGTCGGGTTTCGGAAGTCGAACGCCGTGCCGTCCACGGGACGCAGCTCGCCCGTGGGTATTGCCCCTTCGTCGGTGGGCGTGAAGCTGTCGCCGGGAATGGTGAGGAGATGCTCCATCACGCCGCGCGGCCCGCCCTCCCCCGCCAGGTTCCAATAAGCGTGGTGCGACAGGTTGCAGATCGTCGGCGCGTCGGCCGTGGCGCGATAATCGAGGCGGAGGATATTCTCGTCGGGGTCGACGCTGTAGGTCGCTTCGGCGGTGAGCGTGCCGGGATAGCCCATGTCCCCGTCGGGCGAGACATGGCGGAAGGTGACGTGGCGCTCGCCGACCTCCGCCACCGCCCAAAGCACCTTGTCGAATCCGATCGTCCCGCCGTGCAGCGCATTGTCGCCGTTGTTCACGGGCGTTTGGTAGGTTTTCCCGTCCAGTTCGAAGCGCCCGCGCGCGATGCGGTTCGCGACCCGGCCGACGGTGCAGCCGAAATATTCGGTGCCTTCGAGATAATCCTCCAGCCCGGAGTAGCCGAGCGTCACGTCGGCCGAGGCGCCGGTGCGGTCCGGCACGCGCAGGGCCTGGAGGGCCGCGCCCCAGGCGATCACCCGCGCTTCCAGCCCATGGCCGTTGGACAGCGTCACCGCCTCCACCGGACGCCCGTCCGGCAGCGTCCCGAACATCTCTCTCACTACGGGCATCGGCACGTCCTCTCGCGATTGACCGGCGCGTCGCCGCGGACCTAATGTCGCGCGGGGGCCGGAGCAACAACGGCTAGGGACAATCGAACATGATCCGCCGCATCCTTGTCCTCCTCGCCGCCGCCTCAGCCGCGATCGGCGCGTCCGGCGCCGCCGCGCAGCCGCCCGCCGCCGCGCCGGATTTCTCCGGCCCGGTGCTTCGCACCAATTTCGCCGACCCCTTCATCCTCCCGGTCGGCAATCGTTTCCTGGCTTATGCCACCAACGCGCATGACGACCGCGCCAACGTCCCCGTCGCTTTTTCGACCGACCTCGTCACCTGGAACGTCATGGCCGTGCCGGGCGATCCGGACCGCTTCCACGACGCGCTTCCGACGCTTCCCGCCTGGGCGGTGCGCGGCCGCACCTGGGCGCCCGAAGTGATGCGGGTCGGAGACCGCTACATCCTGTATTTCACCGCCCACCACCGCGCCTCAGGGCGCCAGTGCATCGGCGCGGCGACGGCCGCCGATCCGCGCGGCCCCTTCGTGCCGCAGGGCGCCGAGCCCCTCGTCTGCCAGCTTCGCGAAGGCGGCACGATCGACGCCAGTCCCTTCCGCGACGCGGACGGCAAGTTGTACCTTTACTTCAAAAACGACGGCAACGCGGTGCGCGCGCCCACCCAGCTCTGGGGCCAGCGCATGGCCACCTCGGGCCTTGCCCTTGAGGGAGAGCCGGTCGCCCTCGCGCGCAACGACACGCCGTGGGAGGGCGCCATTTCCGAAGCGCCCTTCATGGTCCGCCGGGGCAGCGCCTACACCCTATTCTTCTCGGCCAACGACTTTGCCTGGCAAGAGCGCGAGCGCCTGTCGCGCTACGCCACCGGCTATGCCCGCTGCACCGGACCGCTCGGCCCCTGCACCGACGCGCCGGAAAACCCGATCCTCGCCAGCCGCCGCGCGCCCGATTGCCTGAGCGGCCCGGGCCATCCCGCCGTCTTCGAAGCGCAAGGCCGCCATTACATGGTGTTCCACGCCTGGGCGGCGCGGAGCGGCTGCCGCAAGGCGGGGGAAGCGCGCTTCATGCACATTCTCCCGATCGAGTGGAACGGCGACGCGCCCGTGGTCGGCAGACCGGCGCAGTGATCCGGAGGCTCGCTCTGGCGGCCGCCGCCCTCGCGTTCGCCGCGCCCGCCAGCGCCGCCGCCCAGCCTTCGGAGCCGGCCCCGCTGTACCAATATCGCGCCGGCGAGCAGACCCGCTGGATCAGCCCCGAAAACCCGACCGGCGCGCGCGGCGCGGGCGGACGCGAGAACAACGGCGCCAAGGGCCATGCCTTCGAGACCATTCCGATCGGCGGCCGTCATGTCCTGGCCGACATCGGGGGCGCCGGAACGATCGACCGCATCTGGATGACCATCGAGGACCGCTCGCCCGAAGCGCTGCGCGGCCTCAGGTTCGAGATTTTCTGGGACGGCGCCGCGACGCCCGCCGTCTCCGCCCCGCTCGGCGACTTCTTCCTGCACGGCGCGTCCGAAATGCTGCCGATGGAGACCGCCCTCCTCGCTAGCCCGGAAGGCCGGAGCTTCGTCTCCTACATTCCAATGCCCTTCCGCCGCGGCGCACGGATCGTCGTCACCAACGAGAGCGGCCGCCCGGTCAACCTCATCTTCTACGACGTCAATTACCGCGTCGTGCGTGCCCAGCCCGCCGGTGCGCTCTACTTCCACGCCTGGTGGAGCCGCGACCGCGCGACAGCGCTCGGCCGCGACTTTCGCATCCTGCCGCGCGTTTCGGGCCGCGGCCGCTTCCTCGGCGCCAGCGTCACCGTGCTCACCAACCCGGTCTATCGCGACACCTGGTGGGGCGAAGGCGAAGTGAAGATGTTCCTGGACGGCGACCGCGACCATCCGACCCTGATCGGCACCGGCGCCGAGGACTATATCGGCACCGCATGGGGGCAGGGCGCTTATATCAACCGCTACCAGGGGGCGCCGGTGGCGAGCTGGGAAGCGGGCGGGCGATGGACCTTCTACCGCTGGCACATCCCCGATCCCGTCTTCTTCCACCGCGACATCGAGGTGACGCTTCAGCAGATCGGCGGCGCCCGCAAGAACGTCGTCCTCGATCTTCAGCGCGCCGGCGCGCCGCTGATCCCGGTCACCATCGACCCCGGGTCGCGCAACAATTTCCAGCAGCTCCTTACCCGCCAGCCGCAAGTCCCGCTTTCGGACCCGAGCCTCCCCGACGGCCACACCAATTTCTACCGGTCCGACGATGTTGCGGCCGTGGCCTATTTCTACCTCAACCGTCCGGCCAACGGACTCCCCGCCATCGCACCGGCGGCGGAACGACTAGCCGCGCTGAGGCCCAAGCCTCAGGCGGCGCCGCCGGCGAACTGACAAACGTGTTGCGCTAGCGCCGCGGCGGCTGGGCGGGCGCGCTGCGCATCCGCTCCAGATAATCCGCATAAGCAGGAAGCCTCGCGGGCAAGGCCGCCAGCCGCTCGGCATGCCGCGCGATCGCTTCGGCGCTTCGGCCGAGGGGGATTCCGTCGGCGACCGGATCGACGTCGTGTGGCACAACGCCGAGGCCGAGCAGCACGGCCGCCCAGCCATCCTTGTCGACGCTTTCCTCTTCAAAGAAGGGCAGTCGCCCGCGCCGCTCCCATTGCTCCAGCGTCACCGCAAGCATGTCGGGCACGGCGCGTCCCGCGAGCGCGGCCCAGAAGGGGCCGTCGGTGCGGCCGGAGCGCAGGTAATGAAGCGCGATGAAGTCGCGCGCCCGCTGCGTCTCCCATTCGGTGCGGCGATGATATTCGGCAAGCTCCAGCGGGTGGCAGTCGCGGCCCGGGAGCAGTTCCAGGGCGCGCAGGATCGCGGACTGGGCGAGATGGAGGTTCAAGCCGGCCAGCGGATCGACGGCCACCGCCGCATCGCCGATCGCGAGCACGTTCGCCGCCCAGGGCGAGCGCCGCCGGCCCGGGCGAATGGAGACCGGCTCCGCGGCACCGCGGAGGGACGCCGCGCCCGGAACCCCTGTCACCGACGACGCATAAGCGAAGCCGCTCATCGTCCGAGCGGCGAGCGGCGCGGTCCAGCGCCAGCCCTCCGGCCGCGCTTCGACGACGTCGACGGGGCTCGGCCCCTCATGGGCCGCTTCGCCCAACACGAACCGGTCCGCCGGATGCCACGCGCTCCAATCCTCGAAATCGTCCCCCAGAACGGAGCGGACGGGGGCGGACGGCCCCGCGCAGTCGAGGAAGAGGTCGGCCTCGATCCGGCGGCCGCTGTCCAGCAGCAGGGCCGCGGCGCCGCCGTCGCCCCGCCGTTCCACGCCGGCGAGGGCGGTGGGCAGCCGCTCGATCCGCGCGGCGTCGCACGCCTGCTGGAGCCTTGCCCGGTAGAGATCCGGATCGAGCCGCAGCGCGTAAAGGTAAGTGCCGAGGGGGCTGTCCTCGCGATTGTCGGGATGGACGAACTTGTCCGCCTTGGCGAGCATTGCGGCGGCGATGTGCCGGTCATAGGGCGCGGCGCGCCCTGCCGCGCGAGCCTTTGCCCAAGCCTTGTGGAACGGGACGCCGCCCACGTCCGCGCCCGCGCCGCCGAGCGCATGGTGCCAGGTCTCGCCGCCGGCGGACCAGTTGACGTAGCGCGTGGCGAGGCGGTGCGTGGCCGCGCCGCTGCGCACCAGCTCCATTTCATCGAGGCCGATCGCCGCATGGAAGCGCCCGACCATGGGCAGCGTCGAGGGCAACCGGTCAGCAAGCGCGGCCGGGTCGGCGGGCAGCGCCGCCACTGTGACCTTCGCCTTCGGCAGCGCACGGGTGAAGGCGAGCGCCGCCGAGAGACCGACGATGCCGCCGCCTGCGACGCAGACCGACCGGATCGCCTGCTTGGCGTTCACGGCGCGATGGCCGCGTTGCGGCGCTGGATGAAATCGCCGTGGTTGGGCATCTGCCGCACCGCGTCGGCGATCCGGTCCCTGAGGGCGGCCATGGACCGCGCCAAAGCGGCCTCGTCGGGAAGGTCCGCGCGCTCGTCCCAGCCGTCGGGGAGGATCCCCTGCCCCACATAGACTGCGATCCAGCTCGGCTCGAGGAACAGCCCCTGCGAATATCGGGCGACCCGGCCCGAGCGGCGCCAGAGTTCGATCTTCTCCTGAAGGCTGTCGGGCACGGACATGGTGCGGACGTGATCCCAGAAGCTGGAGTCGGAGCGGGTGGTGGCGTGGTAGTGAAGGATCAGGAAGTCGCGGATGCGGTCATATTCGAGGTCCACCATGCGGTTGAACTCGCGCCGGTCCGCCTCCTCGATCCGCCCGCCGGCCGGGAAAAGCTCGACGAGCTGCGTGATCGCGCCTTGCGCCAGATAGATGCTTGTTGACTCGAGCGGCTCGAGAAAGCCCGAGGCGAGCCCCACTGCGACGACGTTCTTAGACCAACTCCTTCTGCGGCGGCCGGCGCGAAAGCGCAGCAGCCGGGGGTCCGCCATTGGCTTTCCCTTCACCGCGGCCACCAGCGCCTGTGCCGCGTCGTCGTCTGAAATGTGGCTCGAGGAATAGACGTAGCCGTTGCCGACGCGGTGCTGGAGCGGGATGCGCCAGCGCCACCCTGCCGTCATCGCTGTGGCGCGTGTGTAGGGCTCGATCGGACCAGGCGGCGACTCGCTGGGCATCGCCACGGCCCGGTCGCAGGGCAGCCAGTGTGACCAGTCCTCCCATTCCTCGCCGAGCGTCTTGCCGAGGAGAAGGCTGATGAAGCCCGAGCAGTCGACGAACAGGTCGCCTTCGATCCGCTCGCCGCTTTCCATCCGCAGCGCCTGCACGTCCCCGCTCTCGGGGTCCTGCTCCACCTCGACGACCCGCCCTTCGGTGCGGCGCGCGCCGCGGGCGAGCGAGTAATCGCGCAGGTACGGCGCGAACAACGTGGCGTCGAACTGATAAGCGTAGCTGTAGGTCGACAGCATCGAATTGGTGTCGGAGCTTGGCGGTGCGAAGCGGCTCTGCGCGGCCATGACGTTGCACAGCGAATATTCGAACAAATCCTCGTCCGCACGCGTCTCGGCGAGGCGGCGCCAGTAATGGTGAAAGGCGACGCCCGCCCGCTCCACTCCGAAGCTCCCGAACGGATGGATGTAACTCGTCCCCACAGCGCCGAAATCGCGAAAGTCGATGCCGAGCTTGAAGGTGGCGTGGGTCGCCCGCATGAACTCGGCTTCATTGAGCCCGAGTGTTTCGACGAAGGTGCGAAGGTGCGGCAACGTGGCCTCGCCCACGCCGACGATCCCGATCTCGGCCGATTCGACGAGGTGGACCTCGGCGGCGTGCGGAAGAAGGCGGACGAGCGAGGCGGCCGTCATCCAGCCCGCCGTCCCGCCGCCCAGCACCACGACCCGCGTCTTGCTCCGCTCCCCGCTCATCCCGCCGTGTCCCGCCATAGCCACTCAGTGAAAAAGAAAAGGCCGGAGGGCAATGCCCCCCGGCCCGATCTTTGCTCCATGTGCGCCCGCCTCAGAAGCGGAAGCGCACGCCCAGCGACGCCGTCGTTTCGTTGTAGCGGACGAAGCGCGGGAAGGTGGAAACCGTACCGTCCGGATCGATGCGGGAAAGCGTCGAGCGGAACGGCGTCTTCAGGATGTTGGTCCAATCCGCGAAGAAGGTGAAATTCTCCGTCACGTCCACGCTCAACGAAGCGTCGAGGCGCGAGAGCGGACGCGCCTCTTCGATGTAAAGGTGGCCCTGGTTCGCGCCGGTCGGGTTGAAGAAACCGTCCCGGGGCACGAACAGGTCGAGATAGCCGCTGCGCCGGTTGTAGGCGACGCGAGCCGACACGCCGCCCGATTCGAAGATGCCGATAAGATTGTAGGTCCAGGGCGAGACGTCCACGAGATCGCGGTTCACCACCTCGCCATTGTAGGTGAAGTCGGCACTCGCGTCGATGTGGGTGACGTTCGCCTGGATGCCGAAGTTCGACAGCCAGTTCGGCAGGCCGGCAAAGTCGAAGAAGGTGGTGACCTGCGCTTCGAAGCCGCGGATGCGGCCCGCGCCCGAGTTGATCGGACCTTCGAAGCGGAACGGCTCGCCGGTGAGCGACGTCTGGGTGTCCTGCGTCGTTTCGATGAAACCGTTGATGTCGCGGTGGAAGGCGGCGACGGAGACGAAGCCGGTGCGGGAGAAATAATATTCAATGGAAGCATCGTAATTGTCGGAGGTCAGGCGGTTGAGGAACGGGTTGCCGCCATTGCCGGTGCGCACGCAGCCTTCCGGGATCGGGTTCTGCAGGAGACAGGCGGGCGGCGCGTCGATCGTCGCGTTGGGGCGCAGATCGAAGAAGTTCGGCCGCGTCCGGGTCTGCGCGTAGGACAAGCGGAAGTGGATTTCCGGCGTGATCCTCAAACGCGCGCTGACGTTGGGAAGCCAGTCGGTCGACTCGCGGTCGATGTCGATCGGCGTCAGCACCGCGGGCCCGTTCGCCGGCGTCACGCGGCGCGTGCCCAGGAGGTTGATCTCGCTCTTGACGACGCGCAGGCCGATATTGCCGTCCAGCGTCATGCCGCCGATCGGGAATTCGTAGCGAAGCTGGCCGTAGGCGGCGTAGGTCCGCTCGCCCGCGTCGAACGTTTGAAGGGGATCGGGCGCGGGATCGTCGAGCGTGAAATTGGTGCCACCGAGACCGATGGTAAACTGGCGAAGCTCCTGGATATTGTCCCGGATGCTGCCGTAGGTCGGCGTCAGGAAGGTGCGCAGCTGCTGCACGTCGCTGCCGCGGAAGCCGGGGCTGAACAGCTGATAGTCGAGCGGCACCTGGCTGAACGGGATCTGCCGCGGCTCGACATTCTCGTTGCCGTAGTAACGGTTGCCGAACTCGCGGTGGACGTCGCGGTCGGTGAAGCGGACGCCGAACTGCAGCTCGGGCAGCCACTCCATGCCCATGTCGTAGGTGAAATCGAGCCGCGCCTGCCAGTCGTCGCCCTGGGCGACCTGCGCTTCCTCGTAGAAGCCGCGATAGACGTAGTTGCTCGGGTCGGCGGGGTCGAAGCCGGCGAAGCTGAATTCGGGGCCGCCGTCCTCCCGGTCGACGTCGCTGTCGAAGGTCACGGTCTGGCGCTCGCGGAAGGCATAATCGACGCTGGCGGTGGAGCCGGTGAAGGTGCTGTCCGTGCGCGCGATGTCGGCGGCGACGCGCAGCGGGCCCGTGTCCCAGCTGCCGCCGACGGCGAACTGATAGGTGTTGGTCTTGTTGTAGGTGCCGCCCTGGAAGCCGTCCGGCCGGAACGGATCCACCACGGTGCCCGCCTCGAGGAGATCGGGCCGGCCTTCGCGGGTGCGGAAGTCGGTAAAGCCCGCGCCGCCCCACAGCGGCACCGCCAGCAGGCGGTCGGAGACGCGGTTGCGGAACCCCTGGTAGAGGCCCTCGACGTAGAATTCGACGCCCTGGCGCGGCCGATACTGGATGGCGCCGTTGACGGAGGGACGGCTGCGGTCGCCCGAGCCGTAGAAGATGCGCTGAACGTCGGGAAAGCGGGTGTTGTTCGGCCCGCCGCCGGCCACGAAATCGGTATTTTCCCGCGTCGAATCGAGGAAGCGCAGGCTGGTGAAGGACACGCCCAGCAGCGCGCCGATTTCGCCGCCTCCCACGTCCCAGCGATTGGAAACGAGAATGTTGCCGTTCGGCCGGATCGAGTCCGCTTGATAGGTGTAGAGGCCCCAGGCGGAGCCGGCGATCTCGAAGCCCTGGAAGTCGAAGGGCCGGCGCGAGCGCACGTTGACGAGGCCGGCGAGGCCCGGCTCAATGAGGTTCGCGGTGGACGTCTTGAACACTTCGATCGCGCCCACGGCGCCCGACGGGAAGTCCTGCAGCGCGACGGTGCGGGTCTCGGCCGTGAAGATCTCGCGGCCGTTATAGGTGGTCGTGTAATCGGGAAGGCCGCGGCCGAGGACGCGGCCCGCTTCGCCGCCGCTGCGCTCGACCTGCACGCCCGGGATGCGGGCCGCCGTGTCGGACACGGCGATGTCGGGGAGTTTGCCGATATCCTCTGCGACGATCGAGTCGACGATCTGCTCCGAATTGCGCTTGATGTTCTGAGACGAGCGGAGCGATGCGCGCAGACCCGTGACCACGATCGCCTCGCCCTCGGCGGCATCGGTGCCGACCGCGGCATTGGCCTCCGTATCGGTCGGCGCTTCCTGCGCTTCGGCGGTTTCGGGCGGCTGCTCCGGCCCGGCGGGCTGCGCGGCGGCGGGCGTTGCGGCGAACGCGAGCACGGCGATCGACGTCGTCGACAGAACGAGTGATTTCAGGCGCATGGCAGCCCTCCCCTTTTTTCCCTGTTACCCCGGCCCGCTTGCACGGGCTCTCTTGCGCGGAAGCTATATCTCCGCGCCTTCGGAAGAGACAAGTGAATTGTCCGACTTATTGCGGAAGGATGACGGTTCCGCGGCGGCGTTGATTTCGGGCAACAAAAAAGCCCGCGCGGGAAGCTGCCTCCCGCGCCGGCTTTTGCTTAGATCAGGCGCCTTAAGGTCAGGCCTGGCGGTTGCCGCCCTGGTCGCGGTCGGCAGCCGTGCCGGTGCCGGCCTGATACGCGGCGGTGTCGCTCTCGCCGGTGCCGCGGCCGACATAGCGGCTGGCCGCATAGGCCGCGCCGGCAACCGCCGCCGCCGCGCCGACGCCGACGCCGACCTTGCCCCAATTCACCGCCTGTGCGGCCTCGCCGATGCGATTGGCGATGCCGGGCTGCTGCTGGCCGCCGGTTTCCGGCTGAAAATCCACATTGCCGCTCTCCGACCGAAAGGCGACGTCGCTCTGATTGCCCTGGTTGGCCATGACTCATACTCCTGTTGAACTGGACCGCGGCTCAACGGGCCGCGCCGCTTGACGTTCCGTTTCGAACCGCCGAGCGGTGGCGCTGGCCGCTCAGCCGCGCCGCCGCTTCTCGAGCCGGCGTGCATGAAAGAGCGCGAGAAGCCTTTCGGCAAGCGCGCCGGCGTCCGCCGAAGCCAAGTCGTGGACGGCAAGCCCGCCCGCTGCCGGCGCGCCGGCCGTGTCGATCCGCACCGAAGCCAGCCCGAGCCAGCGCTGCACAGGGCCCTGCGTGACGGCGATCGCCTGTGCGCGCTCGAACGGCATCACCTTGATCCGGTGCGTGAGCAGCCCTCCGCGGACGAACAGGGCCTCGTCGCTAAAGGCGTGGCGATGCCGGTGCCAGCGGAGCGGCGCGAGCAGGGCCAAAGCGAGGAAGAGCGAAGCCGCGACGCCGCTCAGCGGCTCGACCCACCAGGCGACGGCGCCAAGAGCCAGCGCGCCGGCGAGCGGCGCCGCGCCGCGCCGCACCAATGAGCGCGCCGGCCCGCGGCGCCATTCTCCTGCCGCCCGCTCGTCGGGAAAGCCGGTTTCGGCGAGGATCGGCCGCACTTCCCCGGCGCGCCCGAACGGCGCAGCGACCTGGGCCCCTCTTTCCTTCGGATCGGCGCCCAGCGTCTGATAATCGAGCCGCTGCCAGCCGAATATGCGCATCACGATCCCGCTCGATATGGTGGCGAGCTGAATGCGGCGGATCGGGATCACCGCTTCGGAGAGCGTCAGGAGCCCTCTCCGGCGCCGGAGGCCGTTAGGCGCACGGGTCAGGCGGAAGCCATAGTCCCGCGCCACCGTTCGAACGATGCCCGCCACGAAGCCGAGCAGTATAACGGCCAGTGCGAGGAGAAGGCTGGCGGTGATCCAGCCGCCTTTCAGGTGTGCGACGGCGTCGGGCGCCGCGTCGTAGGGATCGAAAAAGCCCAGTTCTTCGACATTCTGAAGCACGGCGAAGATCGCCGCCACGAACACGAGGGAGAAGCTGAACGTGCCGAACAGAAGGACCCGCCACAGGTCCATCGCAAAGATCAAAGGTTCGCTTTCGACGCCCGCCCCGTCTGCCGGCGCGGCGCCCGCCGCTGCCGTGCCCGCGCGTGCAGCGCCGGCGCGCAGGCGGATATGGTCGCGCAGCGTCTCTGCGTCGGCCAGCGAAATGGAGTCGAGATGCCCCTCGTCCTTGGCGGACCCGCCCGTTTCGATCCGCACATGCGCGGTGCCGAGAAGGCGCGCGAGCAGGCGGCGCTCGATCGCGATGTCCTGCACCCGCTCGAAGGGGATCACCCGCCGGCGGCGCGCGAATACGCCGCTTTCGATCACGATCTCCCGCTCGCCGACGCCGTAGCGGAACCTCCACCAGACGAGAAAAGCGATGCCGGCCGCAAGCGCGAGGCCGAGCCCGATCAGCGACACGATCTGCACGGCCTCGGCACGGCGGATGATTGTGGCATAGGCCGCCATGCCACCGGCGGCGTTGGGAATGGCGCGAAGCGTCCCGCTGATCAAAGTCGCCGGGTGCAGGCGCCGGTCGGCCACGACCGCGCCATTGCCGCTTTCGCTCGTACCGGGCGGGTCCCCGCTCAAACCAGCTCCTCGCGGATCTTGCCGCGGATATGGTCGCGCATCCGCTCGGCTTCGCCGGCTTCGAGCCCCGGGAGCAGCACGGCGGCGCTGCGCGTTCCAGCCGTATGGAGAACCAGGCTTGCGAGACCCAAGCCGCGCTGGAGCGGCCCGCGAAGCACGTCGATATGCTGGACGCGGCCGAAGGGCACCACGGTGTCGCTGCTGATCATGACGCCGGACGCGATCCGGATCTCGTCCTCGTCCATCCGCCAGCCCCAGGCGCGGTAGCGCCGCTTCGGCATGGCGAGCAGGATGAGAATACCGAGCAGGAGCCCGGCCGCGGCGATGACGCCGAACGGGAAATCCGTCTCGCGCGACGCGATCACGTCGCCGGCGACCGCCGCCGCGAGAAGAAAGAGCGCAAAGGCCGCGAAGCGCAGGCGCAGCAACTTGAGCTGGTTCGGGTGAAGCGGCTGCATTCCCTCCGACATTGCCAATTCCCCGCCTCCCTGCTCTTGAGCCCCAGTGCCCCGAGACCCGGCACATGGATAGAGCCGCCGGCGCGGCGGAGGAAGGCCCGAATGACGCACCGCCGATCGCCGACTCCGCCCAGCGGCTTGGGAGGCGCCGCCTGATGCCCTTCATCCTCTTCGCTCTTGCCGTTGCCTGGACGGTGATGCTGCTCTTCGGCGGCCTCGACCTCGACCGCGCGCTGCTTCTCTTCTTCTACGCAGGCGAGCAGCCGGGCATTGCCCGCGCGGCGCATGTCGTGACGGAGCTCGGCGGCTATCTCGTGCTGATGCCGCTCACCGCCGCGGGCGCGCTGTGGCTCGCCTGGAAGCGCCGTTTCCGCTCGGCCATCCTGCTTCTCGCCGTCACCATCTCGGGACGGCTGCTGGTCGAGCTGCAGAAGGTGCAGATGGGCCGCATCCGGCCGCAGGAGAACAACCACCTGGTGGAGGTTCACAGCTTGTCCTTTCCGAGCGCCCATTCGGCGAACTCGGCGATGGTTTATCTGAGCCTCGCCTTGCTCCTCACGGCGCATTGGCCGCGCCGCTCCCTCGCCCTTTGGGCCGCGGCGTGGCTCGCCATCCTGATCGGCACCAGCCGCATCGTGCTCGGCGTCCACTGGCCGAGCGACGTGATCGCCGGATGGGCGTTCGGCCTCTTCTGGACGCTTCTGCTGCTCCGCCTGGCCGGACACGACCTTTCGGACGGAACGCCCCGCGGTCTGCGTCATTCTTCCCCCGAAGGAGACACCACATGACCGATCGCAACGACCGCGGCGCCGACCGCGGCCAAACCGCCCGCCAGACCGACGACAGTTCGCTGATCGAAGGCATGGAAGGGGCGCCGAGCCACGGCAATCGCAACACCAACACGCTCGGCCACGACATCGCCACCCAGGACGACCTCAAGCAGGAGGTCGGCGACCCGAGCGTCACCCGCGCCCGGGACAGCGACAAAGGCGAGGAGCCCGATCTGCCACGGTTCAACGAGACAAACTGAGGCGCAGCGCCCGTTCTGAGGGGGGCATCGGCACCGGAAAGCCTCCGCACCGCCCCATTGCGGGCGTTGAGCCGCATACAAAATCGTTCGTCCCGAGCGTAGTCGAGGGGCGGAGGCTCGGACTCTGAGCAGCGCCCCTCGACTGCGCTCGGGACGAACGAGGCTGGCGCTAGGGGGACGGTGCGCGCTACGCGCCCTGCCGGTAGATCACCGTCAGATTGTTGGCGGGCATTTCGACGACCCGCTCGAGCCGAAGTCCGTTCGCTTCCGCTTCGGCCGTGACCGCCTCGAGGTCCCGCAGGCCCCACGCCGCATTCCGCGCCTTGAGCGACTCGTCGAACGCCTCGTTGCTGGGCGCCGTGTCGACGCCCGCGCGCCGGAACGGTCCGTAGATGACCAGCGGCCCGCCTGACGGGAGGATTCTTGCCGCGCCGCGCATCAGGCCGGCGGTTGCCGCCCAGGGGCTGATATGCACCATGTTGACGCACAGGATCGCATCCGCCGCGTCGACCGGCCACGTCCCCGCCGCATCGAGCACCACCGGCGGCAGAAGGTTCGGGGCGTCGCTGTCGGCGCCCCAGGCCTCGATCGAATTCAGCGCCTCGTAATCGGCATCGCTCGGCTGCCAGACGAGGCCCGGGAACAGGCGGGCGAAATAAGCGGCATGCTCGCCGGTGCCCGACGCCACCTCCAGCACCGTCCCGGCCGCGGGCAGCACCTCCCGCAGCACGGCCGCGAGAGGCTCCCGATTGCGCCCGGTGGCGGGTGCGTGACGCTTCATCGGACCGCCGCCCTTCCCTACTCCGCCGCCTGGGCTTGTGCCGGTTCCTTCCAGACCAGGATCGGCTTCCTCGCCGCCTGCGTCTCGTCGAGCCGCCGCCGTGGTGCGTGGTAGGGCGCGCCCTTCAAGGATTGATCGCCGGCCTTCGCCCGCTCGGCAACGGAGCGGAGAGCCCCGAGGAACTGGTCGAGGCTGGCCTTGGACTCCGTTTCGGTGGGTTCCACCAGCATGGCGCCGTGGACGACCAAAGGGAAATACATGGTCATCGGGTGGAAGCCCTCGTCGATCAGGCCCTTGGCGAGATCGAGCGTCGAAAGGCCGTCGGCGAAGCCTTTGTCCGAGAACAGGGCTTCGTGCATGCACGGGCCGCTGTGGCCGAACGGCGCGTCGAGCACGCCTTCGAGGGTGCGGAGCACGTAATTGGCGTTCAGCACCGCGTCGCCCGACACCTGGCGCAGGCCGTCCGCGCCGTGGCTGAGAATGTAGGCGAGCGCGCGGGTGAACATGCCCATCTGGCCGTGAAAGGCGACCATGCGGCCGAAGCTGGCGCCGTGATGCTCGCCCGCCGTTTCTTCGTCGACGAGGACGAACTCGTCGCCCGCCGCTACCTTGCGCCGCTCCACGAACGGCAGCGGCGCGAACGGCGTCAGCGCTTCCGAGAAGACCACCGGACCGGCGCCAGGCCCACCGCCGCCATGGGGCGTCGAGAAGGTCTTGTGCAGGTTGATGTGCATCGCATCGATGCCGAGGTCGCCCGGCTTCACCCGGCCGACGATGGCGTTGAAGTTCGCGCCGTCGCAATAGACCAGCCCGCCCGCCGCGTGGACGGCCTCGGAGATGGCGAGCATGTCGGGCTCGAACAGGCCGCACGTATTGGGGTTGGTGATCATCACGCCCGCGACGTCCGGGCCGAGGCGCGCGGTGAGCGCGGCAAGATCCACCCGTCCCCGGGAGTCGGCCGGAATGCTTTCGACGCGGTAACCGACGAAGGCCGCGGTCGCCGGATTGGTCCCGTGGGCGCTTTCCGGCACCAGGATCACTTCGCGCGCATCGCCCCGCGCTTCGAGCGCCGCGCGCATCGCGAGCAAACCGCAAAGCTCGCCATGCGCGCCGGCCTTGGGGCTCATCGCCACCGAATGCATGCCGGTGAGCTTGACCAGCCATTCGCCGAGCTTCTCGATCAGCTGCAGCGCGCCCTGCACCGTGTCGGTGGGTTGGAGCGGGTGGATGTCGGCAAAGCCCGGCATCCGCGCCACTTTCTCGCACAGGCGTGGATTGTGCTTCATCGTGCACGAGCCGAGCGGGAAAAGGCCGAGGTCGATGGCGTAATTCTGACGGCTGAGCCGGGTGTAATGGCGCACCGTCTGCGGCTCGGAGAGGCCGGGGAGACCGATCGGTCGGCGGCGCTGCAGCCCGCCCAAGCGATCGCCGGCGAAGGCGGCGTCGTTGTCGGCGGCGCGGTGGCCGATGGTGACTTCCTGAACGGCGGGTTCGAAGTCGACGCCGGTCGTGCCTTCGTCGCCGATCTCGAAGATCAGCGGCTCTTCCAGCATCAGCGCCCGGTTTCCGGTCCAGGTCTCCGCGCCGTCGTTCGCGCCGGCCTCCGGCCGCGTCGGGCGTCCTTCGCGGTTCATGCTCATGCCAAAGTCTCCTCGAGCGCGTTCGCGAGCGCTTCAATGTCGCCGTGAGTCACCGTTTCGGTGACCGCCACCACAAGTCCGTTCTGCAGGTCCGCCGCGCCGGGATAAAGGCGGCCGAGCGACACGCCGCCGAGCACGCCGCGCTCCGCCATGGCGCGCACCACCGGCCGAGCTTCCTTGGGCAGGCGCAAGGTGAATTCGTTGAAGAAGGTGCCGTTGATTAGTTCCACGCCGTCGATCCGCGTGAGCCGCGCGGCGGCTTCCAGCGCGCGATGATGATTGGCGTCCGCCATGCGCCGCAGGCCCTTTTCGCCGAGCAGGGTCATGTGGATCGAGAAGGCGAGGGCGCACAGGCCCGAATTGGTGCAGATGTTCGACGTCGCCTTTTCGCGGCGGATATGCTGCTCGCGGGTGGACAAGGTCAGCACGAAGCCGCGTTTCCCTTCCGCGTCCACCGTCTCGCCGGCGAGGCGGCCGGGCATTTGGCGCACATATTTGTCGCGAGTCGCGAACAGGCCGACATACGGCCCGCCGAAGTTCAGCCCGACGCCGATCGACTGGCCTTCGCCCACGACGATGTCGGCGCCCATCTCGCCCGGCGAGCGGATCGCGCCCAGTGCGACGGGCTCCGTCACCACCGCGACCAGCAGGGCGCCCGCGGCGTGGCAGCGCTCCGCGAGCTCCGAAAGGTCGCCGATCCGGCCGAGAATGTCGGGATATTGCACGACCACGCAGCTCGTGTCGGAATCGACCGCTGCGATCAAAGCGGCCATGTCCGGCTCGGCCGACAGTTCGGGCAGGCTGGTCGCCAGCGTGTCGCCGGTGAAGCGGGCCATGGTCTTCGCGACCGAGACGTAGTGCGGGTGAAGGCCGCCCGAGAGCAAAGCCTTGCCGCGCCGCGTGATCCGCCGCGCCATGCCGATCGCTTCCCAGCAGGCCGTCGATCCGTCGTACATCGACGCATTGGCGACGTCGCAGCCGTAGAGCCGCGCCACCTGCGTCTGGAACTCGAACAAGGCCTGGAGCGTCCCTTGCGCGATCTCCGGCTGATAGGGCGTGTAGCTGGTCAGGAACTCGCCGCGCTGGATCAGGTGATCGACCGAGGCGGGGATGTGGTGCCGATAGGCGCCGCAGCCGAGGAAGAAGGGCGCCTCGCCGGCGACCAGATTCTTCCGCGCCATGGCCGAAAGCTCCCGCTCCACGGCCATTTCGCTGGCATGGTCGGGCAGGCCCTCGATCTTGGAAGGCAGCCGCGCCGCCGCCGGCACATCGACGAACAGATCGTCGATGGACGCCGCGCCGATCGTGCGCAGCATGTCCGCCCGGTCGGCGTCGGTCAGGGGAAGGTAACGCATTCTTCTGCTACTCCGTGAGCATCGCGGGTCAGGCCGGCTTCTTCATGGAAAAGCGCAGCCGCACGTAATCGGCGAACCAGCTTCCGTCGGGAAGCCGAAGCTGGGGTTCGAGCCGCGCTTCGATGGCGCCGGCGACGTCGTCGCGCGCCTCGCGCGGCACTTGCGCCACGTCCAGCCAGCCCGACCGGAAGGTCTTCACCCAGGCGGCCACGCCCGTCGGGAGCGGCGTCGCGCGCGGAATGAGCTGCGCCTGGATTTCGGCGAACCCGGCGCAGGCGTAAAGGCGGGCGAATGCCTCCACGCTCGGATACCATTGCGGGTCTTCCGCCGGCACGGGATAGCCGCGGGCGACCAGCTCCTCGCGAATGCCGCCGCGCAGGGTCGCGATATTGCCGTCGCCGCCCATCTCCCCGACGAAACGCCCGCCGGGCCGAAGCACCGCATACACGCCCGACGCGACCGCATCCGGATCCAGCATCCAGTGGAGCGCGGCATTGGAGAAGGCCGCGTCGAACTGGCCGAATCGCGCCGCCTGTTCCTCAAGGCCGAGGGCCTGCGCGTCCGCGACGAACGCGTCGACGCCCTTGGCCCGCGCCGCTTCCACCATCGCTTCCGACGCATCGAGCCCGATCACCCGCGCGCCCGCGTCCATGATCTTCTTCGTGAGCTCGCCGTCGCCGCAGCCGATGTCGAGCACGAACTCGCCCGGCTGCGGATTGAGCAGCCCGAGCGCCGCCTGCCCCAATGCGGGCACGAAGGCGGCGTTGGTCGCATAATCGGCGGGCGACCAGCAGGAGGAGGCGTTGACGGTCATTGAAAAGCTACTCCAAGGCTCGCGCTTATGAAGCCTCGGCTTCGCTCGGCAGCGGTTCTCGACTTCGCTCGAACCGAACGGACACGAGCCCGATCGATAACGCGCAAACTCCCCAAACCGTTCGCTTCGAGCGAAGTCGAGAAGCCCGTTCGAGCGATAGCGAGAACCGGAGGCCGCGCCTTCACATGCTTAATGAGGTACGGCTGGAGCCTCACAGACCGTCGCAGAAGCTCTTATAGGCATCCGCATCCATCAGCCCGTCGAGCTGCGACGGGTCGGACAGCCGCACGCGGAAGAACCAGCCCTCGCCTTCCGGATCGGAATTCACCAGCGACGAATCGTCCACCAGCGCCTGGTTCGCCTCGACGACCTCGCCCGAGACCGGCGCATAAACGTCAGATGCAGCCTTCACCGATTCGACGACCGCGGCTTCGCCGCCCTGCTCGACCTGCCGGCCCGCCTCGGGAAGCTCGACGAACACGACGTCGCCGAGCTGCTCCTGCGCGAAGTTGGTGATGCCCACGGTGGCCGTGTCGCCTTCGACCCGGATCCACTCATGCTCCTTGGTATAATGAACGGTCACTGCGCGCCTCCCTTGCGGTGGTAACGGTGGGGGACGAAGGGCATTGGAACCACCTTCGCCTGGAAGATCTTGCCGCGCTGGGCGACACGGACGGCCGAGCCGGTCTCGGCGATGGCGGCCGGAACATAGGCCATGGCGATCGGCGCTTCGAGGATCGGCGAGAAGCCGCCGCTGGTCACGGAGCCGACCTCATCGCCGTCCTCGTCGACCACGAAGGCGCCTTCGCGCACCGGCTGGCGCCCTTCGACGGCCAGCCCGACGCGGGTGCGGATCGCTCCGTTGGCGAGCTCCGAAGAAATCCGCTCCCAGCCTGGAAAGCCGCCTTCCTCGCGCCGGCGCTTGGACAAAGCGAAGGTGAGCCCAGCCTCGACCGGCGTCGTCTGCTCGTCGAGATCGTGCCCGTAGAGCGGCAGCCCCGCCTCGAGCCGCAGCGAATCGCGCGCGCCGAGGCCGATCGGCTTCACTTCCTCCTGGTCGAGAAGCAGCGAAGCCACCGCCTCGACCCGATCGGCCGCGACCGAGATCTCGAACCCGTCCTCGCCCGTATAGCCCGAGCGGCTGACCCATGCCGGCGTGCCGCCGATCTGGAACGCGCCGCCGGTCATGAAGCCGAGCGCTTCGACGCCCGGGGCGAGCCGCGACAGCGCGTCCACCGCCTTAGGCCCCTGGAGCGCGAGCAGGGCCTGCTCCCTCATGTGATCGAGCACCACACCGGCGGGCAGGCGCGCTTCCATATGCGCGATGTCGCCCGCCTTGGTAGCGCCGTTCACGACCATGTAGAAATGGTCACTGCGGCGCGTCACCATCAGATCGTCGATGATGCCGCCGTCGTCGGCGAGCAGGAGGGAGTAGCGGAGCTTGCCGTCCTTCAGAATGCGGATGTCGGCGGGCAGGAGCGTTTCCAGCGCCGCCTCGGCGCCTGCGCCCGCGATCACAAGCTGCCCCATGTGGCTGACGTCGAACAGACCGGCCGAGGTGCGCGTCCAGCGATGCTCGGCGATGATGCCTTCATACTGGATCGGCATTTCGTAGCCCGCGAACGGCACCATTCGCGCGCCGCGGCCGCGGTGCCACGCATCGAGCGGCAATGTCTGGGTTTGGCCTTGGTCGCTCATCAGTCCAGTCTCCGGGTCGCGTGGCTTGGCGTTCGCCCGCGTCCGACGAATCGGACCGGCTTCAGCGGCGGCGCGCCCCCTCTGTCGCTGGACCTGAGAGCTTTCGCGGAACCGATAAGTTCCCGCTTACCCCTTCGGTGGTCCGCTTCCGCCGGCCCGAAAGCCGAAGAAAGGCGGACGCTTTCCAGAGCGTCCTGTTCGCGCGGTCCTTGTGCCTGAGAGATTCCGGGGCGGTTGCTCCTTCGGCGGCAACGGGCTTGCACCCGTTACACTCTCCCGCGCGTCCTTGGTGGACGACGCGGCTCTGGCGCAGCCCCGGATCGGTGTCAATCGCCATGGGCGGCGGACGAGTGCGGCTCCGCACGCGGCGTAACGCGGCTTCAACCTGTGCGCGGATAATGTGGCCGCGCTTTCGAAGAGGCTGCCATGATCCGATCCATCCTGACACTCGGTCCGTTGATCCTCGCCGCCGCAGCCTGCTCGGCGGCCAGCGCCGCGCCGCTCGATCCTGAAAGCGACGTTCACTGCTTCGCGCTCGCGACCGCCTATGGCGAGGCCGCGCGCCGCATGAACAGTCCGGCGGATCAGCAGCACGCAATCGCCGGCGTCGCCGCCTGGTACGCCCCGAAGTTCGACGCAGCGGCGCAAGGGCGCACGCGAGAGGACATTCTCGCCGAAACCGCCGCACTCGAACGATCGGTCGACCGAAACCCGCAGGCAGGCCTGGCAGCGCTCACGGCCTGTACGGACCGGGCCGCCGCCGACCCGGGCTTCAACGCATTCGCCGCGCGCTGGGCGCGGCGCTGATCGGTTCAGCGCGTGGCGTTGTAGCGGAGCTGCTCTTCGGTGAGGTTGAAGCCGAGCAAGACTTCGAAGCTCGCCCGCTGCACGGCGGCGCGCACCGCCGGATCGGCGAACGGGTCCACGGCCGCGTCGGCGTCGCCCGGGCGGCGCTCGCGCGTGACCTGCCGGCGGATGTCCTCAGGCAGGGTCGCCGCGGAGCGCAGCAGCTGCGAATTGGCCGTGCCGCGCGCAGTGGCACGGTCCTGCCCCTCGGCGAAGCGGAGAACGATATTCGAAACGCTCTTGGTGACGACGTTCTGCCCGCCCTGCACCACGGCCGCATAATAAGGAATGACGACGTCGCGCGCCGGTCCGCGGTCGCGGCGGCGGGCCTGCACGTCGAAGCTCGCGGTGGTGACGATGTTCGCGCCCGCCTCGTTGCAGGTCGAACGGACGTTGGTCATGGTCGCGACCACGTCGATCGCGTTGGCGTCGCGGCTCTGGGGCGGATCGAAGATCGTCACGTCCCCCGTCGGCGCCGCGATCGCGACGGACGGGCAGGCGGTATAGGTGGTGATGATGCCCGTTGATGTGACCTCGCCTTCGCGCGAACAGCCGATCAGGGTAAGGCCGATGAGGGCGGCAACGGCCGCTTTGGGCTTGAACACAGTCTGTATACCTCGAACTTTCGCGCGGACGCTCTATATGCCGTGGATGCCCCCTATGGCACGCGCGGGATCATAGGAAGCGGGTTTCACCTACGCAAGCAATGCAATAGGCCGGCTCTCGACATGGAAAAGCCCCCCCTCACCCTTCTGATCGCGGCGCCGCGCGGCTTCTGCGCGGGCGTCGACCGCGCAATCCGGATCGTCGAACTGGCGCTGGAGCGCTACGGCGCGCCGGTCTACGTCCGCCACGAAATCGTCCACAACAAATATGTCGTGGACAGTTTGAGGGCCAAGGGCGCGATCTTCGTGCCGGAGCTTGACCAGGTGCCGGACGGCGTCCCGGTGGTCTTTTCGGCCCACGGCGTTCCCAAGGCAGTCCCCGCAAAGGCGGCCGAGCGCGGCCTCGATTTCCTCGACGCGACCTGCCCGCTCGTTTCCAAGGTCCACCGTCAGGCCGAGCGGCTGATCGCCCAGGGCCGCCACATCCTGTTCGTCGGCCATGCCGGCCACCCCGAAGTGATCGGCACCTTCGGCCAGGTGCCGGAAGGCGCCATGACCCTGATCGAAACGGCGGCGGACGCCGAAACGGTGCAGCCGGCCCATGGTGCGAGCCTCGCTTTCCTGACCCAGACCACCCTCTCCGTCGACGATACGGCCGAGATCCTCGCCATCCTCCAGCGCCGCTTCCCGGCGATCCAGGCGCCCAAGAGCGAGGACATCTGCTACGCGACGTCGAACCGCCAGGGCGCGGTGAAGGCGATTGCGGGCCGCTGCGACGCGATGCTCGTGATCGGCGCCCCGAACAGCTCCAATTCCGTCCGCCTCGTCGAAGTGGCCGAGCGCGAGGGGGCCCGCGCCCGGCTCGTCGGCCGCGCCGCCGAGATCGACTTCGCCTGGCTCGAAGGCGTCTCCACCCTCGGCATCACGGCGGGGGCCTCGGCGCCCGAAGTGCTCGTCCGCGAAGTGGTCGACGCGATCGCCGAGCGGTACGACGTGCGCGAAGAGCCGGTCGAAGGCGTCGAGGAGCGCATGGTCTTCAAGCTGCCCGCCGGGCTGCAGGCCGCCTGACGGTTCCTGGATGCGGGGGCGATGACAGAAGTCGAAATCTTCACGGACGGCGCCTGCAAGGGCAATCCGGGCCCGGGCGGCTGGGGCGCCATCGTGCGCTCGGGCGCGCATGAAAAGGAAATGTGCGGCGGGGAGCCGGTCACCACCAACAACCGGATGGAGCTGCTCGCCGCCATTCGGGCGCTCCAGGCGCTGAAGCGCCCCTGCGCCGTCACTCTCCATACCGATTCCAATTATGTGAAGGACGGGATCACCAAGTGGATCCACGGCTGGCAGAAGAACGGCTGGAAGACGGCGGACAAAAAGCCCGTCAAGAATGCCGAGCTCTGGCAGGAGCTGCTCGAGGCAACGCGGACGCACCGCATCGACTGGCGCTGGGTGAAGGGCCATAGCGGCCATCCGGAGAACGAGCGCGCCGACGCCCTCGCCAGCGCCGCCGCCGGTCAGTTCCGCAAGGGCGCCTGAGACGGCGCGGCCGGCTGGCAGAAGGCGGCGGACGCAAGCTCGTAGCTGAAGCCGGCGCCGCGCCAGATTTCTCCGAAATCATAGTCCGCATCGGCCGTGAACGCGACCACCGCCCGGCCGAGCTCCGGTGCGATGATGTTGCGGGCCTGGACGCCGGCCACCGAGCCGCGCCGCTCCACCAGCCGCACCGGGCCGCTGCAGCCGCGCAGTGGCGCCCGGAATTCCCACGCGCCGAGCGCGACATAGCCGAGCCGCGGCTCCCCCTGCCACATCACCGCCAGCGACTCGGCGCCGAGCAGCCGGCCGCCGAGCAGGGCCTGATCGAAGCGGAGCAAATCCTCCGCCGTGCCGATCAGCGCTCCCGCCGCGCCGAGCGTCGCGACGTTGATGCGGGGGTGGGCGCCGGAAACGGGACGCTCTCCGCTGCGCGCAAGGCGCACCGAGCGAAGCCGGAAAGGTGCGGCGATCCGCGTCCTCAGCAGGTCGGCGAAGGCGCGCCCGCTGGTCCGCTCGAGGATCGCGGAAAGGACGATGGTGTCGCAATTGTTGTAGCGAAAGGCGCCGCGCGCGCCCGCCGCCGGGCCGGCGCAGACGCCGAGAGCGTCGCCGGTGCCGCCGACGCCGCGCCCGGTGCGCGTGTAGAAAGGCGGCGCCTCTTCGTTCGACGCAGCGCCCGCGGGATCGGCGATGCCCGAGGTGTGGCGCAGGAGGTCGCGCACCGTCGCCGTGCCGGTCTCCGCATTGGCGAATTCGGGGAGCCAGCGCCTGACGGTGTCGTCGAGGCTGAGCCGGCCGCTTTGGACCTCGGTCATGGCGAGGGCCGCGGTCACCTGCTTGCTCACGGAGCCCCAGATCCAGCGCGTGGGCGCCGTTCTGCCCGGCGTGGTGCGGTTGAAGAGGATCGTCGTCCGGTCCGCGGCGGCCACCTGCCCCGAGAAGCCCGCCGCTTCCGCGGCGGCCACGGCCTGGCCGAGGGACTGTGCGCCGGCCGTGGCGGGAAGCGCGAGGAGGGCCAGCAGCGCCAGCATCGTTCGTCCTGCCCGGCGCATCGGCTTACTCCTTCGGCTCAATCGTTGCGGCGGCGACACTAAGGACGCCGGCAAGCGCGGCAAGCTGGGCTAAAGCAGGTGGCTCAGGCGAGGCGGGTCGGCGCGTAGGGCGCCGGATCGATCGCCGCGACGGCCGGATCCGGCGCGCGGCCGAGGAGCAGGGAAGCGGCCAGCTTCGCGGCAGCCGGCGCGGTCTGGATGCCGAATCCGCCCTGCCCGGCGAACCAGAAGAAACCCTCCGCCGCCGCGTCGAAGCCGTAGACCGGCAAGCGATCGGGCGCGAAGGTCCGCAAGCCCGCCCAGCTCCGCTCCACCCGCTCCACCCGCCAGTCGACCACCTTTTCCAGCCGGTCGATCGCGGTCGCGACGTCCCATTCCTCGGCCGCGCAGTCCGCGGCTTCGCAGGCGGTCTCGTCGTGCGGGCTCAGCCAAAGCCGGCCGCCCGCCTCCGGCTTGAAGTAAAAGCGGCCGACCGCGTCGATGACCAGCGGCAGATCGGCCGGAACCGGCGGCGAGACTCGGAGCTGCGCGATGGTGCGGCGGAACGGCCGGATGCCGAGCGGAGCGACGCCTGCCGCTCGCGCGACCTCGTCGGCCCAGGCCCCCGCGGCGTCGACCAGGATCCCGGCTTCGAAGCCGTCGCCGATGCGCCATGTGCCGCCCCGCCGCTCCGCGCGCTCGATCCGCATGCCGGTGACGAGCCGCGCCCCGGCCCGCTTCGCCGCCGCAAGGTAGAATTGGTGGAGTCCCGCAACGTCGATGTCGGCGCAGCTCGGCTCCCACAAGGCCGCGCTCCAGCCCGGCCGCAGCCCTGGAAGGCGCGCTTCAAGGTCGCCGACCGGCTCCAGCGCGACGGGCGTGCCCGCGAACTCGCGCTCCAGCGCACCAAGCGCTTCCGCGCCTTCCGAGTCGGCGATGTGCAGCGCGCCGCGCGGCCGCAACAAGTTGTGCTCAGCCAGGAAGGCGCGGGACGCGCTGGTCAGCGGCTGGACCAAAGGACCGCCATAGCTTTCCGACCAAAAGGCCGCCGAGCGTCCGGTGCTGTGATAGCCCGGTTGATCCTCCGCTTCGATCAGGAGCACCGAAGCGTGCGGCGCGATCTCGGCCGCCAAGCTCGCGCCCGCCATTCCCGCCCCGACGATTGCAACATCCGCTTTGACCGTCACCGCGCGGCGGCCGCTTGGTCGAGAAAGGCATCGATCTCCGCCAGCGCGTCCGTGCGCGTACCGTCCGCCTCGCGCAGGATTTCATGGCCGGCGCGTTCGAACATCCTGAGCCGCGCGTTGGGCAGCAGGCGCGCGGCGCGGCGGATCGCGCCCACGCTGACCAGCCGGTCGGCCTCGGTGCCGACCAGGAGCAGCGGCGTTTCGACCTTGCGCAGCTTCGCGTCGGTGAGCGTGGCGATGGACCGGTAGGCGGCGTCCAGCCAGCCCCAGCTCGGCGCGCCGAGGTTGAAGCCAGGCTCCTTGCTCCACCACCAGAGCTCGTCGCCATAGCGATCCCCGCAGGACGTCAGCCACGTTTGGCGCGAGGATCCGGGCGGTGGCGGCGGGAGCGGCGCCCGCCAGGCCGGCTGGCGCCGAAGTCCTAGGCTCGAAAAAGCGGCGGCCGTCCACCACGCAGCGAAAGCGGGAAGCGGCGCACTGTTGATCCCGAGCATGGGCGCGACCAAAACGGCCGCGTCGAGCCGCACCTTGTCCTCGGCTAGGGTCCGCATGAGGACGTGCCCGCCCATGGAATGGCCAACGGCGACGACCGGGCCTTCCCGAAACTCGGCGGCGAGCGCCGCGAGATCGGCCACCAGCGGCTCGAAGGAGTCGAGATGGCCGCCCTGCGTGTCGCCGCGCGAGGCGCCCTGCCCCCGCCAGTCGAAGCTGGTCACCGCCCAGCCGCGCCCGTGCCAGTGCGCCATCGCTTCCATGTACTTTTCGATGAAGTCGCCCCGTCCGCTGAGGAAGATCAGCGTCCCGCGCGCGCGCCGGTTCGCCGGCTGGGGCCAGTCGATCCGCCGGTGCAGCCAGCCGTCGGGCGCCCGCCACTTCGAACAGCGCGCCGCGGCCGGGTGGGCGCGCCGGTCGAATCCAACATTGTCCGGCCGGCGGCGGTCGAGGGTGCGGGTCGTCATCGCCGGCTGGTTACGGTTTTGAAAGCATGACCGTCTAGAGGCTTAGGGCATGAACTGGGGTGGATCCGAATTGCTCATTCTCCTGCTCGCGGCCGCCCTGGTCGCCGCGGCGGTGGGCGATTTGAAAAGCCGCACCATTCCCAACTGGCTGAACGGCGCCATCGCGCTCGGCGCGATCGTCTACTGGGTCGCCAGCGGCCTCGACCCCTGGCCCGACATGGCGCTCCGCCTTGGCGTGGCGCTCGCCGTCTTTGCCCTGTTCGCCGGCGCCTTCGCAATCGGCATGATGGGCGGCGGCGACGTGAAGCTGCTCGGCGCCGTCGCCTTGTGGCTGCCGCCGGGCGGCGTCCTTTTTCTGCTGGTGGCGATGTCGCTCGCCGGCGGAGCGCTCACCGTCGCGATGTGGGCACGCCACAAGCTGCGGCGGTCGAGCCACACTCTCGAGATTCCGTACGGGGTCGCGATCGCATTCGGCGGTCTGTGGCTGATTGGCGAACGGTTTCTTAACCAATTTGGCTGATGTCTGGGCTCGACTTTTTCGCGAGGCCGTCAAGGAGGCGACTGGCACCATGGACGTAAAGAAAATCGTGCTGCTGATCGGCGCACTCATCATTGCGGGCGCAACCGCGATGATGGCGAAGAGCATGTTCAGCGGGGCCGCGGCGCCCCAGGCGGTCGCACGGCCGGTGGTGCCGCAGGGCCCCGAGGTTCTCGTCGCGACGCGCCACCTTCCGGTCGGCACGATCATCGACGCCGAAGCCTTCCGCTACCAGATCTGGCCGCAGGGCCTGGTCCAGCCGGCCTACTACATTCGCGGCCAGCGCGGCATCAACCCGCGCGACCTCGTCGGCACGGTGGTCCGCAGCGAGATCACCGCGGGCCAGCCCGTCACGCAGGGCGCCCTCGTGCGTCCCGGCGAGAGGGGCTTCCTCGCGGCGGCTCTCGGGCCGGGAATGCGCGCCGTCACCGTCGGCGTTTCGCCGACCAGCGGCGTCGGCGGCTTCGTCTTCCCGGGCGACCGGGTCGACATCGTCCTCACCCACGAGGTGGAAGGTAACGACGACAACGACTCCCTGCGCGTCTCCGAGACGATCATCAGGAACGTCCGCGTCCTCGCCACCGATCAGCGCATCAACGCCCGGGATGCGGAAGGCAATCAGGTGGCCCAGGCGTTCACGACCGTGACCCTGGAAGCCACGCCCCGTATCGCCGAGCGCATCGCCGTTGCAGGCTCGATCGGCCAGCTTTCGCTGTCCCTCCGGTCGCTCGCCGACAACAATGCCGAACTGGAACGCGCCATCGCCTCGGGCGAGGTCCAGGTTCCGAACGGCAACGACCCCAGCGCCGAGCGCCGCATGCTGCTCGCCGCCGGGACCCAGCCGGTCGACAGCAACCCGACCTACACCGTTGGCGGAGATGTTTCGCGCTTCCAGCGCCGGACGGCTCCCGTAAGCGCCGAAGAGCGCCAGCGCCAGGCCCGCTCGGCGATGCTCGAAATGGCGCGGATCAGCGGCGCCGGCCGCGGTCCGGCGGGCGTCTCCGGCCCCGGCATTCCCGGCCAACCGGCTCAGCCGGCCGGCCCGTCCGTCCGCGTCGCACGCGGCAACAATGTGACCGTCGTTCCGGTGGGAGCCCGCTAAGATGAGCAAGTTGAACATGATCCGGCGCGCAGGCCTCGGCACTGCCGTCGCGGCGACCCTGGCGAGCTTCGCCGCGGTGCTGCCGAACCAGGCGGCGGCCCAGCCGGTGGGCGCGGTCGCTCCCTCCAACACGGTGACCTTGAGCGCCGGCACGGGGCGGCTGATCCAGCTCGACGGCCCGATGAGCGACGTCTTCGTCGCCAACGACACGGTCGCCGATGTCCAGGTCCGGTCCGACAACCAGATCTACATCTTCGGCAAGGCGCCCGGCCAGACCACGGTCTACGCCACCAACCGCGCCGGCCGGGTTCTCTATTCGGCCAATGTCCGGGTCGGCACCAACCTCGGCTCGGTCGACGAGCTGCTCCGCATGGCCATGCCCGAAGCGGATATTCGCGCCACGCCGATGAACGGCGTCGTCCTCCTCACCGGCACCGTTCGCCAGCCGACCGACGTCGAGGAGGCGCAGCGCCTCGTCCAGGCGTTCGTCGGCGAAGGAACGCAGGTGATCAGCCGGCTTCGCACCGCGACGCCCATGCAGGTCATGCTGCAGGTCCACGTCGCCGAGGTGAACCGCTCGCTGCTGCGCGAGATCGGCACCAATTACGAGGCGATCGACAATAGCGGCACGACTTCGATCAATTTCACCCGCGGCCGCGATCTGCTGGACACGGACGAAGAGACCGGCGTGACCAACCTCCTCGGCCCGGCCGCGGGCTCGGCGGTCACGGCGATCACCAACATCCTCGGCGTCAACGTGGCCGGCGCGCTCGACCTCAACGAGAATAGCGGCCTGGTCACCACGCTGGCCCAGCCGACGCTCAGCGCGCTGTCCGGCGAAACGGCGAGCTTTCTCGCCGGCGGCGAGTTCCCGATCCCGTCGGCGCAGGGCATCACCGGCACGACGATCGAGTTCAAGCAATATGGCGTCAGCCTCGCTTTCACGCCGGTTGTGCTGGAAAGCGGTCGCATCTCGATGCGCGTGCGCCCGGAAGTGTCGGAACTCTCGACCGAGGGGGCGATCCGCCTCAACGGCTTCCAGATTCCCTCGCTCACCACCCGCCGGGCCGAAACGACGGTGGAGCTCGGCTCCGGCCAGAGCTTCATGATCGCGGGCTTGATGCGCAACAGCGGGACCAACTCCGTTGACCGGGTGCCCGGCCTCGGCCGCGTGCCTGTGATCGGCGCTTTGTTCCGCTCCAACGGCTTCCGCCGCAACGAGACCGAGCTGGTGATCATCGTCACGCCGTATCTGGTTCGGCCGGTCAATGCCGGCGACATCGCGCTCCCGACCGACGGCTTCCGCTCGGCGCGCACCGTCGATCGGGTGATGCTCGATCGCCAGCATGACGGACGGACCGGCGAGCGCCGCCCGGGCCCGACCATGGCCGCGCCGCAGACGGTGGCGCCCGGCATCGGCCAGCCTTCGGCCGCCGCCGCTCCCGTGCCGGCCCCGGTCGAGACGCGTCCTGCGCAGCGCCAGGCGGGCGGGCGGCGCGACGTGCCCCAGGCACAGGCGCAGCCGGCCCGGCAGCAGCCGCAGTCCGCGACCTCTGCCCCCGCCCCCGGCTTCAACTTCTAAAAAGACCCGTCTGGAAGGACCGAACGACCATGTCACGCAAGAGAGCAACGGCCGCCCTTCTCGCCCTCGGTGCGACGGTTTCGGCCTGCGGCGGCGGCACCGCCGTCCGCGAGGCGAACACGACCCTTTATTCGGCCAACCAGCCGGTCGTGCAGCGCACCGACTACGTTCTTGACCTGGCCACCGGGCCGGAAGGCGTTCCGGCGACCGAGATCGGCCGCCTGCACGGCTGGTTCCAGGGTCTTCAGATCGCTTATGGCGACCGGATTGCCATCGACGAGCCGGCCGGCGGATATAGCGACGGCACGGTGCGCGAAGCGGTCGCGGAAGCCGCGGGCCGCTACGGCCTCCTGGTCGGCACCGACGCGCCAATGACGGTGGGCGAAGTTCAGCCGGGCACCGTTCGCGTCGTCGTGAGCCGCACCACGGCCAGCGTCCCCAACTGCCCCAATTGGGACGCCCAGTATCGCGGCGGCCTCACCGCCACCTCGTCCAATTACGGCTGCGCCACCAATTCGAACCTCGCGGCGATGGTCGCGGATCCGAACGACCTCGTGCTCGGCCAGACCGGCTCGGGTACGGCGGATCCGGCGGCAACCACGCGCGCCATCCGCAGCTATCGCGACGCCGTGCCGACCGGCACGCGCGGCCTGCAGCAGAACAACACGACGCAGACGGGGGGCCGCTAATGACCGCACCTTTCCCAACGCCGCGGGCACCGACGCTTCGCGACCCCTTCACGGCCTTCGTCTGCGACGACGAAACCGCCGAAATGCTCCGGCCGATCGCGGTCGAGCATGGCTGGTCGCCGGACAAGGTCAATCGCGGAGGGCTGCGCAACGCCGTCCAGACGCTTTCGGTCTCGGCGAGCCCGAGCATCCTGTTCGTGGACCTGTCGGAATCGCTGGATCCGCTGAGCGACATCAACTCGCTCGCCGAAGTCTGCGAGCCGGGCACGGTGGTGATCGCCGCGGGCATGGTGAACGACGTCCGCCTGTACCGCGACCTCGTCGCGAGCGGCATCCAGGATTATCTCCTGAAGCCGTTCAGCGCCGACCAGCTGCGCGACAGCTTCGCCCATGCCCAGCTCACCATCTCCGGTCCGCGGGTCAGCGAAGCGACGAGCGAGAAGCCGAACGTCATGGCCGCCGTCGTCGGCGTCCGCGGCGGCGTCGGCGCCTCGACCCTCGCCTCCTCCCTCGCCTGGCTGATGGGCGACAAGGGCGGCCGCAACACCGCGCTGCTCGATCTCGACGTCCATTTCGGCACCGGCGCACTGTCGCTCGATCTCGAGCCGGGCCGCGGCCTCACCGATGCGATCGAGAATCCGAGCCGCATCGACGGCCTGTTCATCGAGCGCGCCATGGTGCGGGCGAGCGAGAAGCTTTCGGTCCTGTCGGCCGAAGCGCCGCTCAACCAGCCGCTGATCACGGACGGCACCGCCTTCAGCCAGCTGCAGGAAGAGATCCGCCACGCCTTTGAAGGCACGGTTCTCGATCTGCCGCGCGCGATGATGGTCCAGTTCCCGCACCTCCTGAACGACGTTCACGCGGTGGTGCTGGTGGTCGAGTTCACGCTCGCGGCGACGAGGGACGCGATTCGGGTCCTTTCCTGGCTCAAGGCCAACGCCCCGCAATGCCGGGTGATCGTGGCCGCCAACAAGGCGCCGCAGGCCTCGCTGATGGAAGTGTCGCGGAAGGACTTCGAACAGTCGATCGAACGCAAAGTCGACGTCGTCATTCCCTACGACCTCAAGGCGGCATCGACGGCGGCGAGGCTCGGCCAGCCCTTCGCCAAGGGTGCCAAGGCCACCAAACTCGCTCAGCCGCTCGTTCAGCTCACCAATTTGGCCGTTTCCTCGGCCGATGCGGCGGACGTGCCCGAAACAGCCGCGGAAGCGAACAATTCGCTGCTCGGCAAGCTCGGTAACTTGAAGGCGCTGCTCGCCAAGAAGCCGGAGCCGAAGACCGCCAAGGCGGCGTAAGGGACGAACACGCGATGAGCCCCACGATCCTGATCTTCTTCGGCCTTGCCGTGCTCATGGTGGGCGCGGTGCTGGCGTTCAGCGGACCTTCCACGGGGAAGGCTCAGGGACGCCGGCTCGAAGCGGTGCGCGAGCGCCACAGCAAGTCGACCGAGATCGCGGCCCAGGCTCAGCTGAAGCGCATCCTCGCCGGACGGGACACGCGGATGGACGGCGTCGCCCAGCGGCTGATCCCCAACCCCGCCTTGCTCCGCCTCCGCCTGGAGCGGACCGGACGCGGCTGGACCCTCGGTCAATATTTCCTGGCCACGGCCGGCCTGGTCGCCGTGCTGATGATGCTGCTCCTGATGAAGGGCATGCCGCTGCTGCTCGCCATCTTCATCGCCTTGTTCCTGGGCATCGGCATCCCCCACTTCGTGGTTTCGAAGCAGATCGCGAAGCGCCTCGCCCAGTTCACCTCCAAATTTCCTGACGCCATCGAGCTGATGGTCCGCGGCCTGCGCTCCGGCCTACCCATTTCGGAAACCATGGGCGTGGTCGCCGAGGAGATCCCCGGACCCGTCTCGATCGAATTCCGCGGCGTCACCGACAAGATGAAGATCGGCCGGACCATGGAAGTCGCGCTTCAGGAATCGGCGGACCGGCTCGGCACGCCCGAATTCCAGTTCTTCGTCATCAGCCTCGCCATTCAGCGCGAAACCGGCGGCAACCTCGCCGAAACGCTGTCGAACCTCGCCGAGGTGCTGAGGAAGCGCGCGCAGATGAAGCTCAAGATCAAGGCGATGTCGTCGGAATCCAAGGCATCCGCCTGGATCGTCGGCGCCCTGCCCTTCATCGTCTTCGCGCTCATCTGGTTCATCAACAACGAATATATGGCGAATTTCTTCGTCGATCAGCGGCTGATGATCGCAGGCGGCGGCGGCCTCCTGTGGATGGGCGTGGGCGTCTTCATCATGTCCCGCATGGTCAACTTCGAAATCTGATCCGAAAGGCGAGCTGAAAAGATGGCACCGGCAGGCGGACCTTCGATCATGGGGATCGACGTCGTGATGGTGGGGACCTTTCTCTCCGCCGTCGCCACCTTCTTCGTCCTTTTCGCCATCTATACGGCGACCACGGTTCGCGACCCGATGGCGAAGCGCGTCAAGGCGCTGAACGAGCGGCGCGAGCAGCTGAAGGCCGGCATCATCGCCGGCTCGTCCAAGCGCCGCCGCAACCTCACCAACAAGAGCGAAGCGACGGACCGGGTGAAGAGCGTCCTGTCGTCGCTCAAGATGCTGCAGGGCGAGCAGGTCGAAAAGGCGCAGACCAAGCTGATGCAGGCCGGCATCCGCTCCAAGGACCTCGCCTTCGTCGTCATCTTCGCGCGCTTCATCCTGCCGCTCGTCTTCGGCACGATCATCATCGTCGGCGTCTATCTGCTCGACTGGTTTCCAAGCTGGGGCGCGTTCAAGAAATACGGCCTCGTCGCGGGCGTGCTGATCGGGAGCTACAAGGCGCCCGACATCTTCCTCAACAACAAGATCACCAAGCGCAGCCACGCCATCCGCAAGGGCCTTCCCGACGCGCTCGACCTCCTGGTCATCTGCGCCGAAGCGGGCCTCACCGTCGACGCCGCCTTCAACCGCGTCGCCCGCGAGCTCGGCAAGGCCTATCCGGAGCTGGGCGACGAGTTCGCTCTGACCTCGATCGAGCTCGGCTTCCTCACCGACCGGCGCATGGCGTTCGAGAACCTCGCCAACCGGATCAACCTCGATTCCATTCGCGGCGTCGTCACGACCATGATCCAGACCGAGAAATACGGCACGCCGCTCGCCAGCGCGCTGCGCGTGCTGTCGGCCGAGTTCCGCAACGAGCGTATGATGCGCGCCGAGGAAAAGGCCGCGCGTCTGCCGGCGATCATGACGGTGCCGCTCATCCTCTTCATCCTGCCGGTGCTGTTCATCGTCATTCTCGGCCCCGCGGCCTGCGACATCAGCGACGCGCTGATCAAGTGACGGCCTGATTAGAGTACAGGGCCGGAACAATCGGCCCTCCTCGCGGCTTGTCGCTTCAAGTCAGCATGCGAGGAGGTCCGATGGTTCAGTTCACCCCCAATGAGTGGCTCATCCTGGTCCTCGTCTTCCTGCTCGGCCTGATCCTCGGCATGGCGCTGATGGCCGGCACCAAGTGGAAGACCCGGTACCGGGAGGAAGTGCGCAAGCGCGAAGCGGCCGAAGCCGACCGGTCGCGGCTGGAAAGCCAGCTCAAGCATGCCGAAGCCCGCGGGATTGCGGCGCATGCGCGGGATCCGGTGGCGCCGGTGGCGCCGACGCACGGCACCACCCATGGGACTCGCGACACGCCGATTGCCTGACGAGGCTCCTTCGCCCCGAGCGTAGTCGAGGACCCGGGCCGGCCTCTACCCCCTGAGCGCCGCCTGCGCCGCCGCGAGCCTCGCGATCGGTACGCGGTAGGGGCTGGCGGAGACGTAATCGAGGCCGGCGGCGTGGCAAAAGGCGACGGAGGCGGGATCGCCGCCATGTTCGCCGCAGATGCCGAGCTTCAGGCCCGGCTTCGTCGCCCTGCCCCGCTCGGCGCCCAGCGAGACGAGTTCGCCGACGCCTTCGATGTCGAGGCTGACGAACGGGTCGCGGGCGTAGATGCCCTGCTCGACATAAGACGTGAGGAAGCGCGCGGCGTCGTCGCGGCTGACGCCGAGTGTGGTCTGCGTGAGGTCATTGGTGCCGAAGCTGAAGAAATCCGCATGCTCCGCGATCTCGCCGGCGCGGAGGGCGGCGCGGGGAAGCTCGATCATCGTGCCGACCAGATAGTCGACGCTCCGGCCCTTCTCCGCGAACACAGCCGCTGCGGTGCGGTCGACGAGGGCGCGGATGATCTCGAGCTCGGCGGCGGTGGCGACGAGCGGGACCATGATCTCGGGCACCGGCGCCTCGCCTGACTCTTCGGCGACCGTAACGGCGGCTTCGAAGATGGCGCGGGCCTGCATTTCGTAGATTTCGGGAAAGGTGATGCCGAGGCGGCAGCCGCGGTGGCCGAGCATCGGGTTCATCTCGTGAAGCTCCGAGGCGCGGCGGCGGAGCGTGTCCACGCTCGTCCCAGCGGCGGCCGCGACCGCGTCGAACTCGGCCTCGTTCTGCGGCATGAATTCGTGAAGGGGCGGATCGAGGAGGCGGATGGTCACCGGAAGCGGCGCCATGATCCGGAAGATCTCCTCGAAGTCCGCCCGCTGCTCGGGGAGCAGGCGGCCGAGCGCGGCGCGCCTCCCCTTCTCCGTCTCGGCGAGGATCATCTGGCGCACCGCGGTGATCCGCGCCGCGTCGAAGAACATGTGCTCGGTACGGCAGAGACCGATGCCTTCGGCGCCGAACTGGCGCGCGGTGCGGCAGTCGTTGGGCGTTTCGGCATTGGTGCGGACGCGCAGGCGCCGCGACCGGTCGGCCCAGACCATCAGCGTTCCAAAGTCGCCGACCAGCTCCGGCTGCACCGTCGGCACCGCCCCGAGCATCACTTCGCCGGTCGAACCGTCGATGGTAATCGTATCGTCTTCTTTGACCTCGACGCCGCCGACGCGAAGGACTTTGGCCTTGTAGTCGATCTGGAGCTGGCCTGCGCCGGAGACGCAGGGCCGGCCCATGCCGCGGGCGACGACGGCGGCGTGGCTGGTCATGCCGCCCCGCGCGGTGAGGATGCCCTGTGCGGCGTGCATGCCGTGAATGTCTTCGGGCGAGGTTTCGATGCGGATCAGGATGACCTTTTCGCCCAGCGCCGCGTAGCGCTCGGCCGTGTCCGCGTCGAAGACGGCCTGGCCGCAGGCGGCGCCCGGCGACGCGGGAAGGCCCCGGGCGATGACGTTGCGCTCCGCCGATGGGTCCAGCGTCGGATGGAGGAGCTGGTCAAGGGCGGACGGGTCGACGCGAAGGACGGCCTCTTCCTCGGTGATCAGTCCTTCCGCGGCCATGTCAACGGCAATGCGGAGCGCCGCCTTGGCGGTGCGCTTGCCCGAGCGGGTCTGGAGCATGAACAGGCGGCCGCGCTCCACCGTGAACTCGATGTCCTGCATGTCGCGGTAATGGCGCTCGAGGAGATCGAAGACGCGGGCGAGTTCGGCGAACACCTCGGGCATTGATTCTTCCATCGACGCCGCTTTGGCGCCGGCGGTCTCGCGCGCGGAGCGGGTGAGATATTGGGGGGTGCGGATGCCGGCGACGACGTCCTCGCCCTGGGCGTTGATCAGATATTCGCCGTAATAGGCCCGCTCGCCGGTGGACGGATTGCGGGTGAAGGCGACGCCGGTGGCGCTGGTTTCGCCCATGTTGCCGAAGACCATGGCCTGGACGTTGACCGCCGTGCCCCAGTCCGCCGGGATGTCGTTGAGGCGCCGGTAGACCTTGGCACGCTCCGATTGCCACGAACCGAACACCGCGCCGACCGCGCCCCAGAGCTGCTCGTGCACGTCCTGCGGGAAGGGCTTGCCCCACAGCTCCTCGACAAGCGCCTTGTAGGCGGAGACGAGGCGCTTCCAGTCGCCGGCTTCCAAGTCGGTGTCGAGGTGGACGCCCTTGTCCTCCTTGGCGATCTCCAGCGCTTCCTCGAAGCGGCCGTGATCGAGGCCGAGGACGACGTCCGAATACATCTGGATGAAGCGGCGGTAGCTGTCCCAGGCGAAGCGCGGATCGCCGGAGACGGCGGCGAGGCCCTCCACAGTCTCGTCGTTGAGGCCGAGGTTCAGCACCGTGTCCATCATGCCCGGCATGGAAACGCGGGCGCCGGAGCGGACGGAGACGAGCAAGGGGTCGGCCGGATCGCCGAAGCTTTTCCCCGTGATGCCTTCGATATGGGCGAGGCCGTCCGCCACTTCGGCGCGGAGCGAATCGGGGAAGCGCTCCCCTTCAGCGTAATAGAGGGCGCACATGGCGGTGGAGATGGTGAAGCCGGGCGGGACCGGGAGGCCGATCGACGCCATCTCGGCGAGGTTCGCGCCCTTGCCGCCAAGCAATGTCTTGTCACCATCCCCGCCGTCGGAGACACCGCCGCCGAAGCGGTAGACGTAGCGTTCGGTCAAATGCATCGGCGGGTCCAAAGGTTAGGCAAAGGTTAGGCCAAGGAACGGATCGGTGGAGCGGCAGAACGTTCCGGATGCGTTGTGGTTTCAGCCCTCTATCCGCGAGAAATCGGCGACCTGCTGAACGGCGCTGCGGATGCGCGACAGGAGAATGAGCCGCGTTTCGCGCTTCTCGGCATCGGGATCGTTGACGGTGACGTGATCGAAAAAGGCGTCCACGGGCGCGCGCAGCCCGGCGAGCGCCGCCATTGCGCCTTCGAAATCCTCCGCCTCGAGCGCGGCCGCGGCCTTGGGCTCGGCGAGATCGAGGGCGGTGTCGAGCGCCTCTTCTTCGGACAGCGGCGTGTAGGAGAAGAAGCTGTTGCGGTGCCCGCTGTCCCAGCCTTCCTTCCTGAGGATGTTGGCCGCGCGCTTGTAGCCGGTCAGGAGATCGGCGCCCGTAGGGCTGGACACGAAATCCTGCAGCGCCTTGACGCGCGCAAGCAGGCGGACGAGATCGTCTTCGCCCGAGCCGTCCTCGCGCCTCGCGGCAAAGACCGCATCGATGAGGTCGTGGCGCACGCCGGCTTCTCGCTGCTGGACCTTGAGGCGATCGCCGAGGAATTCGAGCACCGCCTCCTGAAGGCCGGTCGCTTCCTCGATAATGAGGCCGCGTTCGATCCGCGGCGTCAGCGCGGCGTTCCAGCGCACGACGACGCGTTCGCCATGACGATAGGTGAAGGTGCCGACTTCGGCGGTGATTTCGTGATCGTCGTCGTCATCCTCCAGAAGATCGGGAAAGGTGACGGAGGCGAGCGCGCCGAGGCGCGACAGGATGACCAGGACGGCGGCCTGGACGAGCACGTCCGCCAGCGGGATGCGAAGGCCGTTGCGAGTCAATATCTGGAGGAAGCTCAAGGCCGCGCGGCGCAGGGCGAACGGATCGCGAGAGCCCGTCGGCTTCTCGCCGATCGAGAAGAAAGCGACGAGCGTGTCGAGGCGATCGGCCACGTTCAGCGCGACGCTGACCGGCGCGGTCGGGACGTCGTCGCCCTGCCCCGCCGGCTTGTACTGGTCGCGGATCGCGTCGGCGACTGCGTCCGGCAGGCTCTGGCTGCGCGCCAGATAGCCGCCCAGCGTTCCTTGCAGCTCCGGAAACTCGCCGACGCTCTGCGTCACGAGATCGGCCTTGGCGAGTCGGGCGGCGGCGCGGACCTGGTCCATGTCCGCCGTGGGAACGATGCGCTCCTTGACGAGCCATTCGGCGAGCTTGGCGACGCGGAGAACCTTGTCGGAAACGGTGCCGAGCTTTTCGTGAAAGACGATCTGGCCGAGCTTTTTCGCCTGCTCCTGAAGCGGGACTTTCCGATCCTGCTCCCAGAAGAAGCGGGCGTCGGAGAGGCGCGCGGCGAGGACCTTGCGATTGCCTTCGACGATGGCGGTGCCGCCGTCTGCGGCGTCGATGTTTGCCGTGCAGATGAAGTTGGGTGCAAGCGACCCGTCTGCGTTCGTGCAGGCGAAATATTTCTGGTTGGTGCGCATGGTGAGCTGGATCACCTCCGGCGGCACGTCGAGGAACTGGGGATCGAAGCTGCCGAGCAGCGGGACCGGCCATTCGGTGAGGCCGGCATTCTCGTCGAGCAGGCCCGGATCCTCGACCAGGCTCAGCCCCGCGCCGCTGGCGGCCGCTGCCGCGCCTTCGGCGATGATGCGGCGGCGCTGTTGCGCGTCGAGGATGACGTGGCAGGCGCGCAGCTTCTCGAGGTAGTCGACGGCGCTGCCGATGGTGATGATGCCGGGATGGTGGAAGCGGTGGCCGACGGTGGCGGCGCCGGAGCTTATGCCCGCGACTTCGAAATCGACGATCTCCTCGCCGAACAAGGCGACGATGCCCTGCAGCGGGCGGACCCAGCGCAGCGATTCGGTGGAGTGGGAGGCGGCGCCCCAGCGCATCGACTTGGGCCAGGGAAAGGCGCGGATCACGGCGGGGATCGCTTCGGCGAGGACTTCGGACGTGGCACGGCCGGGCTTGTCGGCGACGGCGAACCACACGCCGTCCCGCTCGACGAGCTGGTCCTGGGTGAGGCCGGTCTTGCGCAGGAAACCATCGAGCGCCTGCGGCGGCGCGGAGGTGCGCGGGCCCTTGATCTCCTCGCGAACGGCGGCGGTTTCCGCCGGGAGCCCGCGCGCGATCAGGGCGAGGCGGCGGGGGGTTGCGTAGGTCTCGATCGCGGTCGCGGCGAGGCCCGCACTTGAGAGCTGGTCTGAAAATAGCTTCGCAAGCTGCTCGGACGCCTTGCCTTGCATCCGCGCAGGAATTTCCTCGGAGAGGAGCTCGAGGAGGAAATCAGTCATTGCCCCTCTCCCGCTAGCCCTGAGCCTGTCGAAGGGCGGATTGCAGTGCGTTGGATCCGGGCTTTGACATGCTCAGTCCTAGCGGTTTTGAGAGGTGCGCACGGTTCCAACGCGAGGGTTCGATTCCCTTCAACCGCTCCAAGCCCCCTCACGACGCCCACCCGTTCTTTTCCATCCAGCTTTGGCAGGCGCCTTTGGCGAGGTCGCGGACGCGGCCGATATAGGCCTGGCGTTCGGCGACGGAGATGACGCCGCGGGCCTGGAGGGTGTTGAAGATGTGGCTGGCCTTGATCGCCTGGTCGTAGGCGGGGAGCGGGAGCTTCGCTTCGACGCAGCGGGCGGATTCCTCGGCGGCGTCCTTGAACCAGCGGAAGAGCGTGTCGGTGTTGGCGGTCTCGAAATGGTAGGCGCTGAACTGGCGCTCATTCTCGAGGAAGACGTCGCCGTAGGAGACGCCCTGATCGTTGAAGGCAAGGTCGTAGACGTTGTCGACGCCCTGTATGTACATGGCGAGGCGCTCGAGTCCGTAGGTCAGTTCCCCTGAGACCGGCTTGCAATCGTAACCCCCAACCTGCTGGAAATAGGTGAATTGCGTCACCTCCATGCCGTCGCACCACACCTCCCAGCCGAGCCCCCAGGCGCCGAGCGTCGGGCTTTCCCAATCGTCCTCCACGAAGCGGATGTCGTGCTTCATGAAGTCGATGCCGATGGCGGCGAGGGAGCCGAGATAAAGGGCCTGGAGGTCGGGCGGGCTCGGCTTCAGGATCACCTGATATTGGTAATAATGGCCGAGCCGGTTCGGGTTCTCGCCGTAGCGACCATCGGTGGGGCGGCGGCACGGCTGGACGTAGGCGGCCTTCCACGGATTGGGGCCGAGCGCGCGAAGTGCGGTGGCGGGATGGAATGTGCCCGCCCCCATCTCCACATCGTAAGGCTGAAGGATGAGGCAGCCCTGCCGGCTCCAATAATCGTGGAGCGTCAGGATGAGTTGCTGGAAGCTCGGCGGCTGGTCGGCCAAGGGGCGCTCTTCTTGAGGAGTTTTCAAAGGCCGTTCGCTTTGGCCGATGGTCCGTCTAGGGTCAAGGAACAGGAGGCACGATGCGGATCGCGGGGGTGAAAGGGCTGCTGGCGTCGCTCTGCGTCTCGCTCGCGCTTGCGCCCGCCGCCTCGGCCGCGCCGTCCCGGTCCGCGCCGGGCCAGCGCGAAGCCGCTGCCGCCCGGCCCGCCATCTGGATGGTGGAGGACCGGGATACGCGCATCGTCCTGTTCGGAACGACGCACAGCTTCGAGCGGGGATTCCGGTGGCGCTCGGCGGCACTGGAGCGGGCGATCGCGCAAGCGGACGAGCTGGTTGTCGAAGTGGCCGAGGACCAGGCCGCGCACGATGCGGCCTGGCAGCGGCTGATGTTCCTCGACACGCCGGTGGCGATCCTGGAGCGGGTGTCGCCCGGGCGCCGGCCCACGCTGACTCGGCTGATCGCCAGCAGCGGGATGCCCGCGGAACATTGGGATCGGCTCGCGACGTTGGCGGCGGCGACCTTGCTGGGGACGCTGGAGCTTCGAAATGCGGTTCCGAGGGAAGCGCGGCGCGAGCACTGGGCAGAAACGGAGATGAGCGGGGCGGAGATCGAGCTGATCGAGGATTTTCGGCGGCTGGGCCGGCTGGTCACGGGACTGGAAACGGCGGCGGGGCAGATCGAGGTCTTTTCAGCCTTTTCGCCCGACGCGCAGCGGGACTTTCTCGACTCGATGGTGGATGCGGCGGCCACTCCGCTGCGCGATCAAGGCGCGGCGGGCGACGAACATTGGGCACGTGGCGACGTGAGGGCGATCGAACGCGATCTGCAGCGCATGAGCCCGGCCCTTCGCGAGGCAATGGTGACTCGGCGCAATCGGGTGTGGGCGGACTGGATCTCACAGCGGATGGAGCAACCCGGAAACCTGCTCTTTGCAGTCGGCGTGAGCCATCTCGCCGGGCGTGAGTCGGTGCAAAGATTGCTGGCGCGGCGGGGCCTGCGGGCGCGGCGGCTGGATTGAGTTTTCAAATCATCTCGGAAGATAGGGACACAAGATGCTGAAGGAATTGAAGAAGGGCTTCGGGCGGGTTGCCACCTTGCTCGCCGGCCTGGCGCTCACCGGCTGCGCGGCGCAGACGGCCGAGACTCCTGCGGCAAGCGCTGCGGCTCGGCCGGCCCTTTGGCAGGTGTCGGACGCCGACACGACCATCTACCTGTTCGGAACCATTCACGCCTTGCCGGAAGGCGCCGAATGGCGCTCGCCCGCGCTCGACCGGGCGATGGCGGCGTCCGACGAGCTCGTCACCGAGATTCGGCTCACGGACCAGATGGCGGCGGCGGGCGCCTTCGCGCGGCTCGGCCTCGCCGCCGGGCTGCCGCCGGTGCTGGAGCGGGTGCCGGAGAACAAGCGCGACGCGCTGCGCGCCGCGATCGCCAACAGCCCCCTCCCCGCCGCCGCGCTCGACCGGCTCAAGACCTGGGCGGTCGCGGTAACGCTGGCGCAGGTGCTTTTTCAGGAGGCCGGGCTCGATCCGGAGCGGGGCGTGGAGCGGGTGCTGACCGCCGATTTCACCGCGCGCGGCAAGACCCTGTCGGCGCTGGAAACGGCCGAGGAGCAGTTCGGCTTCTTCAACAGCCTGCCCGAAGAAGCGCAGCGGGCGTTCCTGGTCGGCGTGCTGGAAAGCCCCGAGCAGGTGCGCACTCAGTTCGATGCGATGCTCCGGGCGTGGCGCAGCGGCGATACGCGGGCGATCGGACGGACCTTCAACGAGGAAGAAACGATGTCGGCGGAGCTGCGCGAAATTCTGCTGACGCGCCGCAATGCGCGCTGGGCCGAATGGCTGCAGCGCCGGCTGGCGCAGCCCGGTACGGTGTTCGTCGCCGTCGGCGCCGGGCACCTCGCGGGCGAGAACAGCGTGCAGGATTATCTCCGGCAGCGGGGTCTCACCGCGCGGCGGGTGCAGTAGCGCCCCCCGCGCCGGGGGAGCGTCAGCCTTCCCTTGCATCGTGTCATGGTCGCTTGACACCAACCGGCGACTCGCCTAAGTCAGGTTTCGCTGACACTCTGTCAGTGAGCATTGACAGCGGGCGCGAGGGTGCGGATGAGCTGGGACGTGAAGAACAGGTTGAAGGTCTTGAGGGCGGAGCGCGACTGGAGCCAGGCGGAGCTTGGCGGCCGGCTCGGCGTGTCGCGCCAGGCGGTGAACGCGATCGAGACCGGAAAATACGATCCTTCCCTTCCCCTCGCCTTCAAGATCGCGCGCTTGTTCGACACCAGGATCGAGGACGTCTTCGATGACGAAGGGGGGCAAAATGGTTGAAGGATCGCCGCTGACGGGCGAAGCCGAGGAGCGGCGCAAGAGCCG
>DASVQT010000106.1:0-8928 GCA_036388975.1 Allosphingosinicella sp. | reverse complement strand
GCGCCGCCGCCGGCACCGCTGCCGCGGCCAGCACCGCCACCGCCACCGGCAAAGCCACACGAATATTGAGCATTTTCATATGCGGGTCGAGCCTTTCGACCCTTCTCATGCCGCGCAAAGTTGACGATGCGGTAAACGGCGCCGGGCCGGCGCCTCAGGCGGGGAGGTCGAACGCGGTGCGCACCGCCTCCCGATATTTGCGGCCAACGGGGAGTTGGTGGCCGTCGTCGAGCACGAGCACGGGCGCCGAGAAACGGCCGCGCTCCACGCCCCGCACCTTGTCCTTGCGCACGATCGCGGAGCGGTGGACCCGAAGGAAGGCGCGGGCGTCCAGCGTCTTTTCCATGTCGCCCAGGAGCGCGTTCACGAGGTGCACCTGGCCGTCCATGTGGACGCGGACATAATCGCGCTCCGCTTCCATCCAGCGTATGTCGCTCAGGGTGAGGCGGCGCTTGTCGCTGCCGATCTGGACCCAAAGCCCCGCATCCGCCTCGGATAGCGCGCGGCTTTCCAGCTCGGCGAGCCGCGCCTGAAGGAAAGCGAGCCGCTCGCCCGCGCGCCGCGCGTCGAGATCGGCGCGCGCCTGCTCGATCGCGGCGGCGAGCCTGTCGCTCTTCACGGGCTTCACGACGAAATCGGTCGCGCGCAGCTCAAAGGCTTTCACCGCATGGTCCTGGAAGGCGGTGACGAACACGATCACCGGCGCCTGGCCTGCGGGCAGATCCTTCAGCACCGCGAAGCCGTCCAGGCCGGGCATCTCGATGTCGAGAAGCAGCACGTCGGGGCGGAGCAGCTCCACCAGCTTCAGCGCCTCGCGCCCGTTCTCCGCTTCGCCGGCAATGTCGATGCCGGGGCAGGCGGCGAGGAGCTGCACCAGGCGCCGGCGCGCCAGCGGCTCGTCATCGACAATCAACACACGCATGGTCCGGCGTCCTGCTTCGGCCCTTGAACGTTTGTCGATCAGCGCGCGACGTCTGTCGAGTGCCTTTGGCTATGCCGCGGGGGGCGGATCAGCTAGAATCCGCCATAATTCGCACGGGGCTTCCTTGGACAATTCGCCGCATCACGCCGGGTCCGCCGCTCCCTCCCGCCTGAAAAGGGGGGCGGGCGTGCTGATCGCCATCTTCTGGACGGTGCATTTCACGACCCGGTGGGTGGGCAATTTCATCGACGCGCGGTCGGGCGGCCGCGGCCTGCTCGAAGGTACCGGACGGCGGATCGCGTTCGCCCTGCTCGGTGCCTTCCTCAGCTATCTCCTCTACCGCTGCCTGCGGCCGCTGCGCCTGCGCGCGTTCGAGCGGCAGGCGGCGATCGGCGCGGCGCTTTCCTTCGTGGCCGCCGTCGTCCAGGCGGTGATCAACCACTTCATGTTCGGCGACGATCAGCACCGCGTGGCGAGCCTCATCTATCTCGCCCTCTACTGGTTCTGGTTCTATTTCTCCTGGACCGCCGCCTATCTGGCGCTGTCCTACAGCATCACGGTCGAGGAACAGGAGCGGCATGCCGCCGAACTCCAGGTCAGGGCGCAGGAGGCGCAGGTCCGGGCGCTGCGCTACCAGATCAATCCGCATTTCCTGTTCAACACGCTGAACGCCATCGCGGCCCTCGTCCGCGATGCGCCCGCCAAGGCGGAGGAGATGGTGCTGCAGCTGTCGGACTTCTTCCGCAAGACCTTGGCGGTGAACCCGACCGAGGATTTGACGCTGAAGGAAGAAGTGGATCTCCAGCGCCTGTATCTCGAAATCGAGCGCACCCGCTTCCCCGACCGGCTGCGCTTCGATGTCGCCCTCGAGCAGGGCACGACCGACGCGCGGGTCCCGGCCCTTTTGCTCCAGCCGCTGGTCGAAAATGCGGTGAAGCACGGCGTCGCACGCTCCGAAGCGCCGACCTGCATCCGCATCCGCGCGCGGTCCGACGGAGCGATGCTGGAGATCGTCGTCGAGAACGACGCCAGGTCCGCTGGCGCCTTGGTTGGCGGCGAGACGGTCGGCCTCGCCAACGTGGCCGACCGGCTGAGGTCGCGCTTCGGCAAGGAGGCAAGCCTCGAGAGCGGGGAGCTCGCCGAAGGCGGCTACCGCAACACTTTGCGTTTGCCGCTCCGCCGCTGACGCTCGTCGTCCGATACGGACGTTCGTCGATCACCCCGCGCTCCTCCGCCCGCTTCCGCCAAATTCGCGGAAACGGAGGTAGATTATGGACAAGCGTTTTCTGATCGGCGCGAGCGTGGCGGCCTTGCTGGCGTGCCCGGAACCGGCGTCGGCGCAGCGCACCGGCGAGAATGCCGTGTCCTCGGCGCAGGACGCCTTCGGCACCAGCGTCGGCAACGAGCGCGTCGGCCTGTATTTTCCGCAAAGCGCGCGCGGCTTCAGCCCGATCCAGGCCGGCAACGTGCGCATCAACGGCATGTATATCGATTATCAGGCCGATCTCGCCGACCGCCTGGTCTCCGGCAGCAACGTGCGCGTCGGCCTCACCGCGCAAGGCTATCCGTTTCCGGCGCCGACGGGCGTGGCCGACTTCGCGCTGCGCCTGCCGGGGTCCGAAGCGGTGGCGAGCACCGTCGTCGGCCTTGGGCCGTTCGGCGGCCCGCGCGCGGAGGTCGATGCCCAGCTTCCCGTCACCGCGACCCTGGGCATCGCCGGCGGGGTCGGCATTGCCGATGCCGAGAACGCTTATGGCGGCGATCAGAGCATCTTCTCCGCTGCGGTGATCGGGCGCTGGCGCCCGTCGGACGATCTGGAGGTCATTCCCTTCTGGAGCATGAAGGAAGAAAGCGGCGCGCAGCCTTTGCCGGTCATCTTCACCGCCGGCGCCTATCTGCCCCCGCGCATCGAGCGCCGGCGCTATTTCGGCCCGGACTGGGCGCAGAACGAGGGGCTGGACGTCAATTACGGCGTTCTGGCCACCGTGGGTCTCGGCGACTGGACCCTGCGCGGCGGGGCGTTCCGGGCCATCGCCCACGATTACCGAAACTTCAGCGTCTTCTTCCGCAACGCCACGCCGGAAGGGCTGGCCGACCGGTCGGTGATCGGCGAGCAGGCGCGCCGCTTCGCGTCCACCTCCGGCGAGCTGCGCCTGACCCGGCAGTTGATCGAGGGCGACCGCCTTCACCAGCTCCACCTGATGGCGCGCGGCCGCATCCGCGACCGCCGTTACGGGGGCAGCCAGAGCTTCAATTTCGGCCCCGGCCGCATCGACGAGCCCATCGACGCGCCGGAGCCGGAACTGGTGCTCGGGGCGCAGACCAACGACCGGGTCCGCCAGATCACGGGGGGCATCGGCTATGAAGGCCGCTGGCGCGGGGTCGGCGAGCTGAGCCTCGGCATCCAGCGCACCTCCTACCGCAAGGAAACGGTGCGCCCGTCGGGGCCGCTGCCCGTGTCGCGGTCGAGCCCCTGGCTGTTCAACGGCGCGCTCTCGGTCATCGCCGGCGACGACCTCGTCTTCTACGCCGGCTACACCAGGGGGCTGGAGGAAAGCCCGGTTGCGCCGGACATCGCCGTCAACCGCGGCGAAGCGCCGCCCGCCATCCTTACCGAACAGATGGATGCGGGCTTGCGCTACGCGATCGCCGCCAATCTGCGGCTGGTCGCGGGCGTGTTCGACGTGCGCAAGCCTTATTACGCGCTCGATCCGGGGCTCCTCTTCCGCGAGCTCGGCGCGGTGCGCAACCGCGGCATCGAAGTGTCGCTCGCCGGGCAGCTCACGCCGCGGCTCAGCGTCGTCCTCGGCGGCGTGTTTCTCGATTCGCGCGTGAGCGGCGACCAGGTCGATCTCGGCCTCATCGGCCGCCGACCAGTAGGTTCCATCGGCCGCACCCTCACCGCCGCCCTCAACTGGACCCTCCCTTGGGTGGAAGGCCTGTCGGCCGATCTCACCTATGAAAGCACGTCCGACCGCATCGCCAATGCCGCCAACAGCTTCGTCATTCCGGCGCGCCACTTGTTCTCGCTCGGCGGGCGCTACCGCTTCGATATGTTCGACAAGCCGGCGACCTTTCGCGCGCAGGTCGCCTCGGCCAACAACGTCTACGGCTTCAGCAACGTCGGCGAGGGCTTTTACTACAACCCGCCGCGCCGCTTCCAGATGAGCCTCACCGTGGACATGTGAGCCATGACGATCCACCAATCGCCAACCAGCCTATGCGCAACCCAAGGAGGGACAAGATGATCGACCGCCGCACCTTGCTCGGGGCCCTTGCCGCCCTTCCCATGATCGGCACCGCCGCGTGCGCCGCCAGCAGTGCGCCGAGCGGCGGGCAGGCCGCATCTGCCGCCGCCGGTCCGCGCCTCCACACGCGCCCCATGCCGGGCGCCGCCCAGCCGGTGCCCGTGATCGGCATCGGCACGGCGCGGCGCTTCCAGGGCGCGGCAAGCGAGGAGCAGCTCGCGCCGCTGCGCGCCACCATCGCCCGCTTCGCCGAGCTCGGCGGCCGCCTCATCGACACCGCGCCCTCCTACGGCGATGCCGAGCAGGTCATCGGCCGCTTGGTGGGCGAACTCGGCATTCGCGACCGGCTGTTCCTCGCCACCAAGGTGGCGGGCGCCAACGCCGCCGAAGCCCAGACGCAGATCGACCAGTCGTTCGTCAACCTGCGCACCGACCGCATCGATCTCATCGCCCTCCACAATCTGCAGGACGACGCGGCCAAGCTCGCCCTCCTGCGCGCCCTGAAGGCGCAGGGCCGGGTGCGGTCGATCGGCGCCTCCATCTCGTCTCGGGCGGGCTTCGGTCCGACCGCCGACGCGATCGCCGCCCAGCCGGCGCAATATGCGGCGTTCGAGGCCTTCCTGCGCCGCGAGCGGGTGGACGTGATCCAGGTCGATTACGCCATCGACAATCGCGGCGCCGCCGAACGCATCCTGCCGCTCGCGCAGGAACAGGGGCTGGCGGTGATGGTGAACCTGCCCTTCGGCCGCGGCCGCCTGTTCCAGGAAACGCAGGGACGTCCGCTTCCCGACTGGGCAGCCGAGATCGGCGCGACCAGCTGGGCGCAGATTTTCCTCAAATATATCGTCAGCCACCCCGCACGCCCGATCGCCATCCCGGGAACGGCACAGGCCCGCTACGTCGACGACAATCTCGGCGCCGCCCGCGGTCCGATGCCCGACGCAGCGATGCGGCGCCGAATGGAGGCCACGATCGATGCCATCTGAATCCGGAACTCGGGCGGCGGGAGGGCGGGGCGGCAGCCTCGCCCGCCTGATCGTCGCCGAGCCGCACGAAATCTCGGCCGTGTTCGCCGGCTTCGCGCTCTTTTTCCTGCTCTTCGCCAGCTATTTCATGCTGCGTCCGGTGCGCGAAACCTTCGGCATCGCGGGCGGCGTGGACAATCTCCAGTGGCTCTATCTCGGCACCTTTCTCGCGACCCTGGTCGTGGTGCCCGCCTACGGCACGCTGGCGAAGACGATGCAGCGCCGCCGCCTGCTTCCCGCGACCTACATCTTCTCCGCGCTGGTCATGGCGGGCTTCGCCTTGAGCCTGCTCGCCGATCCCGAAAACGTCTGGATCGCCCGCGCTTTCTACATCTGGCTGTCGGTCTTCAACCTGTTCGTGATCTCCATCGCCTGGAGCCTGATGGCGGACGCCTTCAACAAGGATCAGGGCCACCGCCTGTTCGCCCAGATCGCCGCCGGCGGGAGCCTCGGCGGCCTGACCGGTCCGCTGCTCAGCGGCCTGCTCGTCGAGCCGCTCGGCCATGCCGGCCTGCTGCTACTCTCGACCGGCCTTCTGCTCTCCACCCTGATTCCCGCGCGCCGCGTGCTTGCCTGGCGGGATCGGCACGGCAGGCCGGAAGACCCGGAAAACCCTCCCGCGGCGCGGATCGGGGGCTCGATCTGGGCGGGACTGACGCTGGTCGCGCGTTCGCCTTATCTCCTCGGCGTGTCCGCCTTCGTGATCGGGCTGACGATGGTCTCGACCTTCCTGTATTTCGAGCAAGCGCGCATCGTCGAGGCGACGTTCCCGGACCGCGCCGCGCAGACCAAGGTGTTCAGCGCCATCGATTTCACCGTCCAGGCGCTCACCCTCTTCATCCAGTTCTTCGTCACCGGGCGGCTCACCAAGCGGCTGGGCGTCACCGTGCTGCTCGTCGCCGTGCCCGTCACCATGATGCTCGGCTTCGGTCTGCTCGCGGTCGCGGCCACCTTCCCGGTGCTCGCCTTCGTCATGATCGTGCGGCGCGTCGGCGAATATGCCCTGGTCCGGCCGGGCCGGGAAATGCTGTTCACCAGCGTCGATGCCGAAACCAAGTACAAGGCGAAGAACGCCATCGACACCGTCGTCTATCGCGGCGGCGACGTGATCGGCGCCTGGGCGAATGTCGGCATCGTCGCCATCGGCACCACGGCCGCGGCCGCCCTCGCCGGAACGGTGGTCGCCGGCGCCTGGGGCGTGGTGGGCTGGATGCTGGGCCGCCGCCACGACGGCCACGCCGACGAGCCCATTGCGCAGCCCCGCGCCGCGTGACAGCCTGCGCGTTCGGACACCCGAGGGAGGAAGACGGATGAGGACGATCAAGGCCGCGCTCGCAGCGACGCTCGCCACCTCGGCGCTGCTTGTCGCGGGCGCGGCGGCCCCGGCGGGCGCGCAGGCGAGCGCCGATGCCGCCCTCGATGCGCTGGCGGACCGGACGGTGGCGCTGCAGTTGTCCTACAATCCGGCCACCGCTTACTTCCTCGGCGTGCCGGCGCCGGATCACCGCCGCTGGCCGGACCGCAGCCAGCCCGCCATCGCCGCCTTCCAGCGGCAGAGCGACGCGATCCTCGCCGATCTCCGCCGCATCGATCCGGCTCGGCTCGCCACGCCGCAGCGGCGCGCCATCCACGCGGCCATGCTCGAACGGCTGGAGGCGGACCGCGGCGCGCGGATCTGCCGCTTCGATCTTTGGGCGGTGAACCACATGGGCGGCTGGCATCTCGGCCTCGCCAATGTCGCGCGCGAGCAGCCGGTCGGCACGGCGCGCGAACGCGCCGACGCGCTCGCCCGCTGGTCGGCCTTGCCGGCGCTCGTCGACCGGGAAATCGCCAATGCCAGGCTCGGCCTGGAGCAGGGTTATTCGTCGCCGAAATCGGTCGTGCGGCGTGTGATCGGCCAAATCGAATCCTTGGTGGCGGCGCAGCCCGAAGGATTGCCCTTTTTCGCACCCGCCAGCCGCACGCAGGACGCCTCCTTCCGGGCGGAGCTGCGCAGGATCCTCGCCGGTCCGGTCAACGCCGCCTTCCGCCGCTACCGCGACTTTCTTCAAGGCGAATATCTGCCGCGTGCCCGCGACGCGCTCGGCGTGTCCGCCAATCCGGACGGGGTCGCCTGCTACGCCGCGTCGCTCAGAAGCTACACCACTTTGCCGCGCCCGCCCGCCGAAGTGTTCCGCCTCGGCCAGGAGACGGTCGCGGCCAATGCGGCCCGTGTCCGCGAGCTCGGCCGCACCCATTTCGGCACCGACGATCTTTCGCTCATCGTGCCGCGCATCGCCGAAGCGCGGGACAATCGCTTCTCGTCGGAACAGGAGCTGATCGACTATTCGCGCGACGTGGTCGCCCATGCCCGCCGGCTGAGCCCGCCGCTCTTCCTTGCCATGCCTGCGCAGGACATGCGGGTGGAACCTTTCGAAGCCTATCGGCGCGGCTCGGGCGGCAGCTCCTACTATGAAAGCCAGATCGATCCGGCTCTGCCCGCTTTCTACCGGATCGCCTCCGAAGGCTGGCGGACCGAGACACGCGGCGGCGCGGAGATCACGGCCGTCCACGAAGGCTTTCCCGGCCACCATATGCAGATCAGCTTCGCCAACATGATCGGCACCAGCCCGATCACCAAGATGACCGGCAATTCGGCTTATTCGGAAGGCTGGGCGCGCTATTCCGAAGCGCTCGCCGAGGAGGCGGGCATCTACCGCACGCCTTATGCCCTGATGACGCGGCGGCTGTGGCCCGCGCGCGGCATGGTGGTCGATCCCGGGCTCCACGTCATGGGGTGGAGCCGCGAGCAGGTGGTGGCCTTCATCCGTCAGTCCGGCCGGTTCAGCGGTTCGGAAGCGGACGACCTCGTCGACCGGGTCGCCGTGTGGCCGGGCCAGCTCACCGCCTACGATACAGGCGGCCTCGAGATCATGGCGCTGCGGCGCGAAGCGGAAGCGGCGCTCGGCCCGCGCTTCGATCTTCGCCAGTTCCACCGCCGGGTGCTCGAAAGCGGCGCGATTCCGCTCACTGCGCTCCGCGCGAACGTCACTGCGTGGATCGAAGCGGAACGGCGCCGGGCGCGCTGAGCGAAGCCGCGCCGCGCCGGCCCGCTCAGCCCGCCTCCTCGCTCGGCGCGAAGTCGAGCCTGAACGCCGCGCCTCGTTCGCCGGGGAGCAGCGACACGTCGCCGCCATGTGCCCGCATGATCTCGCGCGTGAGATGTAGGCCGAGGCCGCATCCTTCCGAGTGGGCGTTGCCGCGCGAAAAGGGCTCGAACAGATGCGGCAGCAGGGAGCGCGCAATGCCCGGCCCGTCATCGCTCACGTCGATGGCGGGGCCGGCGCGCACCGCCACCCGGATGCGGCCGGCGCCGCCGCCATGCGCGATCGCATTGCCGATGAGGTTGGTGAGTGCGCGCACAATCGCATGCTCGTCGCCGGTGACAAAGACGGAGCTGTCCGGCGCGTCCAGCGACACATCGTAGCCCGCCTTCATCGCCATCGGCGCCAGATCGCCGAGGACGCCGCGCGAGATCGCAACGAGGTCGACCGGGCGGCGCCCGCGATCCGAAAGGAACAGCCGCTCGAGATCGAGCATCTGGCTCACGAGACGGGTGAGGCGCCCGACGCCACGCCGCAGGTCCTGCTTGGCGCTCTCCTCCTCCAGCGCTTCGACCCGCAACGCGACGACGGCAAGCGGGGTGCGAAGCTCGTGCGCGACATCCGTGATGAAGCGCTTGCGCCGCGCAAGC
>DASVQT010000105.1:0-9343 GCA_036388975.1 Allosphingosinicella sp. | reverse complement strand
GACACGGTGAAGGGCATCTCGCTGTTCATCGTCCCCAAGTTCCTCGTCAACGAGGATGGCAGCCTCGGCGCGCGCAACGGCGTCGTGTGCGGCTCGATCGAGGAGAAGATGGGCATCCACGGCAACTCGACCTGCCTCCTCAATTACGACGGCGCCACGGGCTACCTCGTCGGCGAGCCGGAAAAGGGCCTGGCCGCCATGTTCATCATGATGAACGCGGCGCGCCTCGGCGTCGGCCTGCAGGGCCTCGCCCAGGGCGAAGTCGCCTATCAGAATGCGGTGACCTATGCGAAGGACCGCCGCCAAGGCCGGGCCCTCGTCCCCGGCGAGCGCGACGCGCAAGCCAAGGCCGATCCGATCATCGCCCATCCGGACGTGCGCCGCATGTTGCTCGAGATGCGCGCCTTCAACGAAGGCGCCCGGGCGCTCGTCCTTTGGGGGTCGCTCCAGGTCGACATCAGCCGCAAGGCGCAGACCGAAGAAGAGCGCGAAGCCGCCTCCGACCTGCTCGGTCTCCTCACCCCCGTCATCAAGGGCTACCTCACCGACAAGGGCTTCGAAGCCGCCGTTCTCGCCCAGCAGGTCTATGGCGGCCACGGCTACATCCGCGAATGGGGCATGGAGCAGTTCGTCCGCGACGCCCGCATCGCCCAGATCTACGAAGGCACGAACGGCATCCAGGCGCTCGACCTCGTCGGCCGCAAATTGGGCGCAAACGGCGGCCGCGCCATCCAGGCTTTCTTCAAGATCCTCGCCGAGGAGACGGCGAACGCGGGCGAAGGCGCCGGCCCCGAAGCCGAAGCGATCCGCACCGCGGTCCAGAAGGGCACGCAGGACCTCCAGACCGCCACCATGTGGCTGATGCAGAACGGCATGGCGAACCCCAACAATGCCGGCGCCGCCGCTTACCCCTACATGACCCTGCTCGGCACCGTTGCCCTCGGCCTCATGTGGCTGCGCATGGCCCGCGCCAGCACCGAAGCCCTGGCCGCCAGCGACGACGCCGCCTTCCACCAGGCCAAGCTGACGACCGCGCGCTTTTTCGCCGAGCGCATCATGCCGGAAACGGGCGCCCTCCGCCGCAAGCTCGAAGCGGGCGCGGAGACCCTGATGGCGATGCCGGTGGAGGCTTTCTAAGCCGCCTCGCTCCGCACCGCGAGCGGCAGCGTCGCGGTAGGCAGGGTCTCCAGCATCGGCCGGGCGAACAGATAGCCCTGGACGTAGCGGATGCCGATTGCGCGCAGGGCGGCGAACTCGGCCTCCGTTTCGATCCCTTCGGCGATCACGGTGATGCCGAGCTCGCCGCACATGCGCGCGACTCCGCCGACGATGACGCGCCGTGCGAGGCTGGTCTCGATGCCGCGCACCAGCTCCATGTCGAGCTTGACCATGTCGGGCTGGAAGCGGGCGAGGAGGTTGAGCCCGGCATGGCCGGCGCCGAAATCGTCGAGCGCCGTTCCAAAGCCCATCGCCTGATAGGTGGCGACGATGTTCGCGACGTGCGCGGGCTCGGCCATCTGCTCGTTTTCGGTGAATTCGAAGATCAGCCGGTCGGTCGGGAAAGCGGACGCCGCCGCGGTCTTCAGCGTCAGCTGGATGCAGGCCTTGGGCGAGTAGACCGCGCCCGGCAGGAAGTTGATCGACAGCCGCGCGGGCGTGTCGAGGATGCCGGCCGCCGCCGCGACCTGGATGGCCTTGACCCGGCACTGCTGATCGAAGGCGTAGCGGTTTTCCTCCGTCACCTGCGACAGGATCGTGCCGGCGCCTTCGCCGCCTGGGCCGCGCACCAAGGCTTCGAAGGCGAAGGGCGCGCCGGTCTCCACGTCGAGGATCGGCTGGAACGCCATGGTGAAGTCGAAGTCGAGCGCCGCTCCGTCGCGGCAGCCGGCACAGGGGCGGGGAAATTGGGTAGACAAGAGGATCTCCGGACGATCGAGACCGGTCCGCTCTATCGCAGGGCGCGTTAAGAACCGGTTCCGGCGCCCTGCCGTGCCGCCCGCATGGCCGCGAGCCGCGCCTGCCGCTCCTCGCGCGTCATGGCGAGCGCCCAGGTCCAGGCCGCGTCATAGTCGTAAGCGCCCGGGATGCGGCGCTCGATGGCGACCATCCGGTCTGCGAATTCGCGTCCGTAAAGGTCGCTCCAGGCGTCGTAGAGGAAGAGGTAGAGCAGCCGGTGGTCGTCGAGCGCGGCCGTGCGCGGCAGGAGGAAGCTCAGCCGGTGGCCGAGCTCGTGCATCAAGGTCGCGCTCTTGTAGTCGGTCGTGTAGCGGGCGCGAAGCCGCATGGTGCGGCCGTCATAGGACATCATCGGCGGTCCGTCCGAGACCAGAGCGTCGATGGGCGCGGCCGGAAATTCGAGCCCGCTCGCCTCCTCCAGCGCCGCCGCCATGCGCGCGCCTTCCCGTTCCCAGATGCGGCGGTACTCGGCCGTGTCGGAGGCGAAGCGCGGCTCCATCGCCGTGAACGCCACCGGCGGCGCGGCGCCCGCGAGGAACAGGGCGGAGGCGAGCAGCTCAGCGAACCTCATCGCGCGCTTCCAAGCCCGCGCGTTCGAGTCCGCACCCGCGCCAGCATCGTGTCGGAAGCCAGGAACAAGGTGCGGCCGTCCTCGCCGAAGCTGCAATTGGCGATCTTGGTGCCGGTGGCGACGAGGCCGAGCGGCTCCCCGTTTGAGCTCAGGACATGCACGCCGCCTGGGCCGGTGATGAAGAGCGTGCCGCGCTCGTCCATCGCCATCCCGTCCGGGAGCCCCGGGCCTAGGTGCTTATCGAATGCTGCGAACACGCGCCCTTCGCCGAGCCGCCCGTCCGAGAGCTTGTAGGCCAGGACGACGGCACGCGCGGGATGGGAGACGGCGACGTAGAGGATGCGCTCGTCGGGAGAGAGGATGATGCCGTTGGGGTAGGTCAGCTCTTTCGTGAGCAGCGTCACGGTGCCGTCCGGATCGAGGCGGTAGACGCCGTTCCAGCCCAGCTCCTTCAGCGGCGAAGCATTGCGGCCTTCGAGGCCGTAAGGCGGATCGGTGAAGTAGATCGCCCCGTCGCGCGCACGGACGAGGTCGTTCGGCGAGTTGAAGCGCTTCCCCTCGAAATGCGTGGCGAGAAACGTCTTCTCCCGCGTCGCGAGATCGAGGCGGGCGACGGCGCGGTTGCCGTGATCGCACATGAGGATGGTGCCTGGCGGGCCGGGAACGAGGCCGTTCGAGCCCGGCTCGGCGAAGCCGCTCGTGTTTGGGCCCGGATGGCCGGACGGGTTCAGGAACTCCGACAGCCCGTCCGCTTCCGACCAGCGGTACATGACGTTGCCGGGCACGTCGCTCAGCAGCAGGTAGCCGCCCTCCTCGTCGATCCAGACCGGCCCTTCGCTCCAGACGAAGCCTTCGGCCAGCACCTCGATCGGCCCGTCCGGATCGATCAAAGCGTCGAGCGCCCGCGAGTCCCGCCTGATGCTCCCGATCCGCCGGTAAGGCGGCGCGCAGCCCCGCGCCCTCATCCGTTCTTCACCAAGGTCACCTGCGCGACATCGATGCCGCCGCCCCGGAAGCCGCCTTCGCAATACATGAGGTAATAGCGCCAGAGCCGGTGAAACGCTTCGTCGAAGCCGGCCGGCAACCGCCCCTCGTCCACGGCCGCGTCATAAGCCAGCCGCCAGCGCCGCAAAGTCTCGGCATAATGCAGCCCGAAACCCCTTCGGTCCCGCCACGCCAGTCCCTCCCCTTCCGCGATCCGCCGGAAGCGTTCCTCGCTGAGCAGCATGCCGCCTGGAAAGACATAGGTCTGGATGAAGTCCGCGCTTGCCGCATAATCGTCGAACAGGCTTTCCCGGATCGAGATGAGCTGCAGCGCCGCCTTGCCGCCCGGCTTCAGCAGCCGCGATATGGCCTGGAGGTAGGCCGGCCAATAATCCTGTCCCACCGCTTCCACCATCTCGACGCTGGCCGCGGCGTCATATTGCCCCTCCGCATCGCGATAGTCGCAAAGCTCCACCGATACCCGATCGAACAGCCCCGCCTTGCGCGTTCGAGCGTCGGCAAAGGCCTTTTGCGCCTTGGAAAGCGTCAAGCCCGTGACCCGCACGCCGTAGTCCCGCGCCGCGATCTCCGCGAGACTGCCCCAGCCGCAGCCGATCTCGAGCAGATGCTGCCCCGGCTTCAGGTCCAGCCGGTCGAGCAGCAGCCTTATCTTGCGCTTTTGCGCCGCCTCCAGTGGCTCCGCCTCCGACATCGGCTCGGCGAACACCGCGCTCGAATATGTCATGCCCGGGTCGAGCCAAGCCCGATAGAAGTCGTTGCCGAGGTCGTAATGCGCCTCGATGTTTCGCCGCGCCCGCGCTTTGTCGTTTTCGCGCAGGCGATGCCCGGCCCAGTTGACGAGCCGGAACAATCCCTTCGCCCGCGCCGTCCCGCCGAGGCTCTCGGCATTGCGCATGAACAGGTCGAACAGCGGCACCGGATCGGGGCTCGACCATTCGCCGAGCGTCCACGCCTTGTACCAGCCGACGGAGCCCGATGTCGCCAGCCGCACCAGCGAGCGCCACGAATGCAGCCGCACGACCGGCACCGGCCCCGGTGCGCGCCCGCCCAGCATCCGGGTCGAGCCGTCCGGCAAAGTCGCCTCGATCCCGCCTTCGGCGAGGCCCGCGTCGATCCGGTCGAGAATGCGCTGGAACCCGCCCGCCGCCAACCGCGCGGCCGCGCGTGCGACGAGGCCGCCGCCGGTTGCGAAGCCCCGGTCGGCGGAAACGAGATGGCGGCCGCGCGGCGCGTGGGTCATGGGCGGCTCGGTGCCCGCTCGCCGCCCACGGCGCAAGCGCTTGTAGGCAAGGTCAGATGACGTGCGGCTCTTTGGTCACCATCCAGCTCTGGCCCTTGGAGACCAAAGCCTGGAGGTCCGGAGTCTTGCCCGCTGCGGCTTCCGCATTCTGCGCGCGCACCGCCGCCTCGAAGGTGGGGGCCGGATCCTCGTAGATGACGCCCAGGGCCATCGGGAACGCGCCGCTCGGCATCTCGATCAGCATGTGCGCGACCGAACGGTTCTTCCGATCGTGGACGATGACGCCCGCCGCCTCCCAGTCGCCGCCCTCCACGTCGACGACGCGCAAGGTCAGCGCGTCGCGGTCGAGCGCGATCCCCTTGGTGCCGCCGGCGAAGAGCATCGGCTTGCCGTCTTCCAGCCAGAGCTGGTTCCCCGCATTCTCCTTGGCGGTGAAGGGCGCGAACACGTCGTCATTGTAGACGATGCAATTCTGGAAGATCTCGACGAACGAGGCGCCGCGATGCCCGTGCGCGGCTTTCAGCACGTCGACGAGATTCTTGCTGACGTCGATGCCGCGCGCCACGAACCGCGCGCCCGAACCCAGCGCGAATGCGCAGGGGCTGACCGAACGGTCCACCGATCCGTAAGGCGTCGACGGCGACCGCGTCCCCACCCGGCTGGTCGGCGAATATTGCCCTTTGGTAAGGCCGTAAATCTCGTTGTTGAACAGCAGGATCTGGCAATCGAGATTCCGGCGCAGCACGTGCATCGTGTGGTTGCCGCCGATCGACAGCGCGTCGCCGTCCCCGGTGATGATCCACACGTCGAGTTCGGGATTGGCGAGCTTGATCCCGGTCGCGAAGGTCGGCGCGCGCCCGTGGATCGTGTGGAAGCCGTACGTCTCCATATAATAAGGAAAGCGCGACGAGCAGCCGATGCCGGACACGAAGACGGTATTCTCCGGCCGGACGCCGAGCTCCGGCATCGTGCGCTGCACCGCCTTCAGCACGGCATAATCGCCGCAGCCGGGGCACCAGCGCACTTCCTGGTCGGTCGCGAAATCCTTCGCGGTGAGCTTGGTCAGTTCGTTCATGATGCCATTCCGTAAAGCAGATACCAGATCAGGGCGCACACGATCACGAGCAGCAGAATGAGGCGAATGAGCCCGCCGGTGTTCATGGTGCACCAAAAGATGAGAGGGCGCGGAAGGAACCCAACAACGCTAGGGCTGAGCCTGTCGGAGCCCGGGTCCCGCGCCCTGCAAACCGCCCTTCGACAGGCTCAGGGCTAGCGGCTTTCCCTGTGTCCAAGGCCGCCGTCCTCATCCCAAAGCCTCCTCGATCGCCGCTTCGATTTCCGAAATCTTGAACGGCTGGCCGGACACTTTGCTGAACGACCGGGCATCGACGAGATACTGGTCGCGGAGCAAGGTCTTGAGCTGCCCCTTGTTCATCTCGGGAACGATCACCCGCTCGTAGCTCCTCAGCAAATCGCCCAGATTCTTCGGCAGCGGCCAGATGTGGCGGATGTGGATGTGGCTGACGTCCAGCCCGCGCTTGCGCGCCCGCCGCACCGCCTGGTGGATCGGCCCGAAGGTCGAGCCCCAGCCAACCACTGCCAGCTTGCCGGACGTCTCGCCCAGGCACACGTCCTGCTCCGGAATCGTGCCCGCCACGCCCGCCACCTTGTCGTGGCGGATGTCGGTCATCGCCTGGTGGTTGTCCGGCGCATAATCGATGTGGCCGGTGCCGACATTCTTCTCGATGCCGCCGATCCGGTGGCGAAGGCCGTACGTGCCCGGCTTGATCCAGACGCGCGCCAGCTTCTCGTCGCGGGCGTAGGGGTTGACCTTCTCCCCTTCCGGCGGCGCGTCGGTGAAATGCTCCACCGGAAACGGCTGGTAGGTCGACATGTCCGGCACGCGCCACGGCTCCGCGGCATTGGCGATATAGCCGTCGGTGAGCAGCATCACGGGCGTCATGTACTGCGTGGCGATCCGCACCGCCTCGATTGCGCAATCGAACGCGTCAGCGGGCGAGCGCGAGGCGATCACCGGCATCGGCGCGTCGCCGTTGCGGCCGTAGACCGCCTGGTAGAGGTCAGACTGCTCGGTCTTGGTGGGAAGGCCCGTGGACGGCCCGCCGCGCTGCGAATTGACGATCACGAGCGGAAGCTCGGTCATGATCGCAAGCCCCATCGCCTCCTGCTTCAAGGCGATGCCCGGCCCCGAAGAGGACGTAACGCCGAGCTGCCCGGCGAAGCTCGCGCCGATCGCCGCGCCGATGGCCGCGATCTCGTCCTCCGCCTGGAAGGTCGTGACGCGGTATTCCTTAAGCCGCGACAGGTGATGCAGGATCGCCGACGCCGGCGTGATCGGATAGCCGCCGAAGAACATCGGCAGGCTGGCAAGCTGCGCCCCCGCGACCAGCCCGATCGAGATCGCCTCCGCGCCCGTGACCGTGCGGTAAAGCCCGGGCTCGGCCGGCGCGGGCTCGAGATGATGCTGGTGGATCTGCCCGCCGATCTCCACCGTCTCGCCATAGGCATGGCCGGCGTTCAGCGCCGCGATGTTCGCCTCTGCGAGCTCCGGCTTCTTGGCGAACTTGGATTTGAGCCAGTCGACGATCGGCTGCCGGTCCCGGTCGAACATCCAGAGCGCGAGCCCCAGCGTCCACATGTTCTTGGACCGGAGCGCTTCCTTGTTGCCGAGCCCGAACGGCTTCACCGCCTCGAGGGTCAACTGCGAGATGTTGAACTTGATGACCTGCCACTTGCTCAGGGAATCGTCCTCGAGCGGGTTGGTCTCATAGCCCGCCTTGGCGAGGTTCCTCGGCCCGAACTCGCCCTCATCGGCGATGATCAGCCCGCCGGGCTTCAGGTCGGCGACGTTCACCTTGAGCGCCGCCGGGTTCATCGCGATCAGCACGTCCGGCTGGTCGCCCGCAGTCTCGATCGCCGAGGAGCCGAAATTGATCTGAAAGGCGGAAACGCCAAAGGTCGTCCCCTGCGGCGCGCGGATCTCGGCCGGAAAGTCGGGAAAGGTCGCGAGGTCGTTGCCGGCGAGCGCGGTCGACATGGTGAACTGGCCGCCGGTCAGCTGCATGCCGTCGCCGCTGTCGCCGGCGAAGCGCACGACGACGTTTTCGAGCGGCGGATTGGCGCCCGCTTCTTCCGGGGTCACGAGATGGGTGGCTGTCGCCATCTTGTTCTTGTCCTGAGGCTGTGTTTCGCCGCCCTCCTTAGCCGGGGCGGCGTCTCACCCCAAGGTAGAAGTTCGCGGGCGCTCTGCAACGGGCGCTTCCGAGAAAAGCGCCGCCATCGTCAGGATGGACCGCTCATGCCGCCGCGCCACCTCCAGCGCGTCCGCCCCGTAGCCGCCGCCCAGCGTCCCTGCGAGCGGAATGCCGCACGCCCTGGCGAGAGTGCCGACGAACCGGTCCCGCGCGTCCAGCCCCTCCTGCGTCAGTGCCAGCCGCCCGAGCCTGTCCCCGCTGAACGGGTCCACCCCGCCCTGGTAGAGGATCAGCGACGGCCGAAACCGCTCCACGAGCGGCACCAAAGTCTCCTCCAGCGCCGCGAAATAGTCTTCGTCGCCCGTGCCGTCCGGCAGCCCCACATCCAGCGTCGAGACCGCCTTCCTCACCGGAAAGTTCTTCTCGGCATGGATCGAGTAGGTCGCGATCTCCGGCCGCCCAGCCGTCAGCGCCGCCGTCCCGTCGCCCTGATGCACGTCCACGTCGACCACCAGCACCCGCGCGCACGTCCCCTCTTCCGTGAGCCGCACCGCCGCCACCGCAAGGTCGTTGAACACGCAATAGCCGGCGCCGCTGTCGTGCAGCGCATGGTGGCTGCCCCCCGCATTGTTGACCGCGAAGCCGCGCTTCAGCGCCTCCAGCGCCGCCCGGTACGTCCCGCCCGGCACCACCTGCGCCCGCCGCGCGACCACCTCGGTGACCGGAAAGCCGATCCGCCGCTCCTTCTCCCGAGGCACTGCGGCCGCCAGCACCTCGGCGACATAGTCCGCGCTATGCACCCGCTCCAGCCACGCCCGCGGCATCGGCTCCGGCTCGATCCAGTCCACCCCAAACCCGCTCTCGACCAGCAGGTCGCGCACAAGGCCGTTCTTGTTCCAGCGGTAGCGCTTGTCCGCCTGAGCGGGCGCGACATAGTCGGGGTGATGGACGAGCGCGAACATTGCCCCTAGCTAGGCGCCGCCACCCTGCTTGCCTACCGGAGCCGTTTCTTGTCCGAGCCTTATGTGCGCCCCGACGTGCGCCAGTTCCTCGATTTCCTGAACGCGCTCCCAGGGCCCAAGACCCATGAAGTCGGCGCCGCCGAAGCGCGCGTCATGATGCTGCGCTCCCGTCACGTCGCCGATGCGCCGGTGGGCGACCTCGCCGTGATCCGCGACCTGTCCTGCCCGGGCGCGGGCGGCGAGATACCCTTGCGCCTTTACGACGCCCGAGAGGCGCGCGGCTCCGGCCCGCTGCTCCTCTTCTTCCATGGGGGCGGCTTCGTGCTCGGCGACCTCGACACGCACGAGCCCTTCTGCGCCGAGATCGCCCGCCTCCTCGACATGCCCGTCCTTT
>DASVQT010000104.1:0-15380 GCA_036388975.1 Allosphingosinicella sp. | reverse complement strand
GCCGTCCGCCATGCATTCGGACGTTGCGATCCGCGCGCCCAGCCGGCCCCATTCCGCGGTTCCCGGAGGGACCGCCAGATAGGCCTCCACGCCGCGGCGGTTCGATGCGACGACGCAATTGGTGTAAGCCTGCATCGCGCGCCGGCCCTCCGCATGCTCGCTGCCAGTGCCCCTGTCGGCGACCTCCGCGGGCCGATTGGGCGGCGGGACGCGCGTGCCGGTGACCTGCACGGTCGCCAGCAGGATCGAAATGAGCGCCGTAGCCGTCATTCCGCCGCCTCCAGCACGGGCTCGCCTTCGCCCTTCGCTTCGCGGATGCGGCGCTCGAGCTCGGGGCGGTAGTGGCGGATCAGGCCCTGGATCGGCCAGGCCGCGGCGTCGCCCAAGGCGCAGATGGTGTGGCCTTCGACCTGCTTCGTGACGTCCCAGAGCATGTCGATTTCATGCTCGTCGGCATTGCCTTTGACGAGCCGCTCCATGACCCGCCACATCCAGCCCGTGCCTTCGCGGCAGGGCGTGCACTGGCCGCAGCTTTCGTGCTTGTAGAAATAGCTGAGGCGGGCGATCGCGCGCACCACGTCCGTCGACCTGTCCATGACGATGATCGCCGCGGTGCCGAGGCCGGACTTGAGGTCGCGCAGCGCATCGAAGTCCATCGGCGCGTCGATGATCTCGTGCGCGGGGACGAGCGGCACGGACGAGCCGCCGGGGATGACGCAAAGGAGATTGTCCCAGCCGCCGCGTATGCCGCCGGCATGCCGGTCGATCAGCTCGCGGAACGGCACGGACATGGCGTCTTCGACGACGCACGGCTTGTTCACGTGGCCGGAAATCTGGAAAAGCTTGGTGCCTTCGTTCTTCTCGCGCCCGAAACTCTTGAACCAGGCGGCGCCGCGGCGAAGGATGGTCGGCACCACCGCGATCGACTCGACGTTGTTCACCGTCGTCGGGCAGCCGTAGAGGCCCGCGCCCGCCGGGAACGGGGGCTTGAGGCGCGGCATGCCCTTCTTGCCTTCGAGGCTTTCCAGCATTGCCGTCTCTTCGCCGCAAATGTAGGCGCCCGCGCCGCGGTGGACGAAGAGGTCGAAATCGTAGCCCGACTTGGCGGCGTTCTTGCCGAGCAGCCCCGCTTCATAGGCCTGCTCGACCGCCGCCTGCAGCGTCTCGGCCTCGCGGATGAACTCGCCGCGAATGTAGATGTATCCGGCCCGCGCCCGCATCGCGAAGCCGGCGATGAGCGCGCCTTCGATCAGCTTGTGCGGATCGTGGCGGATGATTTCGCGGTCCTTGCAGGAGCCGGGCTCCGATTCGTCGGCGTTGATGACGAGGAAGTTGGGGCGGCCGGGTGCCGGCTCCTTGGGCATGAAGCTCCACTTCATGCCGGTCGGGAAGCCCGCGCCGCCGCGGCCGCGAAGGCCGGATTCCTTGATGACGTTGATGATCTCGTCCTGGCCGAGCGCCATCAGATTGGCGGTCGCGTCCCAGTCTCCGCGCGCCTGCGCGCCCTTCAGGCCCCAGTCCTGGAAGCCGTACAGGTTGGTGAAGATGCGGTCCTTATCGTCAAGCATTGGCGGCGCCGTCCCTGCAATATTCGGCAAAGGCGCGGTCCATTTCGCCCGGCGCCATGTTCGGCTCGAGCCAGACGTCCACGTCGCCGACCGCGACGAAGCGCCGCTCGCCTTCGCCTTGCGGCGCATAGGCGCCGCAGACGATCGCCACTCCGTTGTTTCTATAAGTGCGCGCCGCGCCGAAGCGGACGTCGCCATCTGCTCCGAGCTGTTGGCGGACCATGGCCTGCGCGACGGTCACCGGAGTCGCGGCAGCCGCGCGCGCGGGGGCGCTTGCGGCCGCCACCGTCCCGTTCGCGGCGGGCACGGCAGCCTCGCTGCAGGCCGCGACCGTTACGAGAGGCAGGAAAGCGAGCGCCTTCATTGGGCCCCCTCCCCGCTGCTCCAGCGCGGCCGGTAATCGTGATTGGCATCGACCATCTCGACGAGGGTCGACGGGCCGCCTTCTGGCGCGCTGGTCTGCCGGTCGACCTGCGGACCCGGTCGCGGTGCCTCGCCCCGGGCGAGCGCGTCGAGGATCGCGCCCATGGTGTCGAAGGTCAGGTCCTCGTAATTGTCGTCGTTGATCTGCACCATCGGCGCGTTGGCGCAGGCGCCGAGGCATTCGACTTCGGAGAGGGTGAAGAGTCCGTCCTCGGACGTCGCGCCCTTTCTCAAGCCGCGCGCCTTGCAGGCTTCGAAGAGATCGTCCGAGCCGCGCAGCATGCAGGGCGTGGTGCCGCACACCTGGACGTGGAAGCGGCCCACCGGGCGCAGGTTGAACATGGTGTAGAAGGAGGCGACCTCGAGCGCGCGCATGTAGGGCATGCCGAGATAGCGGGCGACGAATTCGATCACCGGAACGGGAAGCCAGCCCTGCGTCTGCGTGTCGGCGCCGACCTGGCGCTGCGCCATGTCGAGCAGCGGAATGATCGCGCTCTGCTGGCGCCCCGGCGGATAGCGGCCGACGATGACCTTCGCCTTGGCCGCATTCTCGGCGGTCCAGTCGAAGCCGCCCCAGCGGGCGCGCAGTTCGTCCATGTCGGGGATGGAGGTGGGAAGGATGTCAGCCATCTTTGCGTTCTTCTTCGTCGCGCACGACGCGCTTGCGGCGGCTTGCGCCGGCCGTCACCCCGGCGAGGAGCAGGAGGATCACGATCGCGGCCGAGGAGCCCGAACCCGAACCGCCGCCCGAGCGGCCGCCGGCCCCCTGGTCGTGATCCAGGAACAGATAAACCACCCCTGCCGTCACGACCATGACGAGCAGAAAGATCATGACCAGGGTGCGGCGGTCCTTCACCGGTCGATCTCCCCGAAGACGATGTCGAGCGATCCGAGGATCGCGGTGACGTCGGCCAGCATGTGGCCCTTCGTCATGAAGTCCATCGCCTGGAGGTGCGAAAAGCCGGTCGGCCGGATCTTGACCCGGTACGGCTTGTTGGTGCCGTCCGCGACGAGATAGATGCCGAACTCGCCCTTGGGGCTTTCGGTCGCGACATAGACTTCGCCGGCGGGGACGTGGAAGCCTTCCGTGTACAGCTTGAAGTGGTGGATGAGCGCTTCCATTGACTGCTTCATCTCGCCGCGCTTGGGCGGGACGACCTTGCGGTCGAGCGAAGCGATCGGCCCTTCCGGCATCTCGGCGATGCACTGCTTCATGATGCGCACCGACTGGCGGACCTCCTCGACGCGCACCATGAAGCGGTCGTAGCAATCGCCCTTGGTGCCGACCGGCACGTCGAACTCGACGAGGTCGTAGGCGTCGTAAGGCTGCGACTTGCGGATGTCCCACGGGATGCCGGCGGCGCGGATCATCGGGCCGGAAAAGCCCCAGGCCAGCGCGTCTTCCTTGGACACGTAGGAAATGTCGACGTTGCGCTGCTTGAAGATCCGGTTGTCGGCGACGAGGCTGATCGCGTCCTCGAACAGCGGCATCAGCCGGTCGTCCATCCAGGCCGAAATGTCTTCGAGGAGACCCGCCGGCACGTCCTGGTGCACGCCGCCCGGGCGGAAATAATTGGCGTGCATCCGCGCGCCGGACACGCGCTCGTAGAAGTTCATGATGTCTTCGCGCGGCTCGAACAGCCACAGGTTCGGAGTCATCGCGCCGACGTCCATGACGTGGCTGCCGAGGTTCAGGAGGTGGTTCGAAACCCGCGTCAGCTCGGCGAAAAAGGTGCGCAGATACTTGGCGCGCAGCGGCACCTCGATGTCGAGCAGCTTTTCGATGGCGAGGACGTAGCTGTGCTCCATGCACATGGGCGAGACGTAATCGAGCCGGTCCATGTACGGGATGGACTGGATGTAGGTCTTGTATTCGCAGAACTTCTCGGTGCCGCGGTGGAGCAGGCCGACATGCGGATCGACCCGCTCGACGATCTCGCCGTCGAGCTCGAGGACGAGCCGGAGCACGCCGTGCGCGGCCGGATGCTGCGGGCCGAAATTGATCGTGTAGTTCGCGATGTCGGACACGGTCGCGCCGGTCTTCTCGACTTCGCGCGCGTGGTCCTGCGTCCCCACGTTGCTGCCGGGATCGTGATTATCCATGCCACACACCCCCGTTAGGGCTGAGCCTGTCGAAGCCCGGGTTCACAGAGGCAAAGCGCGACCCGCCCTTCGACCGGCTCAGGGCTAGCGGTTTTTGTATCCGAATCATGCAAATCGCCGCAAATCCGCTCACTTCTTCACCTCTTCCGCCTTGAGCGGAGTGGGCGCGCCGGGCGCCTGCGGCGAGGCCTTCTCGTCGCCCGGCAATATATATTCGGCGCCTTCCCAGGGGCTGAGGAAGTCGAAGGCTCGGAAGTCCTGGGCGAGACGCACCGGCTCGTAGACGACGCGCTTCTGCTCTTCGGAATAGCGAAGCTCGACATAGCCCGAGAGCGGGAAATCCTTGCGGAACGGGTGCCCGCGGAAACCGTAATCGGTGAGGATGCGGCGCAGGTCGTTATTGCCGGAAAAGAGCACCCCGTACATGTCGAACACTTCGCGCTCGAGCCAGCCGGCGACCGGCCAGATGCCGGTGATGGACGGCACCGGCACGTCCTCGTCGGCCGACACGCGCACTCGAATGCGGTGGTTCTTCGTCACCGAAAGCAGGTGATAGACCACCTCGAACCGCTCGGCGCGGCCCGGATAGTCGACGCCGGCAATCTCCATGAGCTGCTGATATTCGAAGCGGTCGCGAAGGATCGTCATCGCCTCGACGATGCTCTCGCGCCGGACGGTCAGCGAAACTTCGCCGACTGCGTCCTTGGTCTCGATGAGCATGCCGCCGAGCGCGGCGGTGACCTCTTCGACGATGCCGGCGCGCGGGGCGATGCGGGGCGCGGAGTTGTTCATGTCGCCACCCTCCGTTCGTCCCGAGCAGCCGTCGAGCGAAGTCGAGACGGCGTGTCGAGGGACCGTGTGCGCGAGGGTCCCTCGACCCGGGCTCTCGATACGGCTTCGCCTACTCGATCCCTGCTCGGGACGAACGGGAGTTGCATGCCGGCGCTGCGCATTCCCCTCACCTCTCGATCGTGCCGATGCGGCGGATCTTCCGCTGCAGCTGCATGACGCCGTAGAGCAGGGCTTCGGCCGTCGGCGGGCAGCCCGGAACGTAGATGTCCACGGGCACGATGCGGTCGCAGCCGCGCACCACCGAATAGGAATAATGGTAATAACCGCCGCCGTTGGCGCAGCTTCCCATCGAGATGACGTAGCGCGGCTCGGACATCTGATCGTAGACCCGGCGCAGGGCCGGCGCCATCTTGTTGCAGAGCGTGCCGGCGACGATCATCACGTCCGACTGGCGCGGGGACGCGCGCGGCGCGACTCCGAAGCGCTCCAGGTCGTAGCGCGGCATGTTGGCGTGGATCATCTCCACCGCGCAGCAGGCGAGGCCGAAGGTCATCCACCAGAGCGAGCCGGTGCGCGCCCATTGGAACAGGTCTTCCGTCGAGGTGACGAGGAAGCCCTTGTCGTTCACTTCGGACTGGAGATCGTAGAAAAAGGCCGGGTCCGGCTGCTGAAGGTCGGCCGGACGCTGGTTCTCGTCGCGCGGGTCGAGGATCACTCCCATTCGAGCGCTCCCTTCTTCCAGGCATAGGCAAAGCCCAAAGCCAGCTCCACGAGGAAGATCATCATCGCCGCCCATCCGACGAGGCCGATGTTTCCGAGCGAGACCGCCCAGGGAAACAGGAACGCCGCTTCGATGTCGAAGATGATGAACAGAATGGCGACGAGGTAGAAACGCACGTCGAACTGGGCGCGGCTGTCCTCGAAGGCCGGGAAGCCGCACTCATATTCGGCGAGCTTGTCCGGATACGGGTTGGCGGCTCCGGTGAACCGCGCGGCGATCATCGGCAGAACGACGAACGCCAGCGACAGGCCCAAAGCGACGGCCAGGAACAACAGGATCGGAAGATATTCCGCGGCGGCGGACGCCATCGCTTTCACTCCAGGACGAAGGTTGCGCGTCCTCTAGGACCGGGTGCGGCCAGAGGCAAGGGCGGGACTCGGGACAAAGCGGCTGAAAATCGCCCTTTGTTCCGAGGCTTCGGTCCCGGCGCGCGGCGTCAGTGGAGGGCGAGGCTCCGGATCGGGGTCGGTCCGGGCGCGCGGCCGCCGGCCGGCACGCCGCCGGGTCCCCAGCGCTCCCACTGCGCGTCCGCAACATAGATCAAACGGTGTCCGGCGGCGGCGGCGAGCGTGACTTCGCCCCAGTCGCGGTGCGCCCGCTCGAGAACGTCGAGGCGGGCGACCCGCAGGCCGTCGGCCGAAAGGCGGAGGCGAACGATGCGCTGCGGAGAATAAGCGGTCTGGGTGGCGATCAGGTCGCCGCGTACGGACACGAGGCCGTCGAACCCGTCGAGCATCACGTCCGGCGCCGCTTCGACCCGAAAGACGCGGCCGCTCGCCCGGTCGACGGCGGCAAGGCCGTAGCGCCGGTCGGCGACGTAGAGCAGGCGCTGGTCCCCGGAAAAAGCGAGCCCCTGGGCGCTGTAGAGCGTGCCCGGCGCGAGCCAGGTCTCCAGCGCGGCGCAGCCGGGGCGGCAGCGATAGACCGCGCCGTTCAGGCCGTCGCTCGCATAAACGGTGCCGTCCCGCGCCACCGCGACGTCGGCCGGAGACGCGCCGGCGGGAGCCGATATGCGCGCCACGTCGCCGAGATCGTCGGGATCGACCGAGACCAGCCCTGCGAAATCGTCCCTGTCGGGGGCCATGCCGACCGGAGCCGAGGCGATCCAGAAGCGGCGCCGCGTCGCGTCGTAAGCGCCGCCGAGCAGGCTGCCGAGCGGTTCGCTGGTGTCTCGCGGATCGTCTATGGCCGCGAGGCGGCCGCTCACCGCGGTGGTCGCAAAGGCGCGGCCGCGCTGCGGGTCCCAGAGAAGTCCGTCGACCAGCCGGTGCTCGGCGGGCACCGTCGCATAAGGCAGGCTGCGGGCCAGCGGCTCGGAATTGGCGGAAAAGCAGGCGGCGAGCTGGCCCACCGCCGCGGCGCCGACCAGCGGGGTCGCCTGCACGAGTTCGGCCCGGCTCGGCACCGCGCCCATGCCGGCGAGGCGGCGCAGCGCGGACAGGGCTTCGGCCGAGTCGCCCAAGGCGACCGCGGCGCCGAGCCGCCGGCGCTGCATGCCGGCGCTGTTCGGGAAATGGCCGGCCGCTTCGATCGCCGCGCGCGGCGACGAGAAATCGCGCACCGCTTCGGGCCACGCCGCGGCCGGGGCCGGGACAGGGGCTGCAGCGCATGCGGCGATTGCCGGGACGGAAAGGATGTTGAACCCGCTCATGGGTCCATTTCCGGACCTATTGCGGAAGGCTCACCCCGTTTTCGACGAGCATCGCCTGAGCTTCGGCGAACCGCATGCGCGCCGCCGCTTCAGCTCCGCAGCGCGCCCGCCACCAGCCGGTGCAGCTTGGAATGAATCTGGTCGTTCGCCGCCAGCACCTGGCCGTTCGCAAGGCCCAGGTCGCCGCCGCGGAAGTCGGTGACGAAGCCGCCCGCTTCCCGGACGAGCAGGATGCCCGCCGCGACGTCCCAATATTGAAGGTCTTCCTCCCAGAAGCCGTCATAGCGCCCGGCCGCGACCCAGGCGAGGTCGAGCGCGGCCGAACCGAAGCGGCGGATGCCGGCAACTTCAGGCGACACGGCGTCGAGGATCTTCTGGAAGCGCGGAAGCTGGCCGTGGCCCTTGTAAGGCACGCCGGTGGCGATCAGCGCGTCGTCCAGGTGGCGGCGCGACGACACGCGCAGGCGCCGCTCGTTGAGCCAGGCGCCCCTGCCCTTCTCCGCCCAGAAGCTCTCGTCGGTGAGCGGCTGGTAGACGAGGCCCTGGGTCACTTCGCCCCAGCCGTTGCCGCCGGGACGGGACTCCTGGACGGCGATCGAAATGGCGAAGTGCGGAATGCCGTGCAGGAAGTTGGACGTGCCGTCGATCGGATCGAGGACCCAGCGCGGCTTGCCGGGCGCGCCCTCGATCTCGCCGGCCTCTTCCATCAGGAAGCCCCAGTCCGGCCGGGCGTGGCGCAGCTCCTCCATCACCGTTTCCTCGGCGAGCTTGTCGGCCATGGAAACGAAGTCCGCGGGACCCTTGCGGCTCACCTGAAGCTGCTCGACCTCGCCGAAGTCGCGGCGCAGCCGCGGCGCCGCCTTGCGCGCCGCCTTCTGCATCACGGTGATCAATCCAGAGTGGCTAACCAACTCAGTCTCCGTTCGTCCCGAGCGCAGTTTGAGGGGCGCTGGCTCGGATTCATCAATGGCGCCCCTCGACTTCGCTCGGGACGAACGAGGCCGGCGTCGAGAAGAAGTCAGTCGGCGCGGCGGACGTAGGTCTGCTCGTAAACGTCGACGACGATCCGGGTTCCGCTGGAAATGTGCGGCGGGACCATGACGCGCACGCCGTTGTCGAGCACGGCGGGCTTGTAGGAGGAGGAGGCGGTCTGCCCCTTCACCACCGCGTCGGCCTCGACGATCGTCGCTTCGATCGTGTCGGGAAGCTGCACGGAGATCGGGCGCTCGTCGTAAAGCTCCATGACGACGTCCATGCCGTCCTGGAGGAAGGCGGCGGCGTCGCCGAGGATGCCGGCGTCGAGCGTGATCTGCTCGTAATTGTCCTTGTCCATGAAGGTCAGCGCATCGCCGTCGCGGAACAGGAACTGGAAATCCTTGGTGTCGAGGCGGACGCGTTCCACCGTCTCGGCCGAGCGGAAGCGGACGTTGTTCTTGCGGCCGTCGATGAGGTTCTTCATCTCGACCTGCATGTAGGCGCCGCCCTTGCCGGGCTGGGTGTGCTGGATCTTGACGGCGCGCCAGATGCCGCCCTCATATTCGATGATGTTGCCGGGACGGATGTCCACGCCGCTGATCTTCATGATGTTCTCGCTGAGTGACGTCGATAGGTCGCGCGGCGCTTTAGCGCGCGCGGGCGCGGGCGGCAAGGCGGCGGCCCGCGCCGGTCAGGACCGGTCCGCGCACGCGCAGCCAGTCCCACTCCATCAGGATCGCATTGGGGTCGCCGTACCAGGCGGCGCGGCGCAGCGAGAGCATGAAGAGGGTGTACGCGAAGAACGGCGCGGCGACTCCGGATGCGAGCAGGGTCGCGATCAGTGCGGTGGTCAGCAAGGTCCAGCGCAGCCGCGGGCCGCGGACATGCGCGGCGGGGCGGAGGCGCGGCCGGAACGGCGCGAAGCACGACGCGAGCGCCGCGCGCCGGTTGGACGAGTGGAGGCCGAGGCGTGCCCCCAGAAGCAGCCGCTCGCCGTCGCTGCGCGGCCACAGCGCGAGCATGGCCACGGGAACAATGGCGGCGCAGAGGACGGAGTCGAGCGGCGGCTTGTGAGGAGCTGAACCGAACATGATCGCGGCGGCCCATGCGAGGGACGCGGCAAGGCCGGCGAGCGCCGTCATCGCCAGGAAGAAAAAGAAACGGCCCTTCACCCGGCCGAGCTTAGGGCATCAGCGCCTGCCGGCAAGGAGGGGGTAAGGATTGACCGCGGTGCCGGCATGCCAGTCTTCGCCGGGCGCCATGCGGTGAACGGCGAAGTGGAGGTGCGGGCCGGCGGGATTGGCGTTGCCGGTGAAGCCGACGGTGCCGATCGGATCGCCCTGCGCGACCGCCTGTCCTTCACGAAGGCCCGGCGCATAAGCGTCGAGGTGGGCGTAATAGAAGATCCACTGGCGGTCGGGCGAGCGGACATAAGCGGTGATGCCGCCGCCGCCCTGGCTGAAGAAGAGTTTTTCCACGGTGCCCGGCGCCGCCGCGATCACCGGCGTGCCGCGCGGCGCCATGATGTCGATGGCATTGTGGACGCGGGCGCCGCCGGCGCGCGACTGGGTGTAGGTGTCCTGAAGCTGGTTCGCGCTTATGCCGGCGACGGGGATGGCGAGGCCGCCGGGGCCGAGGACGAGGGCGGGCCGCTGCGGCTCGACGGGCGCGGGCGGCGGCGGCGCCTTGCGCTCGGCCAGCGCGCCGCGGTTGAAGGCGAGGAACCAGAAGGCGCTGGTCAGCGCGGCCGTGACGATCGCGGTCAGGACGATGGTGACGATGGTTCCGGTGCGGCGCATCGCCCGACTTAACGCAGGTCAGGAAACTTATTTCCAGCCCGTTCCGTTCGGAGTGCCATGGAAAGGCGCGGCGAGATCAGGATCGGCTGCTCGGGCTGGATCTACCGGCACTGGCGCGAACTCTTCTACCCGGCGAAGCTCGCGCAGCGGCTGTGGTTCGATCATTATGCCGCGACTTTCGACACGGTGGAGCTCAACACCAGCTTCTACCATCTTCCCAAGCCCGACACCTTTGCGAAGTGGCGCGACCAGGCGGCGCCGGGCTTTCGTTATGCGGTAAAGGCGCCGCGCTTCATCACCCATATGAAGAAGCTGAAAAACTGCGCGGAGCCGGTGGAGGAATTCCTCGCCCGCGCCCGCAATCTTGGCGGCGCGATCGGGCCCATCCTCTACCAGCTCCCGCCGCGCTGGGCCTGCAACACGGCGCGCCTCGAGGAGTTCGCCGCCCTCCTTCCGGGCGACCTCACGCACGTCTTCGAGTTTCGCGAAAAGAGCTGGATGACGCGCGAGGTTCTCGCCCTGCTCGATGCGCGCGGCATTTCCTTTTGCGCCCACGACATGCCGGGGCTGACGACCGAGCGGTGGGCGTCGGGCCCGGTCGCCTATGTCCGTTTCCACGGCGGCGAGGGCAAATATTGGGGCCGCTATTCCGACCAAGGCCTGCTCGCCTGGACCGACTGGCTCGTCGAACAAGCGCAAGGCGGCCGCGACGTGTGGTGCTACTTTAACAACGACATTGACGCCCACGCCATCCACGACGCCCTGACCCTGCGGAGCATGGTCGGCCAGGCTTTGCGCTAGGTCAGCGCTCCAATATGCTTTGGAACGCCGCGACGGCCGCGGCGGGACCTTCGGGATGTCCCCACACGGCATTGCACACGGCAAGGAAGTCCGCGCCGGCCTCGACGAGGACGCGGCCGTTCTCGGGAGTGACCCCGCCGATCGCGACGGAGGGGATTTCGAACAGGCGCGACCACCAGGACAGGATCGACGGATCGGGCCGGTGCGCCGTTTCCTTGGTCGCCGTCGGGAAGAAGGCGCCGAAAGCGACGTAGTCGGCGCCCGCCTCTCCGGCGTCCATGGCGAGGTGCCGGCTGTCGTGGCAGGTGATTCCGATCTGCGCCGAAGGGCCGAGCAAGGCACGCGCCTCCCGCGGATCGCCGTCGCCTTGCCCGAGGTGGACGCCGTCGGCACCGATGCGTTTGGCAAGCGCCATGTCGTCGTTGACGATGAAGGCGACTTCATGGGCTTCGCAGATGCGCTGCAGCGGCTCGGCGAGGCGCGCCGCTTCATGCTGGTCGACGCCCTTCACCCGGAACTGAAAGGCCGCGACCGGCCCGCCGGAGAGAGCCGCCTCCAGCCGCTCGGGAAAATCGCCGCCGACGTCGAGCGGGCTGATCAGGTAGAGCTGGCACGGCGGCTGCCGCACCGGCTCGAACATGTCTGCGAAATCCGGGCTGAGTTCGTCTTCCATGGCTAGAGCGCATCGCCGGGCGAACGCACCCCGGTCAAGCAGAGAAAGCGATCGGGCTTGCGGCCGGTACCCCAGGCGGCGCGAATATCGGTGAAGCCCGCCTGCGCCATCAATTGCCGCACCTCCTCTTCCGCAAAGAGCCGGAAGCCGTGGCGGTGACCCGGCCATTTGCGAAGCTCCTCGGGCGGCTCGAAGGCGATGGCCAGGCGCCCGCCCGGCCGGACGACTCGCGCGAACTCCGCCATGGCGGCGGCGGGAGCGGGCCAGAAATAAAGGCTGTTGAGACTCGCCGCCTTGTGGACGGACGCATCTCCGAGCGGCAGCGCTTCCGCCGAGCCGAGGAGGATGCGGGCGCGCTCACCGAAGCGCCGCCGCGCCCGCCGCACCGCTACCTCCGAAATGTCGATTCCGACCGCGCGCGCCCCCGCCTCGAGCAAAGCGGCGATCAGCCCGCCCCCGCCGAAGCCGACGTCGAGCACGGTCTCGCCCCGCCGAACGTCGAGTCCGGCAAGGGCGAGCGGAACCATGTGACGGCTGATCCGGTCGAGCCAGGGCGCGACCAGGAGACGGCCCGTCCAGCCGTGCGGCCGTGCGAATTGTTTCGCCAGCCAGGCCCTCAGGCGGCGACCTTCTCGGTGGACGCCCTGTGGATGTCGTCGATCGCACGGCCGAGCGTTCCGTCGAATTCGTCGTCCGACATCGGGTGGCGGAGCTCCTCCAGCAAGGCGCGCGAGAAGCTCGCGATCATGCCGTGGTTGCGGGCGAGCTCCCGGCACGCTTCCTCGCGGGAAAAGCCGCCGGACAGAGCGACGACGCGCAGCACCTTGGGGTGGGCGACGAGAGGATCGAACAGGCCGGCTTCGGCCGGGATGGAAAGCTTCAGCATCACGCGCTCGCCCTCGGGGAGCGAGTCCAAAGCCTTCAGCGTTTCCTCGAGGAGGATGCGGTCGGCCTCGGCGCGCTCCGGGCTCTTGATGTTCACTTCCGGCTCGATGATCGGCATCAGCCCGGCGGCGAGCACCTGGCGGGCGACTTCGAACTGCTGCGCGACGATGGCGGCGATGCCTTCGCGGTTGGCGAGGTTGATCACCGAGCGCTCCTTGGTGCCGAACACGCCGAGGCCCTTGGCGCGGGCGAGAAGCGCGTCCAGTTCCGGCATCGGCTTCATGAGCTGCACGCCGTTCGCTTCGGCTTCGAGTCCCTTGTCGATCTTGATGAAGGGAACGACGCCGCGCTCGCGAAGCACGTCCGGCACCGGGCGGCCGTCGACGTCGCCGTCCATGGTCCGCTCGAACAGGATCGCGCCGATCACCTTCTCGCCGGAAAACGCGGGCGATGTGATAATGCGGCTGCGCATCTGGTGGATGAGGCCGAACATTTCCTCGTCGGAGCTCCAGGCGCCTTCCTCGATGCCGTAGCCCTTGAGCGCCTTGGGCGTCGATCCGCCGCTCTGGTCGAGAGCGGCGATGAAGCCCTGGCCGCTTTCCATCTGCGCCGTCATCTTCGCATGATCCATCTTTTCGGGTCCCCGTTTCGTCGGTGTTGGGTGTGCCGGGCGCCCGTAGCGCAGGCGAGGCGGCGGGCGCAATCGGCTGCGGCGGTCAGCCCTCGCGCGGGCGCTCCGGCGGCCAGGGCGGCCCCTTGAGCTCGATTCCGTTTCCGTCGGGATCGGCCAGGTAGACGGACGGCCCTTCCCCTTGCGCACCGTAGCGCGACACGATCTCGGCCTCGATCCCGTGCAGCGCCAGATGCGCCAAAACCGCATCGCCGTCCCACGGCAGGACGCGGAAGCAGATATGATCGACGTTGCGCCCTGCAGGCCCAGGCGCGGCGCCGCCCATGCGGCCGAGCTTGCCTTGGACGGGCACGAGATCGACGAGGCAGTCGCCGAGGCGAAGCTGGTACAGCCCGATCGCGTCCTGCACCCGCTCCACCCGCGCGCCCAGCACGTCCTCGTAGAAGCGCAGCGAGCGCTCCAGCTCGGCGACTCGAAGCACGACATGGTCGAGGCCGCGGACGTTGATCATGCAATCTCCCCTCGTAAGCTGCGGCCGCGGGGCTGCCAGGTTACTGGAGAGCGGTCACACCCGGCAATTCCTTGCCTTCCATCCATTCGAGAAAGGCGCCGCCGGCGGTCGAGACGAAGGTGAAATCCCCTGCGACGCCGGCATGGTTCAGCGCCGCGACCGTGTCGCCGCCGCCCGCGACCGAAACCAGGCCGCCGCTCACGGTCAGCGCGGCGGCGGTGCGGGCGAGAGCAACGGTGGCCTCATCGAAAGGCGGCGTCTCGAACGCGCCGAGCGGACCGTTCCAGACCAAAGTGCGGCAGGTCTTGATCGCATCGGCGAGCGCTTCGACCGCGGTCGGGCCGACGTCGAGGATCATCTCGTCCGCACCCACTTCGTGGACGTTGCAGGTCCTGAGCGACGGCGGATTGGCGGCGAATTCCTTCGAGACCACGACGTCATAAGGGAGATGCACGGTGCAGTTCGCCCGGTCCGCGGCGTCGAGGATCTCCAGCGCCGTGTCCTTGAGATCGTGCTCGCAGAGCGACTTGCCGACGTCGACGCCGCGTGCGGCGAGGAAGGTGTTGGCCATGCCGCCGCCGATGATCAGGTGATCGACCCGGGCGACGAGGTGGCGGAGCACTTCTAGCTTGGAAGACACCTTGGCGCCGCCGACAACGGCCGCCACCGGCCGCTCCGGCTCGCCCAGAGCCTTTTGCAAGGCCTTGAGCTCCGCCTCCATCGCCCGGCCGGCATAAGCGGGAAGCAGCCGCGCCAGGCCTTCGGTCGACGCATGGGCCCGGTGCGCGGCGGAAAAGGCGTCGTTGACGTAAAGGTCGCCAAGCGACGCCATGGCGCGGGCGAGCTCGGGATCGTTCTTCTCCTCGCCGGCGTGAAAGCGCGTATTCTCCAGGATCGCGACGTCGCCCGGCTGCATCATGGCGACATTCTGAGCCGCCATGTCGCCGCAGCAATCGCCGACGAAGCGCACCGGCCGCCCGAGCACCTCTTCATAGGCGCTCGTGACCAGCGACAGCGACATGTCGGGCCGCCGCTCGCCCTTGGGCCGGCCGAAATGCGCGAGCAGGAGCACGATCGCGCCCTTGTCGGCGAGTTCGGTCACCGTCGCCAGGGTGGCGCGAAGCCGGGTGTCGTCGGTCACCCGCCCGTCCGCCATCGGCACGTTCAGGTCGACGCGCACGAGCGCGCGCTTGCCGTGCGCGTCGGAGATGTCGTCGAGGGTTTTGAAGCTGGTCACTTCCTTTTTCTCCCTTGGCTTCGGCGTCGGCAGGACGAAGGGGCCTCGGCTCCGCTCGGCAGCGGTCCTCGACTTCGCTCGGACCGAACGAGTGGAGGCGCCGCGACCGGCGTCAGGAGCCCTGCACCTGCCTCCACACCCGTTCGGTTCGAGCGAAGTCGAGAACCGCCTTCGAGCGAAGTCGAGAAGCCTTCTCCCTCTGCCCGCTTAAAGCAGCCGCGCCATGGCGGAGGCGGTGTCGACCATGCGGTTCGAGAAGCCCCATTCATTGTCGTACCAGGAGACGACGCGGACGAGTTTGCCCTCCAGCACCGCCGTTTCCAGGCTGTCGACGGTCGAGCTTGCCGGATTGTGGTTGAGGTCGATCGAGACGAGCGGCTCGTCCGTATAGGCAAGGATTCCCTTGAGCGGCCCGTTCTCGGACGCGGCGCGGAGAGCGCCGTTCACTTCTTCCAGGCTCGTTTCGCGGCCCGGGGTGAAGGTCAGGTCGACGATCGACACATTAGGGGTCGGCACGCGGATCGCGGAGCCGTCGAGCTTGCCTTTCAGC
>DASVQT010000103.1:0-5328 GCA_036388975.1 Allosphingosinicella sp. | reverse complement strand
CGCCGGCGAGCTGCGGGCGCAAATGCCCGGAGCGTTCGAGCAGCCGGCCGAGGGCGGCGGTCTGGCGGTTGGCGTCGGGGCCGATCAGGAGCGGCAGGTCCGGCATCGCCTCCAGCCGGACATGATCGAGGACGACTCCGTTCGCATCGATCAGCATCAGCCGCTGCTCATGCTGCCAAAGCGCCGCGGGACGGCGCTCGACGATGTCGATGACCAAAGTGTCGGGGAGGCGGCGCGAGACGCGGGCGTCGTGGACCCAGCCGAAGCCGAGGAGTTGCTGGCGGAGCGAAGCGAGATCGACCAGCGGCATGGCCTTGCGCAGCTCGTTCGCGACCACCGCGTCGACCCGGCGGCGGTCCATCCGCTCGACACCGCGTATTTCGTAGCGCGCGACCGAAAAGCCGGCATTGCCAGCCGCCTCGCCGGCGGCGTTGCCGATCGCCTGGGGCACGCGAAAGGCGAGGATCGCCACGACCGCCGTAATGGCGAGGAGCGCGAGCAGGACCCATTTCATGACGCGGCGGACCGTGGCCGGAGAAATGCCGGCCTGTTCGAGCAGGCTCGGCTGGCGGGCGCGCCTGAGGCTGTTGCCGCGCGACGCGCGTGGCTTGGACCGCGAGCCGCCGCCCGACGCGCCGCTGCGCCCGCCGCCGCCCCGCGAGATGCGGGCGGAGGTCACAGGGCCGCCTCGACGATCTTCTCGACCAGTTCCGGATAGGAGATGCCGAGATAGCGCGCCTGTTCCGGCACGAGGCTCAGCGGCGTCATGCCCGGCTGAGTGTTCACTTCCAGGAGATAGAGGCCGTCGAGGCCGCGCTCGTCGTCCCAGCGGAAGTCGGAGCGCGAACAGCCGCGGCAGCCGAGCAGCCGGTGAGCGTCGCGCGCCATGCGCATGCAGGCGTCGGCGATCTCCTGCGGAATCTGCGCCGGGCAGACATGCTCAGTGCGGCCGTCCGTATATTTGGCCTCGTAATCGTAGAAGCCGGTCTGGGGCTTGAGTTCGGTGACGGCGAGCGCTTCGTCGCCGAGCACGGCGGTGGTGAGCTCGAGGCCCCGGATGAAGGGCTCCGCGAGGAGGGTCTTGAACTCGTTCCAGGGGCCAACCGTCTCGCGGCCGATGGGATTGCCGTAATTCCCGCCTTCGGTGACGATCGCGACTCCCACCGAGGAGCCTTCGTTGACCGGCTTCAACACATAGGGCCGGGGCATGGGATCGCCCGCATAGAGGCTCTCGCTTTCGACGATCATTCCTTCGGGCATGCGGATGCCGTGGGGGACGAGCTGCTGCTTGGTCAGCTCCTTGTCGATCGCGATCACCGATGCGGTCAGGCCGCTATGGGTGTAGCGGATGCCCATCAGGTCCATCAGGCCCTGGACCGTGCCGTCCTCGCCCGGCGTCCCGTGCAGCGCGTTGAACACAACGTCCGGGCGCACCCCGTCGAGCACCATGGCGAGGTTCCGGTCCATGTCGATCCGGGTGACCTTGTGGCCGCGGCTTTCCAGCGCGTCGGCGACCCCGTTGCCGGACGTCAGCGACACTTCGCGCTCCGCCGACCAGCCGCCCATCAGCACCGCGATGTGGAGGGGCTCAAGCATGGTTCACTCGCGCGTTCGTATGATTGGGTTCGCTGCTGATAAAAGAACCGCAAGCCCTGAGCCTGTCGAAGGGCGGGTTGCAGGACGCAGTGCTGGCGAACCGGGCTTCGACAGGCTCAGCCCTAGCGGTTTTGATTGCTCCAGACGCTTTGATTGTCGCTGCCCGACGCATCACTTCACCACCCCCACACATCCCCTGTCGGCGTCGTCGGCAAATATGCCGACACGCTGGATTTCCCATTCCAGCATCACGCCCGAATGCTCGAACACGCGGCGCCGGACCTCTTCGCCCAGCGCCTCGATTTCGGCAGCTTTAGCTTTGCCAAGGTTGAGGAGGAAGTTGCAATGCTTTTCAGAGACTTGCGCGTCGCCCTGTCTGAGGCCGCGGCAGCCGGCGGCGTCGATCAGGCGCCAGGCCTTGTCGCCGGGCGGGTTTTTGAAGGTGGAGCCGCCGGTGCGGCTGCGCAAAGGCTGGGAGGCTTCGCGCTCGGCGGCGATGCGGTCCATCTCGGCGCCGATGGCGGCGCGCTCGCCCGGAACGCCTTCGAACAGGGCTTCGACGACGACCGCGCCGGCCGGCACCTCGCTGTGGCGGTAGGTGTAGCCGAGGCGCTCGCGCGGCCAGGTTTCGACCGTGCCGTCGCGCAGGACCAAGGTCGCTTCGACCAGCACGTCGGCGACTTCGCGGCCGTAGGCGCCGGCGTTCATGCGGACTGCGCCGCCGGCGGTGCCGGGGATGCCGCGGAGGAACTCGAGACCGGCAATGCCGGCGTCGCGCGCCTTGGAAGCGACGGTGATCCCCATTGCGCCGCCGCCGGCGCGAACTCGGTTGCCGGGTTCGACCGAGACTTGGGACATCGCCTTGGACAGGCGGACGACCACGCCGGGCACGCCGCCGTCGCGGACGATGAGGTTGGAGCCCACGCCCACCGGGAGGACCGGCACCGACGGATCAAGCTGCGTCAGGAAGGCGGCGAGGTCCTGCACGTCCTTCGGCCGCACCAGCCATTCGGCCGGGCCGCCGGTGCGGAACCAGATGAAGTCGGCGAGGGAGCCGCCGGGCTCGAGCAGCCCGGCGAGGCCGGGCAGTGCCTCCCGATGCGCAGCATGGGGAGGGGGACCACCCGAAGGGTGGTGGAGGGGTGACTGGCTCGGAGCCAGCGTGTCGGGCGCAGTTCCGCGCAGGGCTGCGCCTTCTACCCCTCCACCATGCTTCGCATGGTCCCCCTCCCCATCTCTCGATGGGGAGGAAACGGACGCGCGCGTCCCGCTCACTTGGACGCCCTTGCCAGGCAGATGCCGTCGGCGAGGCCGGCGGCCCATTTGGTGATGTCGCCGGCACCGAGGCAGATGACCATGTCGCCTTCCGCGGCGATGTCGCGCAGCGAATGGCAGAGGTGATCGAGGTCGTTCACGGCCTTGACCGCGCGGTGGCCGCGCTGCTTCAGGCCCTCAACGAGCGCTTCGGCGTCGATGCCTTCGATCGGCTCCTCGCCGGCGGCGTAAACGGGCGCGACATAGACGATGTCGGCGTCGTTAAAGGCGCCCTGGAACTCCTCCATCAGGTCGCGCAGCCGGGTGAAGCGGTGCGGCTGGACGACGGCGATCACCCTCCCCTGCGCGCCTTCGCGGGCGGCGGAGAGGACGGCGCGGATCTCGGTCGGGTGGTGACCGTAATCGTCGATGATCGTCGCGCCCTCGATCTCGCCGACCTTGGTGAAGCGGCGCTTCACGCCGTGGAATTTCTCGAAGCCGCGCGCGATCACGTCATGTGCGATGCCGAGTTCGGCGGCGACTCCGATGGCGGCGAGCGCGTTCTGGACGTTGTGGCGGCCGGGCATGGGAAGCTCGACGTCGCGGATCGTCGACACGTTGCCCGAGCGGTCGCGGATGTTGACGTCGAAGCGGTTGCCGCCGGGGATCGGACGCACGTTGTCGCCGCGGACGTCGGCAAGCGCCGCGAAGCCGTAGGTCACGACGCGCCGGTCGCGCAGCCGCGGAATGATGGTCTGCACTTCGGGATGATCGACGCAGAGAAGCGCGGCGCCGTAGAAGGGCACGTTTTCGACGAACTCGACGAAGCTGTCCTTCACCTTCTCGAACGATCCGTAATGGTCGAGATGCTCGGGATCGATGTTGGTCACGACCGCGATCGTGCCGTCGAGCCGCAGGAAGCTGCCGTCGCTCTCGTCGGCCTCGACCACCATCCAGTCGGACGAGCCGAGGCGGGCGTTGGAGCCGTAGGCGTTGATGATGCCGCCGTTGATCACCGTCGGATCGATGCCGCCCGCGTCGAGCATGGCGGCAATCATCGAGGTGGTCGTCGTCTTGCCGTGCGTTCCGGCCACCGCGACCGTGTTCTTGAGCCGCATCAGCTCTGCCAGCATCTCTGCGCGGCGCACCACAGGGATGCGCCTCTCGTAAGCGCAGACGAGCTCGGGATTGTCCTTCTTGATCGCGGTCGAGATGACCACCACCGCGGCGTCGTCGAGATTCTCCGGCGTTTGGCCGATCTTCACGGGAATGCCGGCCTTGCGCAGCCCTTCGACGACATAGCCTTCGGAAACGTCCGAACCCTGCACCTTGTAGCCGAGGATGTGCATCACTTCGGCGATGCCGGACATGCCGATGCCGCCGATGCCGACGAAGTGGATGGTGCCGATGTCCTGGGGAACGCCTCTCACGCGTAAGCTCCGCCCGGGACCGGTGTGAGGACGTTCTCGCGCAGGAAATTGGGATCGAAGCCGCGGTCACGTCCGGTGCGCTCGACGAGGTCGGCGAGGTCGGCGGCGGCGTTGGGACGGCCGACAGCGCGGGCGCGGCTCGCGGCATTGGCCAGCGCGCCGGGATCGAGGGCGAGCTTCTGCATCTGCTTGGCGAGCTCGACGGGCGTGAACTGCGCCTGCGCGATCATGCGCGCGCCGCCCGCTTTCGCCATTTCGCGGGCGTTGAACGTCTGGTGGTCGTCGGTCGCGGAGGGGAGCGGCACCAGTATCGCCGGGCGGCCGGCCGCGGTGAGCTCGGCGATGGTGGAGGCGCCGGCGCGGGCGATGACGAGGTGCGCCCAATTGAGGCGCTCCGGCATGTCCGCCATGTAGGTGGCAAGGTCGGCGGGAATGGCGAGCGCCGCATAGCGGGCGCGGACCTGCTCGATATCCTCCGGCCGGCATTGCTGCGTCACCTGGAGACGGCGGCGGAAATGCTCCGGCAGCAAAGCGAGACCTTCGGGCACCACTTCGCTGAGCACGGTCGCGCCCTGGCTTCCGCCGGTGACGAGCAGGCGGAAGATGCCGTCCTCGGTCAGCGGCGGAAAGGGCAGCTCGCGAAGGGCGAGCACTTCGTCGCGCACCGGATTGCCGACGAGGCTGACTCGCGTTTCGGCCTTGGCGGGCAGGCGCTGCACCTTGTCGTAGGCGGTGGCGATCGCATCGACCTTGTTCGCCATCAGCCGGTTCACCCGCCCGAGCACCGCATTCTGCTCGTGGACCAGGGTCGGCACCTTGTCGGCGCGGGCGGCAAGCAAGGCGGGAAGCGCCGGATAGCCGCCGAAGCCAATCACGGCCGAAGGTCGGAAGGTCTCGTAAAGGCGAAGCGCCATGGTGCGGCCGGTGAGGATGTTCTTCAAGGCGCGCGCCCAGCCGATCGGCCCGCCCGACAGGCGGCCGGCGGGAAGGACATGGACCTGGACGCCTTCGAACAGGCCGGGGATGCGGGCGCCGCGATCGTCGGTGA
>DASVQT010000102.1:0-22468 GCA_036388975.1 Allosphingosinicella sp. | reverse complement strand
CGGCGGGCGCGATCTCGAAGCGCGGGAGGTTGACGGCGGGGGCGGCGGGTGGGACCACCGGCGGAGGGAGGATTGTTCACATGCGCACCGCATCGATCGCCGCCGCCGCCATCCTGCTCCTTGCCGCCTGTTCGGAGGGCGGAGAGGCCCCCGCACCCGCGAACGATGCGAATGCCGCCGCCGCAACTGCCAATGCGGCTACGCCGGCCGCCGCCAACGCCGCCGCTCCGCCCGCTGCCGGCGCATGGGCGCTTCAGGCGAGCGGCGAGGGCGCCGCGCTCGCCTTGCCGGCCGCCGGCGGGACGGCGATCCGCCTGTTCTGCGCCGCGGGGCAGGGGCGGCTGCTGGTCAACGTCCCCGGCTTCCGCCCGATCGGCAGCGAGGAGCGCCTGTCGTTCGGCGGCGGGGGCGATGCCGTGGCGCTGGTCGCCGACTCCCGCGGCGACGCGCAGCGCGGCGGCGTCAGCGGGACCGGCGCGGTGCCCGCGGAGCTCGCCGCCTTGCTCTCCGGCCCTGTCTCGGCGAGCTACGGATCGCAGACCAGCGGCCCGCATCCCGCCGTCCCCGCCGATCTCGCCCGCGACTTCCTCAACGCCTGCCGGGAAGGGACTGCAGCCGCGCCGCCGGGCAAGGCGCCCGCCGCACCTCCCGCCGCCCCGCCTGCGCCCGCGCCGAGCGCGGCGGCGGCGGTCGCCGGTCCCTGCGGCATGCAGGGCAGCGAGCGCCTCCGGGTCGCCTCCCTGCGCGCCGTCGGCACCGAGCCCTTCTGGGGCGCGCGCATCGACGGGCGCTGCGTCACTTATTCCCATCCCGAAAACCAAGCCGGCACCCGTGTCTGGACCCGCTACACGGCCGGGGCAGGGGGCGGCGGCACCTGGGAAGGCGCGCTCGGCGGGCGCCGCTTCTCGCTGACGCTGCGCGCCGCGCCCGGCTGCTCCGACGGCATGTCCGACCGGCGCTATCCTTTTGCCGCAGATCTGGTCGTGAACGGCGAGCGCCGCAGCGGCTGCGCAGGGCCGGCCTAGGCGCAGGAAACAGCTCGCGCCCGGCTGCGGGCGCGGTTAGCATCGGCTCGGGTCCGCCGGGGGCGGGGCCGCAGGGGAGGGGTAAGCGATGGACCGGGTTCGGGCATTCGGCTGGGCGTATTTCGTCATGTTCATGGGAATCGTCGCGCTCGATTTCGTGCCGGCCTTCGTCGATGCCGAAGGGCGGTTGTTCGGCCTCTTCACCCTCGATTTCTACGACAATGCGCTGCACTTCGCCTCGGGCGCCTGGGCCGGCATCGCCGCCTGGCTCGGCCGCGGCGCGGCCCGCACCTATTTCCGCATCTTCGGCCCGCTCTACTTTCTGGACGGCGTGATGGGGCTGGCGCTGGGCAGCGGTTATCTCGATTTCGGCATCTTCATCTACGGGCCGCTCGACCTCAGCCTGACCATCCGCTTCCTCGCCAACCTCCCGCACCTCCTGATCGGCGGCATCGCGGCTCTCGTCGGCTACGGGCTGGCGGCCGGCCGGAGCGCGCCCGCGGCGTGAAGCGGCGCTGGAAGCTCCTGCTCGGCGCGCTTGCCTTCGCCGCCGCCGGCATCGCGGCGCCGGTCGCCTATATCGAGACGTCCTGCACCGCCCCGCTCCCCGGCCTTCAGGCCAACGCGCCTTATCGCCCGCTCATGCCGGGAAGCGAAGGTAGCCGCCGCGAGGCGAACAGCTGGCTCACCTTTCCCGAATGGTACATTGTCTATTCGGCTGAAAGCTACGGCCGCTTCATCGCCCGCGAACGGCCGAGCCGCTTCCCCTTCCTCGCCCATGTGCGCGGCTTCTGGTCCGGCTTTTGCGCCTCGAGCCGCGCCGCGGCGGGCTCCGGCGCTGCCGCCGATTACAAGGTCATGATCTACACGATCGGGATCAGCTATTCGGCCGAAATGCTCCTCAAGGGCCTGTACGAGACGACATGGGGCCGCGCCTTCGAATGGATCGGCGGGCACGACAGCGGCAACGATCGCTACACGGCCGCGGTGCAGCAGCGCTACGGCGCCTTCATGCACGAAACGCCCTGGTACCGCTTCGGCTTCGGCGACGCCCTGGCCGGGCTTTGGACGACTCCGGCCACCGGCAATGCCCTGCGCCACTGGGAGCGCCGCTTCGTCCATTCCGCCGAATACGGCTTCAAGTCGCTCTACGCCGCGGCGCTCGGCTGGGCGTCGGGCGCGGCGCTCGGCCGCGACGAGCTGACGCTCCGCTTCGTCGCCCGCGCCGAGCCAGCGGCCCTCGCCGCCGCCGACCCGCGCTTCCGCCCGGTCGGCCGCCTCCCCGGCGGCCTCACGATCGTCGAGGCGCCGCGCTACGCACAGTTCACCGGCCTGCTCCAGCGGCTCTCGGCGACCGACGCGGCCCTGGTCGAGATCGCCGGCAATGACGACATCTTCGTCACCGTCCGCGCGCCCGTCGGGCGTCCGGCGCCGGCCGGGACGGTGCAGCTCCTGTCGGCGCCGCTCGACGACCGGCCAGGGTGGCGGCGTCTCGGCCTCGCCGTCAAGGTCGAGCGCCTCCTGCCGCTGCTGCGCGAGCTGCGCGCGACCGGCGCCGAACTCGAACATGCCTACGATTATTGAGCGCCTGTTCCGCGCCTCCGCCATCGCCGGACTGGTCGCGGGAAGCTGGACCCTCGTGATGATCGCTTTGCCGTTCGTCGGGCCGTCCGGTCGTCAGGTGGCGGTGGTCGGCGAACCGGGCGACGCCGTTCGCGCGATCCTCGCGGCTGGCGGCTCGGTGGTCGAGGTCCGCGGCGGCGCCGTGCTCGCCCGTTCGGACCGGCCCGGCTTCGCCGCCGCCCTCTACCGCGAAGGCGCGAGCCTCGTCCTCGAAGGCCGGATCGCCGGCGGCTGCTTCACCCCGGCGGCGGCGGCGGCGCGCTGAAGGACGGCGCATAGCGCGCGTGCCACGTATTGCTGAATCGGTTTTCCGGATCCCAGCGCCGCTTCTCGGCGAAAAAGGCGCGGATCTCGGGATAGGCGCGCTCGAGCTGCTGCGGCGTGTAGTGGAGCTGGTAGGGGAGGAAGAAGCGCCCGCCGTTTCGAAGCGTCAGCTCGATCAGGTCCGACGTCAGCGCTCGCATCCGCTCCGTGCCCTCGGCGTCCGTCTGCTGGTTTAGGTACAGCACCACCGAAAAGGCCTCCCGCGGCGCGTAGCTCAGCGCATTCTCCTCCGCGCTCACCGCCCGGACCGAGGCGTTGACCAGCGTCGCCTCCCGCGCGCGGATCAAGCCGCGCAAACCGTCGATGAAGGGGATGAGCCGATCCCTCGGCACGAAATATTCGTGCAGGATGTCGGTCTCCCGCGGCAGGTCGTTCCTCAGATAAGCGACGCTGTCGTGCATCGGGTCGTTGCGGCTCACCAGGCAAGCCTCGCCGTCGCCCATCGCCTGCGAGCGCTGCAGGGTGCAGCTCTCGAAGCGCGGCTCGAGGCGCTTTTCCGCCCACCAGCGCAGCGACTGGAACACGCTCCCCCGCTTGGAAAGATTGACGGTGAGGCGCCGGAGTTTCGTGTTGCTCACCTCGCCGAGCGGCGGGCGCTCCGCCTGCTGGTCGGGCGCGCGGCGATAGGCATAGACGATGGTCTCGTCGAGCAGGGAGCCCGGCGCGGTCGAAAGGTGGGCGTACATGAGGCCGATGGCGGGATCGTTTGCGATCCGCGTGAACCGCGCGGGAAAGTCCCGGTAGGAGATGATCTCCCGCTCCGAAGCGTAGATGTCGTTCGGAACGACGTCGAGCTCGGCCTCGAGGATCACGCCGAACAGGCCGTAGCCGCCGATCGCGTGACGGAAGAGATCGGGGTTTTCCGTGCGCGACGCGGTCACTACCCGTCCGTCGCCGAGCATCATCCGCATCGACCGGACCGAGTCCATGAGCGCGCCGGCGCGGTGGTCCATGCCGTGGGCATTGACGGAGATGGAGCCGCCGACGCTGAAGATGTCGGTGGATTGCATCGCCTTGACCGCGAAGCGGGGGTGGATGGCGGTCTGGATGTCGTGCCAGCTCGCCCCCGCGCCGACGCGGATCGTCCGCGCCGCCGGATCGAGCCGGATCGCATTGTAGCGGCGCATGTCGAGCACCAGGCCGCCCTGACGGAAGGCCTGGCCACCCATGCTGTGCTTCACGCCCGCCGCCGAGACGGTGAGGCCGTTCGCCCGCGCATAAGCGAGCGCGCTCGCCACGTCCGCCTCGCTGCGGACGTCGACCACGCCGGCGACCGCCGTCCGGCTGAGGCAGCTCGCATCGTTGACGGAGCCGCCCCGCTGCGCCCAGCGCGGCTCGGGCACCGGGGCCGCCGCAGCAGCGGCGCCCGCCGTCTCCGGACTCCGTGCGGGCGCGGCGAGCGGGGGCAGAACGGTGCCGCAATCCTTGTCGCCGTCGGGCTCGGCGGCGAGCGGCGCCATCCAGGCGGTCGTGCCCGCCGCGACCAGGGCGATGACGGACACGGTGACCAGCAGCTTTCTGCGCTTCATCGGCTCTGCCTTTCGGGCGCGAGGGCGGCGTCGAGGGCGCGGAGGAAGCCCGCTTCGTTCTCGATGTGCGGGATGTGGCCGACGCCCGGAAGGCGCGCGAAGGAACGGGCGTTGGTCAGCCGTGCGATCCGCTCGCCCTGCTCGATCGGCGTGACGGTGTCCGCCTCGCCCCAGACGAGGTCGACGGGCACGCGGATGCGGGTGAGGTGGGCGCTGCGCCGGCTGGCCGCACCGTCATCGGCGGTGAGCAAGGCGGGGAGCCAGTCGGCATAGCCGGCGGTGGTGCCGCGCCGGCGCATCGGCTGGCGGATCGTGTCCGTCCACGCCTCCGCCGCTTCCGTGCGGGCGAGCATGGAGCGCAGCAGGGCGCCGGTGGCGAGAGGGTTGGTGACGCTGGCCGAGACCAGAGGCTCCGCCACCCACGGGCTGCGCAAGGCGCGCTCGGCCATTCCGGGATCGTGCCCGGCGGGATCGAGCTGCCCGAGCGCCGCATCCACCAGCACCAGCGCGCGCACGCGTCCGGGCGAAATCAGCGCCAGCTCCGCCGCCGGCCCGCCGCCGAAGCTGTGGCCGACGACGATTGCCGGCTGCCGAGCCTCGGCGGCGAGCACGGCCGCGAGCCGCGCCGCCTGATCCTGCCTACGATAGCGGCTCTGCGGGTCGCGCTCCGAATAGCCGAAGGGCGGAAGATCGACCGCGATCACCCGCCAGCCCCGCGCCGCGAGATGCCGCGTCACGTTGCGCCAGAAGCCGCTCCACCCTGCCGTGCCGTGGACGAGCAGCACCGGCGTCCCGCCCGCTGGCCCGGCGGTCTCGACGGCGACTCCGCCGAGCGGCGTCGGCACGGTGTGCATGGCGGCGGGCACCGCCTCCTCGCTCTCGCGCCACGCCGCGGCGGCGCGGAAGCCGGCGAGGACGACGACGAGCAGAAGGGCGAGCGCCGCCGCGCCCTTCACCACCGCCTTCATGGCCTTGAAGATCAAATAACCGCCCCCGTGTCCCCGATGCCGCCAGAATGTCCGCGCGCCGGCGCGGTGGCAAGCCCGCCGGGGCTTGATCCGGCGGCGCTTTCCGGATGACGGTGGCAGCGCACGATCAGGGGTTCAGACACTATGCGCCATCTTGCCGCCTCAGCCGCCGCGCTCGCCGCCGCTTTATCGCTCGCCGCCTGTGTGCAGGTGCGTCAGGACGACGAGCCCCAGCCTTCGTCGCGCTCCGCCTCCTGGCGCCCCGCTCCCGTCGCCGGCGCGCGGGAGCCTTCGGAGGTGGTGGCGCAGAGTACGGCGGCGGACTGGCGCCCGGTCGATCCCGAAAACCTGCTCCTGATGGAACTCGCCGACGGCCAGCGTGTGGCGATCGAGCTCGCGCCCCAGTTCGCGCCCGTCCACGTCGCGAACATCCGCGCCTTCGCCCGCGCCGGCTGGTGGAACAACGCGACCATCTACCGCGTGCAGGACAATTACGTGTCCCAATGGGGAAATGGCGATGCCGAGAACCCGCTGCCGCCGGGCGTGGTGCGCACGCCGCCGGCCGAGTACGACCGGCCCCTGGCGGGGCTCAACGTGCGGCCGCTCGGTTTTCCGGACAGCTATGCGCCGATGGCCGGCCATGCCGACGGCTGGCCGGTCGCCTGGGATCCGGAAAGCGGGCGGGCCTGGCTCACCCATTGCTACGGCAGCGTCGGCGCGGGCCGCGACGTCGCGCCGGACACGGGCACGGCGGGCGAACTCTACGCCGTCATCGGCCACGCCCCGCGCCATCTGGATCTCAACATCGCCACCGTCGGCCGCGTGATCGAGAACATGCCGGCTTTGGCGGCGCGGCCGCGCGGCACCGGCAATCTCGGCTTCTATGATCCGGCCAAGGGCGAGCAGCCGATCCGCATCGCGCGGGTGCGGGTGGCGGCGGACCTGCCAGCGGCGGAGCGTCCGGTCTTCGAAGTGATGCGCACGGACGGGCCCGCTTTCGCCGCCTACCTCACCGGCCGGGCCAATCGCGGCGGCACCTTCTTCAACCGCCCCGCCGGCGGCACGGACCTTTGCAACGTCAACGTGCCGGTGCGGCGCCGCCCGGCGGCCTGAGAAGAACGGCCGTTTCAGCAGGCCAGAAACAGTTGCGGGTCCCGCCGGAGAGGGAGGCTCCGGGGGACCCGCCTGTTTGGGGCGCCGGCCGGGGGACGTACGGCCGGCGCCCCGGATCGGCTTCATCGAGGTTGCGGCCTCGATGAAGCCGTGGGTCGGGGCAGAGGGGAGGTTTGCCCGGACCCTGAGGCTGGAGCGGGAGGGGGAGTCCGCTCTTCGCCTCGGTAGCTCATGGTGTGCGGCCGGAGCCGTGCGGGGCCGCGCTCAGGCGGCGAAGGCGTGCTGCTCGCCCGGGCCGAAGCCGGATCGGCGGACGTGGCGGACGATCTGGCCGCCGGCGACGAGGGAGGCATTTTCCAGCGGCAATGCGGTCGCGCAGAAGGCGCATTCCGCGGAAAGCCGGCCGATATACCAGTGGGTCCGCCCGCAACCCGGGCAGTAATTGGTCTCATGGTCACGATAGACGATGTGATAGCCGCGCTGACTGGCGGGCGGTACAAGGCTTCCGCCGCGGGCTTCAAGAACGCTCGTCGCCATTACATTGGCTCCCTTCTCACAAACTCGAACTTGCCCGGCCCAACGCGCCGAGAGTCGGAGAAGTTTCATGGATTTAGGATGAACGGGGGCGAGCGCCGCCACGTTTCCCCCTCTGTGGTCCCCGATTCGCGGCGAAAAGATGCGAGCGGCAGGGCGTTTTAGGAGAGCGACGAGCCGAGTTGTGCAATGAGTGTTGCCGGGTGGCAACTGCGCTCAAAAAGACGGTGCGGACCGTAAAAAGCTTGCTGACGCAGCGCGCCGCAACCCGCCCTTCGACAGGCTCAGGGCTAGCGGTCCTTCGGCCGTGTCGGCGGCGGTGGGGTCAACCCGCCGTTTCGTTCCACTACGCGCCCACTCCCGCTGGCTGAGCCTGTCGAAGCCCGGTTTGCAGGGCCACACCGTGTATCGGCCAGGCGCCGTCGAGCCCAGGCCACCCCGTGCCGGGCAGCCGATACGAAAAAGGGCGCCCGCACGCGGCGGACGCCCCTCCGAAAACGCTGCACGGCGTGTTTTTACATGCCGCTGACGTTGCTTTCGACCTGGCCGTCGGTCGCGCTCTTCTCGGCGGCGCTGTTGTCGTTGTCGTCGATCGCTTCGGCCTTGTCCTCGGCCTTTTCCCGGGTGTCGTCGGCCTTCTGCTCGAGCCTGTCCTCGACCGTGTCGTTGGTCGTGTTGTCGGCCATCGCTTCGAAATTCTCGGCGACGTTTTCGGCATTTTCGACGACGTTCTCGGCGGCGCGGTCGTCGGCACCGCCGCCGCAGGCGGCAAGCGCCAAAGCGGCCGCGGCGGCCGCGGCCATTGCGAACTTCTTCATAAGTGCCTCCCTCTTCTCTCTTTTACAAAGCGGCGCCCCTGCCGCGGGGGCGGGAGCGCCGAAGCTGCGTGACATTCAGCCGCCGATCTAAATCATGAATCCGGAGGCGGTTCCAGCCCGGAAAGGACGGCGCGCAAGGCGGCCACGCGAAACGCCCCGGCCATTGCCGGCCGGGGCGCTCCTTTGGTCTTTCAAGGGCTCAGCGCGGCGCGCCGTAGACCCGCAGGACCGTGTTGGTGCGGACGTCGATCTGGTAGACGTTGCGTCCGTCGCTCCGGTAGACGATGCCGTTGCCGTCGCGGAACTGGTTGCGCAGCTCGTAAGGAACGGCGCCGAGGTTGGTCGGCGCGCGCTCGCCCGGCTCGATGCAGTCGTTGCCGCGATTTCCGAGAATGCCGCCCAGCACGCCGCCGATCAGGCCGCCGCCGCTGCCGCGCTCGCAGCTCGTCACTTCCTCATAAGCGCCGCCCTGGCCGTAATAGCCGCCATTCTCCACGTCGCTGTCGGCCCACTGGCCGTTGCCGCCGCCGTCGGCGATGCGGAACTGCTGGCGCACCGCGCGAAGGCGCTGCTGCAGGTCCTGGCGCTCGGCCTGGGTCAGGCCGTTGCGGCTGTACTGGCGCTCGAGACGGGTGAGCGTGCGCACCTGCGTGCGCAGGCTCGTCGCTTCGCTGCGCGTGATCGCGCCCGACTGGATGCCGGCCTGGAGGCGCGTTTCGAGCTGCATGATGCGGTTCTGCAAATTCGCGCTCGCCTGGGCGTTGACCATGTTCTGGTTGCCATAGGCATAGCCGTTGTTGCCGTTGGTCTGCGCCGCCGCCGGCGCCGCAATGGCCGCCGTGCCGGCCGCCATCAGAATGAGAAGCTTTTTCATAGCCCGATACTCCACAAAGGCCCCACCGCTTCGATCATGCCTCAACGCGGCGCACGCTGCGCTTGTTGCATCGCGGCGGCCTTTCGTCGCTGCGGGCGCGCGCTTCGTCCTTGCCGCAAGATCCTCATCCGAAACGAAAAACACCCCGGCGGTGAGGCCGGGGCGTGTTCTCGATCAGGCGAAGCGCCTCGTTACACGAAGCCGCTCAGCGGTTCATCCCATGAACCGAGAGCACCGTTTCGGTGCGCGCGTCGATGCGGTAAATGTTGCGCCCGTCGGTGCGGTAATAAGCGCCGTTCCCATCGCGATACCGGTCGCGATACTCGTACGGGAGCGCACCCAGATTGCCGGATACACGCTGGCCGACGCGCAGCCCGCCATTGCCGGTCACCCGGTCGATGACGTTGCCGAGGATGCCGCCACGGCGCTCGCCGTCCCGGTAGTCGCGGTCGCGGTAATCGCCGTCGCGATCGTCGCGGTCGCGGTAGTCGCGATCATAGTCGCCGTCCCGGCTGTCGACGCGATTGTCGCGATTGGTGTCGCGATCGTCATAACCGTCGCGATTGCGGTCGTAGCGGCTGCCGTAGCGCTCGTCATTCTCGTAGCGGTCGTCACGGTCGCCGCCGCGGCGATCTTCCCAGCGGCCATCGCGGCCTTCCTGGCCCGGAGGAGTGCAGCCGTTGCCCCGCTTCTCGAGGCCCGGCGGGCAATCGCGATTCCAGCCCTGGCCGTTCTGGCCGTTGCCGTTCTGCCAATCGCCGCCGCCGCTCATTTCAGCCGAGCGGATCTGCTGGCGAAGCTGCTGGACGCGGCCCTGCAGCTCCTGGCGCTCGGCGCGCGAAAGGCCGCCGACGGCGAACTGGCGCTCGAGCCGGGTGAGTTCGCGAAGCTGCATGCGCAAAGGCTGCGCCTCCTGCCGGCTGATCGCGCCGGACTGGACGCCGGCCTGGAGACGCGACTGGAGCTCGCCGATGCGAACGTCGATGCGGGTGTCGGCGGAGACGCCGTAGCCGCCGCCCTGCTGCGCCATGGCGGGCGCGCCGATGGCGAGGGCCGAGACCGCCGCCATGCTCATAAGTATCTTGTTCATTTGGTCTCACTCCATGACGCCCCTGCGCCTGGAAAGACCTTAGCGCCCCGCGCGGTGAGGCCGGTCTGAACCGGATCGCCAGACGAGGTTCATCCGCGGCCCGGCGCGGCGGCGGTCAGCGCCGGTTGATGTCGCCGACCATGCCCTGGGGCTGCTTGGTGGACGGGTTGGAAGCGTTCTGCTTCTTGGGCGCTTCCGCCTTGGGCTTGCGCGCTTCCTTGTTCGACTTCTTCTGGCCCTTCGCCATGATCCGGATCCTTCGTGGGCGTGATGCCGTCCGGGTGCTTACACCGTTCGGCGCGTGAAGCCCAAACAATCGAAAGCGCTTGCCGGCTCCGGGGCGCTGCGGCAGCCTTTGCAGGCCGAGGACGGGGAAGGAACGGACCGATGACCAAATGCGCCGCTGCGGCCCTGCTCCTGCTCGGTCTCACCGCCTGCGGCGGGACTGCGGCGGAGGACGACCTCGGCAATGCCCAGGCAGGCGCGCCCGGCCCGGCCGCTCCGGTCGCCAACGCCGCGGCACCCTCACCATCGCCCACTCCTCCCGCGACGCCCAGCCAGCCCATGTCGCCGACCGGCTATGCGCTGGTCGGCACCGAGCCCTTCTGGGGCGGCACGGTGACGGGAACGAGCGTGCGCTACATGGTTCCGGAGCGCCAGTTCGGCGACGTCGTTGAAACGCGGCGCACCTACGGGCCGGGCCGCGAAACCTATTCCGGACGCTTTCGCGGGCAGCCGTTCGTGCTGACCCTCGTCCGCCAGGCATGCTCCGACGGAATGTCGGAACGCCCCTTCGCCTTCACCGCGACGCTTCAGGTCGCGGGCGAAACGCGGCGTGGCTGCGCCGATCCCGAGGAGCCGCGGCCGCAGCCTTGACCGCCTAGCTAGAACATCATGGCCGAAAGGCCGTCTTGTCAAAGCCTTGCCGGGAACATAGATCGAACGCGTGCCGGCAATCGACCTTCGCGAAAAGCTCGCCATCCTCGCGGATGCGGCGAAGTATGACGCCTCCTGCGCCTCCTCCGGCTCGTCCAAGCGCGACAGCCGGGGCGGCAAGGGCGTGGGCTCAAGCGAGGGCATGGGCATCTGCCACGCTTACGCGCCGGACGGCCGTTGCATCTCGCTCTTGAAGATCCTGCTGACCAACAGCTGCATCTTCGATTGCCATTATTGCATCAACCGCAAGAGCTCCAACGTCCGCCGCGCCCGCTTCACGCCGGCCGAGGTCGTCCGCCTCACCCTGGAATTCTACAAGCGCAATTATATCGAGGGCCTGTTCCTCTCCTCCGGCATCATCCGCTCGCCCGATTATACGATGGAGCAGATCGTGGAGGTGGCACGCTGCCTTCGTGAAGATCATGACTTTCGCGGCTACATCCACCTCAAGACCATCCCCGACGCCGATCCCGAGCTGGTGCGTCAGGCGGGCGTCCATGCCGACCGCGTGTCGATCAACGTCGAGCTGCCGACCGAGCGCGGACTGAAGCGGCTCGCGCCGGAAAAGGACGGCGCCCGCATCGAAGGCGCGATGAAGAACATGCGAACCTCGATCGAGGACGGCGCCGATGCCAAGAAGCGCTTCCGCTCGGCGCCGAGCTTCGCGCCCGCCGGACAGTCCACCCAGATGATCGTCGGCGCCGACAGTGCGTCGGACGGCGAGATCATCGGGCGCGCCAGCCTGCTCTACGACCGCTTCCGCCTCCGCCGCGTCTATTATTCGGCCTTTTCGCCCATCCCCGACGCGTCGGACGTTCTGCCGCTGCAGCGCCCGCCGCTGATGCGCGAGCACCGGCTCTACCAGTCCGATTGGCTGATGCGCTTCTACGGCTTCAAGCCCTCCGAAGTGGCGGACGCGGCGGGCGCGGACGGCATGCTGCCGCTGGACATGGATCCCAAGCTCGCCTGGGCGCTCAAGCACCGCGAGAACTTCCCGGTCGACGTGAACCGCGCGCCGCGCGAGGCTTTGCTCCGCGTTCCCGGCCTCGGCGTCAAGGCGGTCGACCGCCTGATCGCCTCCCGCCGCCACCGCCGCCTTCGCCTGAACGACGTCGCGCGCCTCACCGTCTCCGTCGTCAAGGTCCGCCCCTTCCTGATCGCCGAAGACTGGCGCCCAACCCTCCTCACCGACCGCGCCGACCTCGCCCAGCGCCTGACGCCCAAGCAGACCCAGCTTGAGCTGTTCGCGGCCTAGCATTCTCCCCGCGCCGAAGGCGGGGGGAGGGGGACCACCCGAAGGGTGGTGGAGGGGTAAATGGCGCAGCCGCGCCCGGCCCGCACCGGATACACGGAGCCCGCTACCCCTCCACCATGCTTCGCATGGTCCCCCTCCCCATCTTGCGACGGGGAGGATGTGATGCGCGTCATCCCCCTTTCTGCCGAAGACGATTTCGACGGCTGGCGCGACGCCGCCCGCGCCCTCGCGGCGGAGCGCGTTCCCGCCGAGCAGGTGATGTGGCAGACCGGCGGCGGCCAGCCGAGCCTGTTCGGCGAGGCTGCGGCGCCCGGCACCGCGCCCCAATTCGCCGTCCCTCGCGCCTTCGTCGAGCTGGCGAAGACCGCCATCTGCCATGTCGATCCCGAGCGCTTCTCCCTGCTCTACGCCCTGCTCCTTCGCATCCGCGACAACCCCAGAGCGCTCGACGATGCCGCGGACCCGCTCGTGCGCCGCGTCGAGGCGCTCGCCAAGGAGGTGCGGCGCGACATCCACAAGATGCACGCCTTCGTCCGCTTTCGCGAAGTCCCCGTCGACGGCGGCGGCGAGCGCTTCGTCGCCTGGTTCGAGCCCGACAACCACATCGTCCGCGCCGGCACGCCCTTTTTCGCGCGGCGCTTCGCCAACATGGACTGGTCGATCCTGACGCCGGCCCTTTCCGCGCATCACGACGCGGGTGTGCTCACCTTCGGCCCCGGCGCCACCCGCGCCGACGCGCCGGGCGGCGATCCGGTCGAGGAGACGTGGAAGACCTACTATGCCTCCATCTTCAATCCCGCCCGTCTGAAGGTCGGCGCGATGACCAAGGAGATGCCGCGCAAATATTGGAAAAACATGCCGGAAACCGCGTTGGTGGGTCAGCTCATCGCGGGAGCGCAGGCACGCGAGGCACGGATGGTCGAAACGTCACGAACGCAGATCGGCGGCAACGTCACGGCCGCATGGGAGGCGGTGCGCGCCGAAGCCATGGGCTGCACGCGCTGCGACCTTTACAAATGCGGGACGCAGACCGTGTTCGGCGAAGGGCCGCTCGACGCGAAGATCATGTTCGTCGGCGAGCAGCCGGGCGACCAGGAGGATCTCGCCGGCCGGCCCTTCGTCGGCCCCGCCGGGCAGCTCTTCGACCGAGCGCTCGGCGACGCCGGCGTCGACCGCTCCGCAACCTACGTCACCAATGCGGTGAAGCATTTCAAGTTCGAGCGCCGCGGCAAGAGGCGCATCCATGCGAAGCCGGACGCCGGCGAGATCGACGCCTGCCGCTGGTGGATCGACCAGGAGCGCAGCCTGCTCCGCCCGCCGATCACCGTCGCCCTCGGCGCCACCGCGGCCCGCTCCCTGTTCGGCAAGGCCGTCACCATCTCAAAGGTGCGCGGCGAGCCTCACAGCCTTCCGGGCGGCGGCGAGACCTGGGTGACCGTCCACCCAAGCTTCCTCCTCCGCGTCCAGGACAATCGCGAGGAGGAATATGCAAGGTTCGTCGACGATCTGAAGCGCGTCCGCGAGCGCGCGGAGGCGCTTGCCTGAGTTCCTCCCCATCGTGAGATGGGGAGGGGAACCACCCGAAGGGTGGTGGAGGGGTAAGTGGCGCAGGCCTGAGTGAGCGAGCGCCCTTACCTCAGAACCCGGAGCCCATTACCGCTCCACCAGGCTACGCCTGATCCCCCTCCCCATGCTCCGCATGGGGAGGAACTACAGCTTCACCAGCATCTTGCCGATGTTCGCGCCGCGGAACAGGTCCAGGAACGCTTCCGGCATCTCCTCGAGGCCCTCACGGATCGTCTCCCGGCTCTTCACCTGGCCGCCAGCCACCCAGCCGCCCATGTCGCGGTAGAAGTCACCGATCTCGGGCAGGTAATCGGTGTATATGAAGCCCTTCATCATGATCCGGGCGGCGATCATGCGCATGATGTAGCGAAAGGCGGGGGGCTCGCCGCCATTGTAATTGTCGATCATGCCGCAGATCGCGAAGCGGGCATTGCCGCGCGCGGCGGCGAGCGCGGCGTCGAGATGGTCGCCGCCGACATTGTCGAAATACACGTCGATGCCTTTCGGCGCCGCCTGCATCAGCGCCTGGACGACCGGCCCCTTCTTATAGTCGATCGCCGCGTCGGCGCCGAGTTCGCGGACGAAGGCGCATTTCTCCTCGCCGCCGGCCGAGCCGATCACCGTCATGCCCTTCGCCTTGGCGATCTGCACCACGGCCGAGCCCACTGCGCCCGCCGCCGCCGAGACGAAGACGATGTCGCCTTCCTTCGCTTCGGCGACGCGAAGCAGGCCGAAATAGGCCGTGGCGCCGGTCAGGCCGAGATTGCCGAGCCATTGATGCTCAGGAACAGGGAGGGGCGGCACCTTGTTGAACGCGCCCGCGGGGGCGACCGCCTCCTCCCGCCAGCCGAGCATGTGGAACACCGTCTCGCCTTCCTTGAGGTGCGGAGAGCGGGACTCGACCACGGTGCCGACCGCGCCGCCTTCCATCGGCGCGCCGACCTGGAAGGGCGGGACGTAGCTTTTGACGTCGTTCATCCGCCCGCGCATGTACGGATCGACCGAAAGCCACGAATTGCGCACCCGGACCATGCCGTCGTCCAGCTCGGCGAGCGGCGCGTCGCCAAGCTCGAAATTGTCCGGCGTCGGCGTTCCGGTCGGCCGCGATTTCAAGTGCCAGGCGCGGGTGGTGTTCGGCATGTCGGCGTCTCCTCGTTTCATTCCGCAACCTAGCTGGCCGGCGGCGGCAAAAAAAGGCCCGGCCTTCGCGTAAAAGGCCGGGCCGAATGTCCGTTCGGTCGCAGCGCCTTCAGCCGGAGGAGGAGACGCCGGGATCGACCGCGTGGCCGCCTGCGCCCTCGTCCGCGGCAGGCGGTTGCGTGTCCTCGCCCGGCGGGTCGCCGCCGAGATCCTGCGGGTTGCGGTGGGGCGTCTGGTTGCCGAAGCCGCTGAAGGCGTCGTCGCCGCTCCACTGCGGCCCGCCGCCGGGAAGGCCCTCGCTGCCCTGGGCTGGGTCGTCGCGGTTCCTGTCGTCGCTCATGCCGTCGCTCTCCTGTCGCTGCTACGAGGGTCGAACAGGGCGACCGGCCATCCGTTCCGCGCCTCGGGCCGCGACGTGGCGGCGCCGCGCCGAATTTGCGGCCATCTCGCGCATTGCATCGCGGGCGCGGCCTGTTTATGGGGGCGCTTCCTTGGACGCGGGGCCGTAGCTCAGATGGGAGAGCGCTGCAATCGCACTGCAGAGGTCAGGGGTTCGATTCCCCTCGGCTCCACCACCCGCCCAAAGTCACTTCCCCGCCTCCCCGCGACCCACTAGCGGTCTGCCGGGTGAGCGATCTCCCCGAGCCGATTCCCGCCGCGACCCTGGTCCTGATGCGTGCCGCGCCGGAAGGCTCGCCCGAAATCCTGATCATGGAGCGGACCGGCACGATGGCGTTCGCCGCCGGCGCGCTCGTCTTTCCCGGCGGGCGCATCGATCCGGAGGATCATGAGGCGGCGCACCGGCTCGGCCTTGGCGGCGAGGATGCGGCGGCGAAGGTCGCCGCGATCCGCGAGACCATCGAGGAAACGGCGATCGTGCCGGCCGTTCGGCCGGCGGCGTCCACCAATGCGGCGCGCGCCTTGCGGGACGGTCTCGAGGCGGGAGAAAAGCTGCCGGCGCTGCTTGCCGCCCACGGCCTTGCGCTCGACCTCGAGGCGCTGACGCCGTTCGCGCGCTGGTGTCCGAACTTCCGCGAAACGCGGCGCTTCGACACGCTTTTCTTTCTCGCCGAAGCGCCGGCGGACGCGCCGGAGCCGGAGGTTGCGGCCGGCGAAGGGGCGCGCGCCTTCTGGGCGACGGCGGCCGCCGTGCTCGCGGACGTCGATGCGGGCCGCGCCCACGTCATCTTCCCGACGCGGCGCAACCTGGAGCGGCTCGCGTGCTTCGGCTCGATCGAAGAAGCGCGGGCGGATGCGGCGCGGCATCCGGTGCGCAAGATCACGCCGTGGGTCGAGGAGCGCGGCGGGCAGAAGCTCGTCTGTATCCCGGACGATGCCGGCTATCCGGTGACGTCGGAGCCGCTCGAAACGGCGCGGCGGCGCTGAGCCGCCGGTGAAGCGCGTGCCCCGCATCCTCCGGACGCTGCTGGTCCTCGCCCTGCTCGGCTTCGCGGCCTTGCTCTTCTACGGCTATGCCCAGCGTCACCCGCAGGACATGCCCTGGACGGCGCTCGACCTCACTCAGCCGGTCGGCGCCTTTACCGGTCGCAAGCTCGTCCGCCTGCGGAGCGATCCGGCGCTGTGCCGTCGGCTTCTCGCCAGTGCCGGCATCCGCCACCAGGCGCTTCCGCCGCGCGGCGGGGAGGGACAATGCGGTTACCGCGACGGCATGCGGCTAAGGCGCGGCGGAGCGGTGCGGATCGGCTGGAGGCCCGCCGATCTCGGCACCAGCTGTCCCGTCGCGGCGGGGCTGGCGCTTTGGGAATGGCATGTCATCCAGCCCGCCGCCCTCCGGCATTTCGGCAGCCGAGTCGCGGAAATCCAGCATCTGGGAAGCTACAATTGCCGCCGGATCTACGGCCGCGGCGACGGCGCGTGGAGCGAGCATGCGACAGCCAATGCGGTCGACGTCGCCGGCTTCCGGCTCGAAAACGGCCGGCGCATCACCCTGATCGGCGATTGGGACGAGGAGGGTCCCCGCGGCGCCTTCCTGCGCGAAGTGCGCGACGGCGCCTGCGACCTGTTCGCCACCGTCCTCTCGCCTGACTACAACAATGCCCATCGCGACCACTTCCACCTCGACCAGGCCGCCCGCGGCGCCTCCGGCTGGCGGGGCTGCCGCTAGGACGCGGCGGCGAGCGGCGGCGCTTCAGCTTCGACGGGTTCGCCGGCCAGAGCGGAGTTCAAGGCGGCAACCAGCTGCTGAGGGGTGAAGGGCTTGGCAAGGACGGGGACATCCTCGGGCCGGCGCGCGATCGACTGGGCGTCGGCATAGCCGGTGATGATGATCGCAGGGAGGGCGTCGCGCACCTGGCGCGCTTGGTGGATCACCTCCGCGCCGGAGACGTGCGGCATGGCATAATCGGTGATCAGGATGTCGCAGCCGTCGGGAGTTTCGCGAAGCAAAGCGAGGACTTCGGGGCCGTCCGAGGCTTCGGTCACATGGTGGCCGAGATCGGCGAGAAGGGCGGCGGTGGTGGTGCGCACGCCGTCATGGTCGTCGACAAGGAGGATGTTGAGCGGGCGCGCCGCGGCGCCCTCGATCCTTGCGGCCGGCTCGACCGCACGAAGCGTCTCGGGGCGGCCGCGCGGGAGCCAGATTTCGGCGCGGGTGCCGACACCGATCTCGCTGTCGATCCGGAAAGCGCCGCCCGACTGGCGCGCGAAGCCGTAGACCATGGACAGGCCGAGGCCGGTGCCCTTGCCGACATCCTTGGTCGTGAAGAATGGCTCCAGCACCTGTTCGAGCATTTCGGGCTCGATGCCGCAGCCGGCATCCGTCACGGCGAGCACGACATAGTCGCCGGCCGGAAGTCCGACTTCGGAGCTGTCGGAGGCGAGGAGGCGGTTTTCGGTGCGCACCGTGATCGTGCCGCCGTCCGGCATGGCGTCCCGGGCGTTGATGATGAGGTTCATCAAGGCGAGCTCGAGCTGCGACTGGTCGGCGAAGGCGCACCAGGGTTCGCTTTGCAGGCTCCATTCGAGCTCGACCAGCCCGCCTAGTGTGTGGGCGAGGAGGTCGCTGACCGCCGTCGAGAGCGCTTCCATCTCGATGCAGGCGGGCTCGAGCTGCTGGCGCCGCGCGAAGGCGAGAAGGCGGCCGACCAGCTCGGAGCCCTGCTCGGCCGCGCGCTTGGTCATGTTCAGGATCTTCAGATGCTCTTCCTGCAGCGGCAGGCGACGCTCGATCAGGCCCAGCCCGCCGAGCACGGCGGCGAGCAGATTGTTGAAGTCGTGCGCGATGCCGCCGGTCAATTTGCCGATCGCGTCCATCTTGCGGGCCTGGACGAGCTGGCTTTCGAGCTCCTTCCGGTCCGTGACGTCGAGCAGGGTGCCGGCATATTCGATCGGCGTCCCGTCGGCGTCGCGGAGCAGGACCGCCTGGTCGAGGAAGTGGCGGTACATGCCGTCCGCGCACTGCCAGCGATATTCCACCGATAGGGACCGGCCGTGCAGCCGGGCGGCAAGAGCGGCGAGGACGCGCTCGCGATCGTCGGGATGCAGCCGGTCGATCCAAAGATTGGGCGCGGCCTGCACTTCGGAGAATTCGTAACCGGTGAGCGCCGAGAAATTGCCGCTCACGAACTTGGGCACGCGCGGCACAGCGTCGACGGCTTCGAGATAAAGGATGATCGGCAGCGACTGGATGATCGCGCCCTGGCGCTGCTCGGCGAGGCGCAGCTCCTGCTCGACCCGCAGGCGCTCGGCATTGGCGCGAAGGTTGGCGTCGAGCAAAGCCTGCTCGGCCTTGGCCTTGCGCTGGATCTCCTTGGTCATCGCGAAGAGGTCGACGAAGACCGCGACTTTGGAGCGCAGCACGATGGGGTCGACCGGCTTGAACACGTAATCCACGGCGCCCATCGAATAGCCGCGCATCAGATGCTCGGCCTCCTTGTTGACGGCCGACAGGAAGACGATCGGGATGCGCTTGGTCTGCTCGCGGCTGCGGATCATCTGCGCGGTCTCGTAGCCGTCGATGCCCGGCATGTAGACGTCGAGCAGGATCACCGCGAACTCGCCCTTGAGGAGGTGCCGGAGCGCCTCCTCGCCGGAGCGGGCGACGACGATGTCGCCGAGATCCTCAAGCACGTTCTGGATGGCGAGCAGGTTGCGCTCGTCGTCGTCGACGACGAGGACGCGCGGCCGGTCGATCGGCTCGGCCTCGTGCGGCGCCGGCGCGCCCGGCGCGGCGCCGGGCGCCGCGCCGATGGTGGTGGCAACGGACATGCTTATTCGGCCGCCACACCGGCGCTGAGGACCGGCCGCGCGCTTTCACGCGCCCGGGCGAGCCAGACGCGCAGGAGAGCAAGCAGCAGGTCGATGTCGACTGGCTTGGCGATGTAATCGCTGGCGCCCGCGTCGAGGCACTTCTGCCGGTCTCCCTTCATCGCCTTGGCCGTGACGGCGATCAGCGGCAGCTCGGCCAGCGCATCGCGCTGCCGGATCTGCTGCATGGTCTCGTACCCATCCATTTCCGGCATCATGATGTCGATCAGCGCAAGGTCGATGCCGGGCGTCTGTTCGAGGATCAAGATGCCGTCCTTGCCGCGTTCGGCGTGGAGCACTTCGACGTCGTAGCTTTCGAGCACGCTGGTCAGCGAATAGATGTTCCGGATGTCGTCGTCGACGATCAGGATCTTCGCGCCGGCGAGTTCGGGGACGCTGCGGATGCCGTGGGCGGGCTCGTTCCCGGCCTGGAGCGCGGCGGAGCGTTTCTCCGCCTTTCGGATGTGCCCGGCAAGATCGCGGAAGACGCGGCCCAGCGCCTGATCGTCGGCCGGCTTCTCGGTCACACCGAAGGCACCCATGTCCATCACCGAGCGGATCTTGTCGGCGCCCGATATGACGTGGATCGGCACATGGCTGGTCTGCGGATCGTGCTTCAGGAGATCCAGCAGCACGAAGCCGTCGATGTCGGACAGGCCGAGATCGAGGGTGATCGCGTCCGGCTGGAGCTTCCTCGCCATGGCGAGCGTACCGGCGCCCGCGGTCGAGACCACGCCCTTCAGACCCGCCGTGCGCGCAATGTCGAGCAGGATGGAGGCGAAGGTCGGATCGTCCTCGACGATGAGGACGAACGGATCGTTGCCCAGCGCGTCGCGGTCGTCCGTGACTTCGAAGCCGGTCGGAAGCGCCGTCGGCACGATCGCCCCACTATTGTCGTAGCGGGCGCTGGTCCCGCCGGTCGCGGCGGCGGCCGGCGCCATCGCCTGCAGCGGGACGAACAGGGTAAAGGTCGAGCCTTCGCCCGGCTTGGAGCGGACCTGGAGCTCGCCGCCGAGCAGTCGGGCGATTTCGCGGCTGATCGAAAGGCCGAGGCCGGTGCCGCCATATTTGCGGCTGGTCGTTCCGTCGGCCTGCTGGAAGGCTTCGAAGATCAGCTTCTGCTTGTCCTCGGGAATGCCGATGCCTGTGTCGGTGACCGCGATCTCGATCGCCTTTTCTGCATTGCGCAGCACCGGATGGTTGGGGCTCCAGCCGCTCTCCGCCGGCCGCACGGCGAGCGTGACGCCGCCCTGCGCGGTGAACTTGAAGGCGTTGGACAGGAGGTTCAGCACCACCTGCTGGAGGCGCTTCTCGTCCGTCTTGATCGCCGCCGGCAGCTTCGGATCGAACTCCACGTTGAAGTCGAGATGCTTGTCCGCCGCGAGCTGGCGGAAGGTCCGCTCCATATGCTGCTTGAGGCCGTTCATCGGCATCTCGCCGACTTCGATCGACACCGTTCCGGACTCGATCTTCGACAGATCGAGAATGTCGTTGATGAGGCTCAGGAGATCCGAGCCGGCCGAGTTGATCGTGCGCGCGAACTCCGTCTGCTTTTCGTTGAGATTGCCCTGCGGATTGTCCGCCAGCAGCTTCGACAGGATGAGCAGCGAGTTCAATGGCGTCCGAAGCTCGTGGGACATGTTGGCGAGGAATTCGGACTTGTACTTGGAGGTGAGCGCAAGCTGCTCCGCCTTTTCCTCGACGGCGCGGCGCGCCATCTCGATCTCGATATTCTTGGCTTCGACCTGCTTCTTCTCGTTCTCGAGGAGCTGCGCCTTCTCCTGAAGCTCCTCGTTGGTGTTGTGGAGCTCCTCCTGCTTGGTTGTAAGCTCGGTCTGGCGCGCCTGAAGCTCGGCGGTGAGGAGCTGCGACTGCTTGAGCAGCCCTTCCGTGCGCATTGTGGCCGCGATCGTGTTGAGCACGATGCCGACCGACTCCATGAGCTGGTCGAGGAAGCTCTGGTGGGTCTCGGAGAATTCCTTGAACGAGGCGAGCTCGATCACCGCCTTGACCTCATCCTCGAAGAGCGCCGGGAGGATGTTGACGTTGGCCGGCGCGGCATGGCCGAGGCCTGAGCCGATGCGGATGAAGTCGCCCGGCACGTTCTCGAGCAGGATCGGGCGCTTGTCTGCCGCGGCCTGGCCGACCAGTCCTTCGCGCAGCTTGAACTCGCGCTTCAGCTCCGTGTGGCTTTCCGCGCCGTAGCTCGCGACGAGCTCCAGCTTGGTTTCCTCCTCCTCGCGCTTGGTGACGTAGAAGACGCCGTATTGGGCGTTCACCAGCGGCGCGAGCTCCGACATGATCAGGTTCGAAACAGTGGTGAGATCGCGCTCGCCCTGGAGCATGCGGGAGAAGCGGGCGAGGTTGGTCTTGAGCCAATCCTGCTCGGCATTCTTCAGCGTCTGCTCCTTCAGGTTCAGGATCATTTCGTTGATCGTGTCCTTGAGGGCGGCCATTTCGCCGGACGCTTCCACCGCGATCGAGCGGGTGAGATCGCCCTTGGTGACGGCGGTCGCCACGTCGGCGATGGAGCGGACCTGGTTGGTGAGGTTTGCCGCGAGCTGGTTCACGTTGTCGGTCAGATCGCGCCACAGGCCGGCGGCGCCCGGCACGCGGGCCTGGCCGCCGAGGCGCCCTTCGATGCCGACCTCGCGGGCCATGTTGGTCACCTGGTCGCCGAAGGTCGACAGCGTCTCGATCATGAAGTTGATCGTCTCGGCGAGCGCCGCGATCTCGCCCTTGGCGTCCACCGTCAGCTTGCGGCGGAGGTTCCCCTGCGCCACCGCAGTCACGACGTCGGCGATGCCGCGGACCTGGTTGGTGAGGTTGGTCGCCATCAGGTTCACGTTGTCGGTCAGATCCTTCCATGTGCCGCCGACGCCCGGCACCTGTGCCTGGCCGCCGAGCTTGCCCTCCGTGCCGACCTCCCTCGCCACGCGCGTCACTTCCGATGCGAAGGAGTTGAGCTGGTCGACCATGACGTTGATCGTGTCCTTCAAGGCGAGGATCTCGCCCTTCACGTCCACGGTGATCTTCTTGGAAAGGTCGCCCCTCGCCACGGCGGTGGTCACGTCGGCGATGTTGCGGACCTGGCCGGTGAGGTTCTCGGCCATCAAATTCACGTTGTCGGTCAGGTCCTTCCAGGTGCCGGCGACGCCGCGCACCTGCGCCTGGCCGCCGAGCTTTCCTTCGGTGCCGACCTCCCTCGCCACGCGCGTCACTTCCGAAGCGAAGGAGTTGAGCTGATCCACCATCGTGTTGATGGTGTTCTTGAGCTCCAGGATCTCGCCCTTCACGTCGACGGTGATCTTTTTGGAAAGGTCGCCGAGCGCCACCGCGGTCGTCACTTCGGCGATGTTTCGGACCTGGCCGGTCAGGTTCGCGGCCATGGCGTTCACATTGTCGGT
>DASVQT010000101.1:0-39115 GCA_036388975.1 Allosphingosinicella sp. | reverse complement strand
ATTACCCCTCCACCACCCTTCGGGTGGTCCCCCTCCCCCCGAGCTTCGCTCGCGGGGAGGAATTTGAGGGTCATGGCCCCGAGGGCGAGCTGGAGCAGCGACAGGGCCGCCGCGAGCCAGAGCGCGGCAAGGCCGAACTCGGCGATCATTTCAGTGTGTCCGTCTTGTGGAGCTCGGGCCCGTTGCGGCCGCGCAGCTCGGCCGGCATGTAATTCTCGTCATGCTTGGCGAGGATTTCGCTGGCGACGAACAAACGGTCCGGCTGGAAGCGGCCTTCGGCGATGGCGCCGCTGCCTTCGCGGAAGAGTTCGGGCGCGATGCCGCGGTAGCGCACCCGGATTGGCTCGGCGCCGCTGCCGTCATCGAGGCGGAACTCGATGGACAGGCCGTCGGGGAGCCGCTGCAGCGCGCGGACCATGCCGCCGACCCGCACCGCGCGATCGAGCGGCAGCCCTTTTTCGCGAACGTCCGCGGCCGAATAGAAATAAGAGGCCTGGTCCTTCAGCGCCGACATGGCGAGCAGCACGGCGACGAGCACCGCGCCGGCGGCGAGGAGCAGCAAGGTGAGGCGCTGGTTCTTGGCCTTCACCGGTCCCGCCCGATCTGCTCGGCGTCGCGCTCGGCGCGGCGCATCGCCGACCAGCTCCAGCCGAGAAGGCCGAGCGTGCCGACGATCGTCAGCGCATAGGAGGCGATGATGAAGGGCCAGTGGCTCATTCGCGCGCCATTCGCTTGAGGCGGGCCTCGACTTTGCCCCGCGCCAGCTCGGCCCGCATTCGCATCAGCACGGCCGCGCCGAACAGCAAAGAGAAGCCGAGCGCGGAGGCGAGCAAAGGCCACAGCATCGACGCGTCGATGGTCGAGCTCGCGCGGACGAAGCTGATGCTCTGCCCCTGGTGGAGCGTGTTCCACCAGACGACGCTGTAGTGGATGACCGGGAGGTTCACCGCGCCGACCAGCCCAAAGACGGCGGTAACCCGCCCTTCCCCGCCCCGCTCCCGGTCGGCGTTGGAGAGCGCGATGTAGCCCAGGTACAGGAACAGGAGGACGAGCATGGAGGTCATGCGCCCGTCCCATTCCCAATATGTCCCCCAGGTCGGCCGTCCCCAGAGCGAGCCCGTGGCGAGGCAGAGCGCCGCGAACAGGGCGCCGGGCACCGCGATCGCCCGCGCCGCCACCGCGGCGAGCGGGTGGCGCCAGACGAGCTGCATGGCGCTGGCCGCCGCAATCCCGGTCCAGCCCGCCATGCCGAGCCAGGCGGCCGGCACGTGCACGTACATGATTCTGACGCTTTCGCCCTGGAGATAGTCGCGCGGGCTCGCGAACAGGCCCCAGCCGAGCGCGGCCGCCGCCAGCAACGCCCCGCCCCAGCCGAGCCAGCCGGTCATTGGGCGCGCGATCTTGAGGAAGCGTGCTGGATTCGCGAAGATGTGCATGGGATTGCGCCGCTCTTTAGCGAAGCCCTGCGCCGGGCGGAAGAGACGCTTGCCGCCGCGCCCGCACGGGACCAAGTGGGGCGCGTTCATGGCCACCCCCGACGCCCCCTCCTCCGCCCGTCCGGACCAGAGCCGCGCCGTCGGCATTCTTCTGCGGATCGCGGCGACGACTTCGTTCGCGTTCATGGCCGCGGCCATCAAGCTCGGCTACGAAGCGGACGTTTCGACGCCGGAACTCGCTTTCTACCGCTTCGCCTTCGGGCTCCCGCCCTTGCTCGGCTGGATCTGGTGGACGGGCAATGCCGGCGCGTGGCGGACGCAGCGCCCGATGGCGCATGTCTGGCGGGCGTTCGTGGGCCTTTCGACCATGGTGCTGGCGTTCAGCTCGCTCGCTTATCTGCCGCTCGCCGAATCCACGACGATCGGCTTCGCGGCGCCGCTGTTCGCAGTCATTCTTTCGGCCTTGGTGCTGAAGGAGAAAGTCGGCCGGCACCGGTGGAGCGCCGTCGTGCTCGGCCTCGTCGGCGTGCTTCTCGTCATGCGGCCGGAGGGGACCGACCTTCCGGCGCTGGGCCTGGCTCTCGCCGTCGCCGCGGCCTTCGGAGTCGGCGTGGTCACCATTACCATCCGCCAGATCGGCCGCACCGAGCATCCGCAGACCACCGTGCTCTGGTTCAGCCTCCTGTCGATGACCGCGCTCGGCACATTGATGCCCTTCTACGCGGCGTTTCACGACGCGCGGACCTGGGCGATCCTGCTCGCGCTCGGCACGTTCGGCGGCTTCGGACAGCTCTTCCTCACCGCCTCGCTGCGCTTCGCGCCGGTCTCGGTGGTGGTCCCGTTCGACTATACCCAGCTTCTCTGGGCGGTGCTACTCGGCTGGCTTCTTTTCGGAAACCAGCCGCCGGCGACCACGTGGGCAGGCGCCGCGGTGATCATCGCGAGCGGGCTGTACACGCTTTACCGGGAGCACCGACTTGGCAGGGAAAAAGAGGCACCGGTGCCGCTCAGCCCCTCGGCTTGAAGGAGGCTCGAACTCCGAGCGGGCGCCCCTCGACTTCGCTCGGGACGAACGATGCCTATGCAGGCTCGAAAAGTCGTGCACAGTGCCACAGCGACGTCTGCAATGGCGCTCGGATAGGCGGGTATTCGAAGCCGCTATGGCGAGGACTCGTTCGTCCCGAGCGTAGTCGAGGGGCGCACGCTCCGAGTCCGTGCAGCCGCCCCTCGACTTCGCCCGGGACGAACGCAAGCCGGCGCTTGGCTGACGGCGTTACGCGCGGCCGATGAGGCGGCGGGCGATGTCGTCGGCGACGGCGGCCGGGTTGCGGCCCGTGGATGCGCTCTCGTCCCAGATCTGGTCGAGGCGGCCGGGTATGCCTTCGATGCGGCGGCGCACCGTGTCCTCGTCGCCGTCCTTCAGATATTCGGTCGCGACGTTGATGATGCCGCCGGCGTTGATCACGTAATCGGGCGCGTAGAGGATGCCGCGCTGGTGGACCCGGTCGCCGTCGGCGGGGGTCGCGAGCTGGTTGTTCGCGCCGCCGGCGACGATCGGCACGTTCAAAGCGGCGATCGACTGTTCGGTCAGGATCGCGCCGAGCGCATTGGGGCTGAGCACGTCGGCCTCCAGCGTCATGATCTCGGACGGATCGACGACGGTGCCGCCCACCTCCTCGGCGAGGCGTTCCGCCCGCTGGCGGTCGATGTCGGCGACGCTGATCCGGGCGCCTTCCGCCGCGGCGCGGCGGGCGAGGCCGCCGGCGACGCTGCCCGCACCCTGAATGGCGATGTGGAGCCCCGACAGATCGTCCTTGCCGAGCTTGCGGCGGACGGCGGCGCGGACGCCGAGATAAACGCCGTAGCTGGTGTGCGGCCCCGGGTCTCCGCCGACCGAGCCCTGCGCCACCGGCAGGCCGGCGACGTAGGAGGTGTGGCCCGAAATGGAGACCATGTTGTCGACGCTCATGCCGACATCCTCGGCCGTGACGTAGCGGCCGCCGAGGCCCTGAACGGCGCGGCCGAAGGCGGCGAGCATTTCGGGTGTCTTGGTGCGGCCCTCGTCCGCGACGATCACGGCCTTGCCGCCGCCGAGCGGCAGGCCCGCCATCGCATTCTTGAAGCTCATGCCGCGCGAGAGGCGAAGCGCATCGGCCACCGCCTCTCCGCTTCCCGCATAATGCCAGAAGCGAACGCCGCCCGCGCCCGGCCCGAGATGGGTGGAATGAACGGCGAGGATCGCCTTCAGGCCGCTTTGCCGGTCGTTGATGAAGTGGACGATCTCGTGATCGTCATAATCGGCAAAGTCCCAGGGCGCGTGCATAGGTGATCGATCCTGCGAATGAAGGTGATGATTGCGCGGTGTCTGCGCTTGAAAAATGGGGCGATCGACGGGGCTTGAACCCGCGACCCCCGGTACCACAAACCGGTGCTCTAACCAACTGAGCTACGATCGCCACGGCGCGTTGAGGGCGCGGCGCGGCACATAAGCGGGGGCTTGCGCGCGGTCAAGCGAAGGCGCCTCGCCCGGAGCAAGCGGATCGCAAGCGGATCGCAGGCACATCGTGGCTGGATCGAAGATCGTCACGCCCCCGCAACTATCTGCCGACGCGCTTCGTTACGGCCGCATCCCATCCTTTCATAAGCCACGGAGACGCACATCATGGGCATCGGCACGATCCTTCTCATCATCCTCATCATTCTTCTGATCGGCTCCCTGCCGAGCTGGGGCCACAGCCGCAGCTGGGGATACGGTCCTTCCGGCCTTCTCGGCATCATCGTGATCGTGCTGCTGATCCTGGTGATCATGGGCCGCATCTAGGCACGTCGAACCGGCCGGCGCCGCGACGCGCCGGCCGGTGGCGCTTCAAACGTCCTTCGCTATTGCAGCGCCCGGGCGCGCTCCGCTTCGGCGGCGAGGAAGCCGGGCTCGGCTTCCGGCACCATTTTGCGGCTTTCGTAGATTTCCACCTCGCCGAAGATGCCGCCGTCCGCAAAATAAGGATCGCCGGCGAGATAGGCGTCCAACGCGGCGCGGTCCGGCACGTCGAAGATGAAGAGGCTGCCGATCATCGCGCCGGCCTCGATCAGCGGGCCGGCATAAAGGATGAGCTGCTGCCGTTCGGCGACGTAGTCGAGATGATCGGCGCGGCGGGCGCGGCGAAGGTCGCCCTTGTCCTTGCCGATGACGACGAAGTTCATGTGCTCGCTCCAGGCTCAGTCGGCCGGAAGAAGGGGCACGGGATTGGGGGCCGCGCCGCCGCCGCTTCCGTCCTCGTCCGTGTCGATGTCGAACGCTTCGTCGTCCGCTTCCGAGGCGGGCTTCGAGGTTCCCGAGCCGCCGCCTTGTTCCTGATCCATGCCGTCGCTCCTTCGCCGGTAAACGCGCCTTTGCCGCGGGCGTTGCACGAAAGAAGGCCTGGCGTTCGGCGCTTCCGCTCCGCATTCGCGGCGTCTATCAGGGCGCGATGAGTGTCAGCCCCCCAGCGCGGCCGCGGCCGCTTTCGGCCTGATGATCGTTCTTTCCCGCGAGATGCTGGTCGTGGCTGCGCTCGTATGCGGCGCATGGCTGGCGCTCGCCGTTTACGCGACGCTGCGGGGCTTGCGCCGTAGCCGGGAGGCGGCGGCGGCGCGGGTTGAAGCGGTGGCCGGCGAATCGCTGATGCGCGCGTCCCCGGCCGTGCCCCTCCTCGTCGGCCGCGGCGGCGACCTCCAGGGATCGCAGCGCGTCGCGGAGGCGCTGGGCCTTGGCGCCCTGCCCGCCAGCCTCGAGGCTCTGCTTGAAAGCGGTGCCTTTGCCGATGCGGATGCGCTTCGGGCGCTGATCGCCGAGACCTCCGGTTCGGGGGCCGAGTTCAGCACGGCCGTGCGGCTGGGGGGGTCGGCTCGTACCCTGCGCATCGCCGGCGGGCCGGCGCCTTCGCCCTGGGCGGCGGGAACCGTCTTGCTCTGGATTTCCGACGGCAGCGAGGCGGCCGAGGAAGGCGAAGCGCTGCGCGCCGAGGTCGCCCGGCTCGGCACGGCGCTCGAGTCTCTGTCGGCCCTCATCGAGGGCGCCCCCTTTCCCGTCTGGCACCGCGGCCCGGACCTTCGGCTCGCCATGGTCAATGCCGCTTATGTGGCGGCCGTGGAGGCGGCGGACGCGAAGGAAGTGATCGAGGGCAATGTCGAACTGGTCGAGGACGGGGCGTCGGCGCGCTGGGAGCGAAGCGAGCCGCTGATGCGGACGCTGCCCGCCACCATCGCGGGCGAGCGGCGCACCATGCAGGTCGTCGAAGTGCCCGTGGGGGCGGGCGTCGCCGGCTTCGCAATCGACGTCGACGAGCGCGAACAGGCGCGGGCCGAACTGTCGCGCTTCGTGCGCGCGCAGCGCGACATGCTCGACCGGCTTTCGGCCGGAGTCGCCCATTTCGGCCGCGACCGGAGCCTCATCTTCTTCAACCAGCCCTTTGCCCGGCTGTTTTCGCTCAGCGCCGACTTCCTGGGCGACCAGCCCGAATTCGACCGCGTGATCGACGCCATGCGCGAAAGCGGCAATCTGCCCGAAGTGCGCGACTTTCCGGACTGGAAGGAAGAACGCCGCGGCTGGTTCACAGCCGGACTTTCGCCCGCCGAGGAGGATTGGCTTCTTCCCGGAGGCAAGCATTTGCGGGTCGTCGCCCAGCCGCTTCCCGACGGAGGGCTGCTCGCCATTTTCGAGGACCGGACCGAGCAGATTCAGCTCGCCTCGGCGCGCGACACCTTGCTGCGGGTCCGCACCGCCACCTTCGACAACCTGTTCGAAGCGATCGGCGTCTTCGCGTCGGACGGCCGCCTCCATCTTTGGAACAACCGCTTCCGCGAGCTTTGGGAGTTTGAGGAAGAGCAACTCGCCGCCCATCCTCGCGTCGACGCGCTCGCCCGGCACATTGCCGGCAAATTGAAGGACCCGAAGCACGGCACCACGGTGCGCGAAATGGTGCGAAGCGCGACCGTCGAGCGCAAGCAGAGAAGCGGCCGCTTGTCGCTCACCGACGGGCGCGAGTTCGAATTCGCCGCCGTGCCGCTTCCCGACGGCAACGCGCTCTTCACCATGCTCGACGTCACGGACAGCCGCCGCGTGGAAGCGGCCCTTCGCGACCGCAACGAAGCGCTCGAACAGGCCGACCGGGTCAAGACCGGCTTCGTGTCCAACATGAGCTACGAGCTCAGGACCCCGCTCACCTCGATCGGCGGCTTCGCCGAGATGCTGGCGGGCGGCTATGCGGGCGAGCTGCCGCCGTCGGCGCGCGACTATGTCGGCGCGATCCTTGAAAGCGTCGCGCGGCTCGGCGCGCTGATCGACAACGTCCTCGATCTGACTCAAAGCGACACCGGCAGCCTGCTCCTCGCCGAGGAAGAGGTGGACCTCGCCATCCTCTGCCGGGAAGCGGCCGACGAACAGGGGGCGCGCGCGGCACGCAAGGGCATCGACTTCGCCGTCGAGATCGACGCTTCGGTCGGCACCGTCACCGGCGACCGCAAGCGCCTCGGCCAGGCGCTCGGCAACGTCCTTTCCAATGCCTTCGCCTATACGGACGAGGGCGGCCGCGTGCTCCTCCACGCCGACGGCAAGGACGGCGAGGCCCGCATCGTCGTGTCCGACAACGGCCGCGGCATCGCGCCCGCCGACCAGGCCAGAGTCTTCGACCGCTTCCACCGCACGGCCGACGGCGGCGAAGGCGAAACCGCCGTCGGCCTCGGTCTCCCGCTCGCCCGCCAGTTCGTGGAAGCGCATCAGGGGGCGATCGAGCTCCATTCCGAGCTCGGCCAGGGCACGGCCGTCATCATCCGCCTGCCGCGGAGCGCGGGGTGAGCACTGCGGAGGCGATCGTCCTCGCCGATCCGGAAGAAACCGAGGATCTCGGCGCGCGCATCGCCGCGCTCCTTTGCCCGGGCGACGTCGTGGCGCTTTACGGCGATCTCGGCGCGGGCAAGACCACTTTGGCGCGCGGCCTGCTGCGCGGGCTCGGCTTCGCAGGGGATGTGGCGAGCCCCACATTTCCGATCGTCATCGCCTACGATCCGCCGGACACGCGCCTGGCGGTCGCCCATGTCGACCTGTACCGGATCGAGGATCCGGCCGAGGTCGAGGAACTGGCGCTCGACGACGCGCTGGAGGACGGCGCCCTTGTCGTCGAATGGCCGGAACGGCTCGGCGCGCGGCTCTGGCGGCACGCCTTGAAGCTCCGGATCGAGGCGCACGGCGCGGCCGGCCGCGCCTTGACAGCCGAGGTGCCGCCCGCTTGGGGGGAGCGATGGCCTCCCCGATGATTCCGCCGGCTGCGGCGCCGGACTTCCTCGCCGCGCATGGTTGGGAGGGCGCCGAGATCCTGCCGCTCGCCGGCGATGCGAGCTTTCGCCGCTACTTCCGCGTGGTTCGCGGCGACGAACGTGCCGTTTTGATGGATGCGCCGCCGGAGCATGAGGATATCGGCCCCTTCCTCACGGTTGCCGGCCACCTTCTCGACCGCGGCTTCGCCCCGCCCCGCCCGCTGGCGGTGGACCGCGTGAAAGGCCTTCTCCTTCTTGAGGATTTCGGCGACGACCGGATGGGCCCCTATCTCGCCGCCCATCCGGAGCGCGAGGAGGAGATCTACGGCGCCGCCGTCGACATCCTCGCCCGCCTCGCGGCCGAGCGCGCGCCGGACGACCTCCCGCTTTATGACGAAGCCGCCATGACCCGCGAGGTCATGCTCTTTCCCGAATGGTATGCGCCCGCGCTCGGCATCGAGGCGGACGAGGAGAGCTACATGGCCGCCTGGCGCGGCGTCTGGGGCGGCGTGCTGGAGATCGTCGGCAAGAACCCGGTCATGGTGCTTCGCGACTACCACGCCGACAATCTGATGGTGCTTCCCGGCCGCAGCGAACTCGGCCTGCTCGATTTCCAGGACGCCCTCGCCGGCCACCCCGCCTACGATCTCGAATCCCTCCTCCAGGGCAGCGGCCGATACGACGTTCCCGCCGCCCTCGAGGACGCCATGATCGCGCGTTATTGCGAGCGGGCCAACGTCGCCGACCCGGACCTTTTCCGCGCCCATTACGAAATCCTCGGCGCGCAGCGGAACACCAAGATCCTCGGCATCTTCACGCGGCTGTGGAAGCGCGACGGCAAGGCGCATTACCGGGCCCTTCAGCCCCGCGTCTGGAGCGCTCTCGAGCGCAACCTCGCCCACCCGGCGCTGGCGCCGGTCCGCGCCTGGTTCGACGCGCATGTGGCGCCCGACAAGCGCGCCGCGGCCTGGGCGGAGTATGCCGAATGAACCGAAGCGGCGCTCCGCTCGCCATCCGGCCGACGCTGGACGCGGCCGTTCCCGAAACCGCGATGGTGATGGCGGCGGGGCTGGGCAAGCGCATGCGCCCGCTCACCGCCACGCGCCCCAAGCCGCTCGTCGAAGTGGCGGGAAAGCCGCTCCTCGATCATTGCCTCGACCGGCTCAAGGCGGCGGGCGTCAAAAAGGCGGTGGTGAACGTCCATTATCTCGCCGACGCGCTCGAATCGCATCTCAAGAACCACGCGCAAGGCCTTGAAATCGCTGTGTCGGACGAGCGGGACCAGCTGCTCGAAACCGGCGGAGGCCTGATCAAGGCGCTGCCGCTCATCGATGCCGACCCCTTTCTCGCGGTCAACAGCGACAATCTGTGGGTGGACGGCCCCGTCGACACGCTCCGCCTTCTCGCCTCTGCCTGGGACGATGCGAGGATAGACGCGCTCCTGCTCCTCGTGCCGCTGTCGCGTGCCCATTGCCACAAGGGCCAGGGCGACTTTCACATGAGCGCTTCCGGCAAGCTGCGCCGCCGCAAGGCGGGAGGCGTCGCGCCCTTCGTCTATACCGGCATCCAGATGATCTCGAAGCGGCTCCTGGAAGGCGAACACCCTGCGGGGCCCTTCTCCACCAACCTGTTCTGGGATCGCGCCATCGCCGAGGGACGCTGCTTCGGAACGGTCCACCAGGGCCTCTGGTTCGACGTCGGCGCCCCGCCGAACATCAAGGCCGCCGAGGACATATTGGCGCAGGCTTGAACCGACTTCTCGACTTCGCTCGAACCGAACGGGTAACGTGCTTCGCGTGAACTCCCATCAGCGCCCTTCTGTCTACACCATCCCGCCGCACCGCTCCTTCGCCGACGCTCTGGCTGCGGGGCTGGCTGCGCGCTTCGGCCGGGGCCCGACCGATCTCGCCACCGGCCTGGTGCTCGTCCCCAACAGCCGCGCGGCGCGCGCCGTGCAGGAGGCGTTCGTGCGGCGCTCGGGAAGCGGGCTTCTCCTTCCCCGCATCGTCACGGTCGGCGATCCCGAACTCGACGAGCGGATCGGCGGCGCCCTGGAGCCGCTTGGCGACGAGGAAGACATCCCGCCGGCGGTTCACCCGGTCGAGCGCCTGATGCTCCTCTCACGGCTGGTCCAGCGCCACCGCGACGTGGATGCCGCCGAAGCGCTTCGCCTTGCCGAGGATCTCGCCCGCACGCTGGACCAGCTTTTGTTCGAGGAAGTCGATCCGGCGCGCCTGCGCAGCTTCGCTTCGGAAACGGCCGAACTGTCCGCCCATTGGCAACGCTCCCTCGAACAGCTCGAACTCATCCTGCGCGACTGGCCGGCGCTCCTGCGCGAGCGCGGGCGGATCGACCTTGCCGAGCGCCGCAACCGCCTCCTGGCGGCCGCCGCCCGGCGTTGGCGCGCCTCGCCGCCCAAGGGCTTCGTCGCCGCCGCGGGGATCACCATCGCCGTTCCGGCCGTCGCACGCCTGCTTCGCACCGTGTCGCGGCTCCCGATGGGGCTGGTCGTCTTTCCGGGCCTCGACCTCGACATGGACGCGCGGGAATGGGACGCGCTCGGCCCGCACGACCCAGATCCGGAAACCGGCCGCCGCCGCCCGTCCATCGAGACTCATCCGCAGTTCAACCTGAAGCGGCTCCTCGACCGGATGGACGTCGCCCGCGGCGAGGTGGAGCGCTGGCGCTGGGGCGGAGGCAGAGACGCGCCGGCGGTTCGAAGCCGCGCCATCGCCAACGCCATGACTCCGGCCGCCTTCTCCGCCAAGTGGCAGACGCTTCCGCCCGTCGAGCGGCGGCTTACCGGCGTTCGCGCCATGGAACTCGCCACTCCCGCCGAAGAAGCGCAGGCGGTCGCGATCGCGCTTCGCGAGGTGCTGGAAACGCCGGGGCGAACCGCCGCTCTCGTCACGCCCGACCGCAATCTCGCGCGCCGCGTGTCCGCCCACCTACGCCGCTGGAACGTCGAAGCCGACGACAGCGCCGGCCGGCCGCTTTCGCTCACCCCGCCCGGTACTTTGATCGTCGCCGCGGCCGCCGCAGCCGCCGAACGCTTCGCGCCCGTGCCTTTGCTCACCTTGCTCAAGCATCCTTTGGTGATGCGCGGCGAGCAGCGCCTCCCTTGGCTGGACGGCGTCCGCATGCTCGACCTCGCGCTGCGCGGGCCGCGGCCGCCGGCCGGCCTCGACGGAGTCACGCAGCACCTTTCCGACCTCAGCGGCCGCACCGCCGAGCGCGAGCGGCGCCGCGCGGCCGGCGGCTGGTGGTGCCGGGTCGTCCCGCTCCTTCGCGGCCTGGAGCGGGGCTTCGAGGACCGTGCGCCGGGATCAGCGGCGACGCTGGCCCACTACCTCGCGGTGCTGCGCGAAACACTCTCCGCGCTCACCGGCGACCACATCTGGACGGGGCCCGCCGGCCGTGCCGCCGCCGAGCTGTTCGCCAGCCTCGAAGAGCATGCGCCCGAGGGTCCCGCGCGCCTGACGCCCGCAAACCTCCCGGCCATGCTCGAGCAGCTCATGGCCTCGACGGCCGTGCGCCCGCCTTACGGGCAGCATCCGCGCATCTTCATCTGGGGCCTCATCGAAGCCCGGCTCCAGCAGGCCGACCTCGTTATCCTGGGCGGTCTCAACGAAGGCGTCTGGCCGCAGCTTCCGAGCCCCGACCCGTGGCTCGCGCCGCGCCTGCGCCACGATCTCGGTCTGCCGAGCCTGGAGCGCCGGATCGGGCTCGCCGCCCACGATTTCGCCGGCGCGCTCGGCGGACGGCAGGTGATCGTTACTCGCGCCCGCCGCGATGCCCGCGCGCCCGCCATTCCGTCACGCTTCTGGCTGCGCCTGGAAGCGATGACCGGCGGGCTCACCCGCGCGCCCTTTCCCAAGAGCTGGGCGCGCGCGATCGACCGTCCCGCGACGTACCGGCCCGCCGAACAGCCACGCCCCTCCCCGCCCGTCTCGGCGCGCCCGAAGCGGATCGCCGTCACCGACGTCGATCGCCTCAAGGCCGATCCTTTCGCATTCTATGCCCGCTCGATCCTGAAGCTCGGCGTGCTCGACGCGGCCGACGCCGATCCGAGCGCCGCCTGGCGGGGAAGCGCCGTCCACAAGGTCCTCGAAGCATGGGCCAAGGAGGACCGATGCGACCCGTCCAAGCTGCGCCCGCGTGCCGAAGCCCTGCTGCAGGACACGGCCGCCCATCCCTTGATGCGGGCGCTGTGGCAGCCGCGGCTCCTGGAGGCGATCGACTGGATTGCCGCCAGGGTCGCGGAGAACGAGGCGGCGGGCCGAATCCCGATCGCGGCCGAGAGCAAAGGCGAAGCGATCCTCGCGAACGTCATCCTCTACGGCGAAGCGGACCGGATCGACCGGCTGACCGACGGCCGCCTCGCGATCGTCGACTACAAGACCGGGTCCCCGCCGGGCTCGAAGGCGGTCGCCGCCGGTTATTCGATGCAATTGGGCCTGCTCGGCATCATCGCGGAGAATGGCGGCTTCAAGGAAGCGGAAGGGATACCCTCCTGCTTCGAATATTGGTCGCTCGCCCGCTCGACCTCCGGCAGGCTCGGCTATGTCAAAAGCCCGGTTGGCGGACGCACCGGCATCGATCCCGAAGACTTTACCAGCATGGCCGCGGCAAACTTCATCGCTGCGGCTGAGGCGTGGCTGACCGGCACCGAGCCGTTTACCGCCAAGCTCCACCCCGAACATGCGCCCTACGGCGAATATGATCAGCTGATGCGGCTCGACGAATGGTACGGCCGGGATGCGCCCGCGTCGGCGCTCCAAGCCTGAAAGGTCCGGCTGAGCCTCACAGGCCCGGCGTGTTCTCGTCCCCGCGGGCGCTGGCCGGCCGGCGCGCCGGTGCGGCGCGGCGGCTCGCCGCGCGCGCACGATAAGGAGTTCGGTCGAAATATTGGACGCATTCGTCGGTGATCACTCGCGAGCAATGCGGATAAGCGGCCGGCCCTTCGATCGGGCCGTCCACGGCCGGCCGCGCGACGATGCGCGGCGCATAAGCGTCGCGGACGCGGCGTTCGTAGAGCTGGATGCAATTGTCGTCGCCTCGGCCCGGGCGGCAGGGACGGTAGACGGGCGCGGCCTTGGGACCGGCGGCAGCGGAAAGCTGCACCGGCGCGCTATGCGCGCCGCCGCTGCCAAAGACGGAGCTGTCGTAATCGAGCTTGCGGACGCCCGGCTTGGCCGCGACCGCCAGGGTGAGGCAGGCGGCGAAAAGGATGAGCGGCTTCTGCATGTCCGAAAGCTCCGGCAGGAATGGAAAACGGGAACAGGCGGCCGACTCGCACCGCGAAGGAACAAGGTTAACGCCTCCGAAACCAAGTTTCTCCGACAATCTCGCTTTTACGTCCCGAAGCGGGATAGGACCTCGAGATATCGCACCAGCGACCGCTGGCCCTGAGCCTGTCGAAGGGCGGGTTGCAGCGCACTCGACCCCGGGCTTCGACAGGCTCAGCCCTGGCGGTTATGGGTATCCCGATCCCATCGGCCAGGCCCTACCCCCCGACCGTGAGCCGCGCCCTGATCGCGTCCGTGACCTTGCCGGTCAGCCCCGGCACCTCCTCCAGCTGGCGCAGGTCAGTGAAGCCGCCGCGTTCCTCCCGGTAGCGGACGATCTCGTGGCCATGGCCTTCGAGACCCTCCACGGCGTCGAGCGCCTCCTTGTCGGCGCCGTTCAGGTCGACGCGGCTCATATAATCGGCTTGCCGCCGGTGACGGCGATCGTCGCGCCGGAGACGTAGCTTGCCTCATCGCTCGCCAGCATCACGTAGACGGGCGCGAGTTCGGCGGGCTGGCCCGGCCGCTTCATCGGCACCTGCTTGCCGAAAGTCTGCACCTTCTCGCTCGGCATGGTGGCGGGAATGAGCGGCGTCCAGATCGGGCCCGGCGCGACGCAATTGGCGCGAATGCCGCGGCTGGCCAGCATTTGCGCGAGCCCGGCCGTGAAGTTCTGGATCGCCCCTTTGGTCGAGGCGTAGGCGAGCAGCTCTTCGGACGGGCTGTCGGCCTGGATCGACGTCGTGTTGATGATCGATCCGCCTTTGCCCATGTGGGCCATCGCCGCCTTGGTGATGTAGAACATGGCGTGGATGTTGGTGCGGAAGGTATAGTCCCACTCTTCGTCCGCTATCTCCTCGATCTCCGAAAACGTGTCCTGATGCGCGGCGTTGTTGACGAGGATGTCGATCCGTCCGAGTTCTTCGGCGGCCTTCGCGACGAGGGCGCGGCAATGGTCCGCGTCGGCGATGTCGCCGGGGAAGAGCACGCATTTGCGGCCCGCTTTCTCGACCCAGCTTTTCGTGTCCTCCGCATCCTCGTGCTCGGAAAGGTAGGAGATGAACACGTCCGCGCCTTCGCGGGCGTAGGCGAGGGCGACCGCGCGGCCGATGCCGCTGTCGCCGCCGGTGATGACGGCTTTCTTGCCGGCCAGGCGGCCGGAGCCCTTGTAGCTTTCCTCGCCGTGGTCGGGCCGGGGCTCCATCCGCTCGGTATAGCCCGGCTGCGGCTGCGGTTGATCGGGAAAGGGCGGCGTCCGGTCGCTGTCGGCCAAGGTTCGGCTCCGTGATGCAGGGAGGGGAATGTCACCCGCCAATGCTTTGCGCCGGAAACCGGTTCCTCAATCGCCCCGCTTGTCGCCCTTTCTGGAGCGGTTCGCGTAAAGCAGCGCCGCGACCAGAGCCGCCGATCCGATGCCCAGCGCCGCCCCGGCCACGATCTGCTTGGTCCGGTGCGGGCTGGAGGCCTTGGCGGCGGCGGCCGCTTCGGCGGCTTCGCTCGCCTGCGGGCGGTCTTCGCCGGCCGCACCGCTGCCGGGCTGATCGGTGTCGGACTGGCTGGGATCGCTCGGCATGCTGGTCCTTCCTTCTCGCAACGGCGCTTCGCGGCTTCTTAGCGCTCGCCTCGGACGTTCAGCAATCGCCTTGATGCCTCGGGATCCCGGCCGGGCGGCCCAGCGCACCCTCCCGCAGCGCGCGGCCGGAGGCAACATGTTGCAGAACCGCTACACCCGCTGAACATCCGATTAACGCGGTTCAGTATCCACTTGATCGCTCTTGCTAATCTGCCCACGGATGCTGCTGATGCTGGGTAGGGCCGGCACCGTCATCGATGCCGGAAACCCAGGCCGGCACGTTCAAGGAGCTAGGGGATGAATAAGCTTCGTCTTTTGAATACAACTGCCATCGGTTCCGCGGTTTGCGGCGCAACGCTGCTCGTGGCCTCGCCGGCCGCCGCGCAGACCGCCACCGCTCAGTCCTCTGCTCAGCAGGAATGCTCGGCCGACAGCCCCAATTACGACCCGAACACGCGCGATTGCGTCCAGCCGGCCGAAGGCCAGCCGGGCCGCACCGCTTCGGGCACCAACCCCGCCACGACGCCGTCCGATGAAGAGCCGACTCAGGAAGAGCTCAATCCGAACGCGTCCGAGCAGGAAAGCATCGTCGTCACCGGTTCGCGCATTCCGCGTCCGCAGTTCGAAGGCACCATTCCCGGCTCGCAGGTCACCGCCGAGCAGATCGAGGCGCGCGCCTTTACGAACACGCTCGACGTTCTGAACGACATTCCGCTGGTCGGTCCGGGCGCCAGCCCGTTCGGCACCAACGGCGGCCAGCCGGCCTCCCTCGGCGCGGCCTTCGTCGATCTTCTCGATCTCGGCACCAACCGCACGCTGACCCTGGTCAACGGCCGCCGCTACGTGTCGGGCAACGCCGCGACCCTGTTCGTCGCCGGCAACGTCACGGGGTCGCAGGTCGATCTCAACACCATCCCGACCGCCCTCCTCAGCCGCCTCGACGTTCTGACGGTCGGCGGCGCGGTCGCCTACGGCTCGGACGCCGTCGCCGGTGTGGTCAACGCCATTCTGCGCGACGATTATGACGGTGTCTCCTTCTCGGCGCTGAGCGGCATCTCCAGCCGCGGCGACGGTGCGAACTGGCGCCTCACCGCGGTGGCGGGCATGAACTTCGCCGGGAACCGCGGCAACGTCGCCTTCTCGCTCGAAGCGAACCACGACGACGCCCTCACCGGCGATCGCCGCCGCGGCTTCGCGCTGAACCTCGTCGCGCCGACGAACTTCCGCAACGGCGGCGTGCGCAACACAGCCTTCACGCCGTCGCTCACGGTCAATGCGGCGCAGGGCACCGGCGCCTTCCTCCCGGCTGCGTCCGACCTCATCCCGAACAACATCGCGGGCACGGGCTTCCCGGGCGGCACGCTTCTTTACTCGGATCCGGGTGCGATCTTCGCGATCAACGCGAACATCCTCAACCCCAACTTCGGCACCTTCTTCTCGAGCGGTGGCCAGGGCCTTGCCACCACCGACCCGCAGGGAGCCTTCTCGCCGTCCTTCCGTCCGCAGGTGCTGATCTCGTCGGCCGGTAACGTGAACCTCGTTCCGGGCACGCCGGTCGCTCCGGCGCTCGCCGGCTGCAGCGTCACCAACCTGACGAACTTCTGCAACTTCGCGCCGAACGCGCTTCCCGCCGGTACCGCCGCGCAGCAGACGCTGTTCGCCAATACCGTGGTCGCTCAGTTCGCTCCGAACCTCGCCGGCCAGGGCACGCAGGCACAGCGCAACACGCTGGCCGTTCAGCTGCTCGCAGCGAACCGGCAGACGCCGCGCGAATTCCTCGCGGCGAACCCGAACACGGACATCAACCTGTTCATCGGCCAGTTCGTGACCAACAGCTCGGGCACGAACACCTTCCTTCGTGTTCCGAACACCGATCCGACCACGAACACTTTGTTCCAGACCCGTGCGGTTCCGCTCCAGTTCGACGCTGAAGGCAACGTGATCCAGGTCGTTCCGGCCGTGATCACCGATCCGCTCAACACGCCGAGCACCACCGGCGGCGCCGTCGGCGGCGCGGGCTTCAACCCGGCCCGTTACACCAACCTGCGCGTCCAGCAGGACCGCTACATCGCGAACATGTTCGCCCATTACGACGTCGCCGACTGGCTCACGGTCTACACCGAGAACCAGTATGCCCGCGTCGAGAACGTTTCGCCGGTGAACTTCGCCAGCCGCAACTCGCTCGATGTCACGTCGGCCGAAAACGCGACTTTGATCGTCAACATCGCCAACCCGTTCCTCGACCAGACCGACCGCGACCGGCTGCGCGCCGCGGGCGTCACCGGTCCGTTCGTTCTGTCCAGGACCAACCAGGACATCGTCGGCGACAACCCGGCGATCGTGAACTCGGACACGTACCGCACGGTTCTCGGCATCAAGGGCGACTTCGGCCTGTTCGGCCGTAACCTCAGCTACGACACGTCGTTCACCTACGGCCGTTCGGAAGCGACGGGCTCCAGCTTCAACATCCGGGACATCGAATATGCTCTCGCAGTCGATGCGGTCGCCGGCCCGAACGGAACGCCGGTCTGCCGCGCGACGCTGAACCCGGCTGCGATTGTCGGCCTGACGCCCCCGGGCGTTGCCGGTACCGAGCTCGTCCGCGAGCTCGGCCCCGACGGCATCCTCGTGGAGCGGATCATCCGCCGCACCGTGACTGCCGAGCAGGCCGCGAACTGCCGTCCCCTCAACGTGTTCGGCTTCAATCAGATGTCCGCCGAGTCGAGGGAGTATGTCCTCGCCCGCACCGGCTTCACCAACCTGTCCGAGCAGTATTTCGGCCAGGCGTCGCTTTCGGGCAGCATCATCGACCTGCCCGGCGGCCCGCTCGGCTTCGCGCTCGTCGGCGAGTATCGCCGTGAGAGCCTCGACTATCAGCCCGACGAGCTGTCGCGCACCGGTGCCACCCGCACCGCGGCGCTGGCCGCCACCGAAGGCTATATCGAGACGCTCGAGTTCGGCGCGGAAGCCCGCATCCCGATCTTCGGCGAGGACTTCAACATCCCGCTGTTCCGCAACCTCGACATCACGCCGGGCGTGCGCTTCGTTCGCCAGACCGGCGACGCTCCGGACGTGCGGCTGCTGAACGGCACCGTGATCACCCAGGAGGCCGAGGGCGACTGGAACACGATCTGGTCGATCGCCGGCTCCTGGCGCCCGATCCGGGACATCACGTTCCGCGGCAACATCACGCGCTCGGTCCGCCAGCCGTCGATCGTCGAGCTGTTCCTCGGCGGCCAGCCGGCCTTCACGGCCGTGACCGACCCCTGCTCGACCGGGCAGATCGGCCTCGGCCCGCGGCCGGCGACGCGCCGGGCGAACTGCGAGCAGGCGGTCATCAACGCCGGCCTCGCAACGAACCAGACGCAGGCCGCGGCCTTCCTCAACACCTTCGTTCCGTCGGGCTCCTCGATCACCGGCACCTTCGCCGGCTCGCCGGGCCTGGCGCCGGAGCGTGGCCGGAGCTGGACGGTCGGCGGCGTGTTCGCGCCGCAGTTCGTCCCGGGCCGCCTGCAGCTGTCGGCCGACTACATCAACGTGGAGGTGCGCAACCAGATCATCCCGACCCAGGTCGGTACGGCGGTCAGCACCTGCTTCGACAGCCCGGCCTTCCCGGACACCTCGCCTGAAGTCGGCGTCAACGTCTGCAACTTCTTCAACCGCCGCGGACCGGGCGACCGGCCGTTCGAAGTCGACAACGGCTTCAACTCGGGCTTCATCAACCTGGGTGCGCTGCGGGTGAAGGCCATCAACATGACGGCCAATTACGACTTCCCGCTCGAGGAGCTGCTCGGCTCCCGCGCCGGGTCGCTGCAGCTGTTCGGCAACGCCTACCACCTGATCGACTATCTGACGTCGAACAGCGGCGACTTCGGGGACGGCGGCACCACCGACTCGGCCGGGACCTTCTCCCGTCCGAGCTGGGAAGTGCAGCTCCGCGCCCGTTACGAGAACCGCGGCTTCTTCACGCAGTGGACGACCAACTGGCAGGAAGCGACCCGGATCTTCACGGTCTCGCCGGCCGGCACCAACACCGCCAACGAAACGCAGGATCTGCTCTTCCTCCCGTCGTTCATGACCCACGACGCGGCGATCGGCTACACGATCGGCGAAGACCGCCGGTTCGGCCTGCAGTTCACGGTCCGCAACGTGTTCGACAAGAACATCACCGGCCCGTTCAACCAGGTGTTCGGCCTTGCGACGAGCGGTCGCATCGACGACATCGGGCGCCGTTTCTTCGTTCAGGCGAACCTGCGCTTCTAACCAACCCTGGCAAGCGCCAAAAACATGCGGCGGAGCAGCAATGCTCCGCCGCTTTTTTATGTGGTGCGAAGCCGTTTGCCGTACCGGTCGGTTCGAGCGGAGGCCGCACGACACTCTTGGGCGGCAAGCGATCGCAGGACATGACGGCGCATCGCCGGCCGCGGATCGGCGGACAGCGCTCGGCGTCACTGCTCAGTCGGTGAACCTCACGCATCTTCGAAGGACGAAGCGAGCGCCCGCGCCCGCGCTCACACCGCAGCAGGGGGAGCGCAGCTCAGGCGGTGCCCGGAGGTGGGCCGACTTGGACCCGCCGATGAACTGGGCGGACGCCGGAGATCGGCCGAGCCGCACCGGGAACGGAGGTGCGTCGGCAGTGCAGCACGGGCGAAGGCTCGTAGGCGCTGGCACGCGGGTCAGCATGAACGCGCCGATCCATCGGCCAAGGGCCCGATGCTCGGGGCGGCCTATTTCGGCGGAAGAGCGCGTACTCCTCCCCCCTTCCCCCTTTCCCCACCGGCGCTGCAACGAAAAAGGGCGCCCCACCCGAAGGTGGAGCGCCCCTTGCGGCTGGCGTTATGCGCAGCTCAGTAGCGGTAGTGATCCGGCTTGAACGGGCCGTTCACCGGCACGCCGATATATCCGGCCTGCTTCTCGCTGAGCTTGGAGAGCTTGACGCCCAGCTTGTCGAGGTGAAGCGCGGCGACCTTCTCGTCGAGGTGCTTGGGCAGGACGTAAACGTCGTTCTTGTACTTGTCGGCACCGGTCCAGAGCTCGATCTGGGCGAGCGTCTGGTTGGTGAAGCTCGCCGACATGACGAAGCTCGGGTGACCGGTGGCGTTGCCGAGGTTCACGAGGCGGCCCTTGGACAGAACGATGATCTTCTTGCCGTCCGGGAACTCGACCTCGTCGACCTGCGGCTTGATCTCCGTCCACTTCATGTTCTGAAGCGCGCCGATCTGGATCTCGCTGTCGAAGTGACCGATGTTGCAGACGATCGCCATGTTCTTCATCGCCCGCATGTGATCAAGGGTGATGACGTCTGCGTTGCCGGTCGCGGTGACGAAGATGTCGGCGCGCGGGGCGGCGTCTTCCATGGTCACGACTTCATAGCCTTCCATCGCCGCCTGCAGGGCGCAGATCGGATCGACTTCGGTGACGATGACGCGCGCGCCGCCGTTCCTGAGCGACGCGGCCGAGCCCTTGCCGACGTCGCCGAAGCCGGCGACGCAGGCGACCTTGCCGGCGAGCATGACGTCGGTGCCGCGGCGGATGGCGTCGACCAGCGACTCCTTGCAGCCGTAGAGGTTGTCGAACTTCGACTTGGTCACCGAATCGTTGACGTTGATCGCCGGGAACGGGAGCTTGCCCTGCTTGGCGAGCTCATAAAGGCGGTGAACGCCGGTGGTGGTCTCTTCCGAGACGCCCTTGATGGTCTGGACGGTCTTGGTGAGGTAGCCCGGACGCTCGGCGATGAAGCGCTTCAGGGTCGCGACGAAGATTTCCTCTTCCTCGTTGGTCGGGGTGAGCAGCTCTTCACCGGCCTCGACGCGGGCGCCCCAAAGCGCGAACATGGTGGCGTCGCCGCCGTCGTCGAGGATCAGATTGCAGGTCTCGTCCTGGCCCCAATCGAAGATGCGCGCCGCATAGTCCCAATATTCCTCAAGCGTCTCGCCCTTGACGGCGAACACCGGAACGCCCGTCGCGGCGATCGCGGCGGCGGCATGGTCCTGGGTGGAGAAGATGTTGCACGACGCCCAGCGGACCTGCGCGCCCAAGGCGGTCAGCGTCTCGATCAGCACCGCGGTCTGGATGGTCATGTGGAGCGAGCCGGTGATGCGCGCGCCCTTCAGCGGCTGCGACGCTCCGAATTCCTCGCGCAGCGCCATCAGGCCCGGCATCTCGGTCTCGGCGATCTCGATCTCCTTGCGGCCGTAGCCGGCGAGGGCGATGTCGGCGATCACATAGTCGTTGAAATCGGGCTTTGCCTGAGTGGCCAAGGCGGGTCTCCTCGTGAGTATAAAAGCATTGGAAATGAAAAAGACCGCCTTCTAACCGGGCGGCCGCGTGCCAGTCCCCTAGCCGCGGCCGCCGCCAAATGCAAATATAAAGATATCTTTATATGTGGCCGCTGGGCTCAATCTGCCGTCATGCGAACGCAGTGAAGCAATCCGGCGGACGACGGAGACCCGCACCAAGGCCGGCTGCATTGCGTCGTCGCTTCGCTCCTCGCAAGGACGGTGAGAATTCAGCCGCCGATCGACGCCGTCTCGAACCGGATCGGGCATTGGCCGCCGGGCAGCGGCGGCGGCGCTCCAAAGCGCTGTTCGATCTCGACGAGGCGCTGGATGTCGCCGTTTGCAGCCACGGCTTCTTCTGCGACCGACGCGGCCTCGGCGCAGCTCTCGCCGCTCGTCTCGTTGCCGCCATAGGCGTTGGCGAGGGCGGTGGTGAAGCGGTCATATTCGCTTTGCCCGCCGGAGCCGAAGCTGCGGGTGAACTGCCCGAGGATGACGATATTCGCAGCCTGGATGGTGGCGCGGTTCGATCGGACGAACTCGTTATAGGCGCCCAATATGTCGATGCCGAATGCCCGGCAGCGCAGCGCATCGACCATCAATCTCGATTGAAGGTCGCGGACCCGCGCGGCCGCGACCTGGCTCTCGTTCCAGCAGCTCATCGCCGCGTCGGCGGGCGCGGCGCCGGCGGTCGTCAGAGCAGCCGCCGCGGCCGCGCACAATGCGAGTTTCTTCCCCTGTTCGAACATCACGACCCCCTGTCCACAAGGTCGCCGCGAGGGCCGCGGGCGACCTTCAAAAGGTCGCACCCGCCGGTTCGAGTCGCGTGAATCGAGACGGTTAAGGAGGCGTCAGGCGGTTCCGCTTTGCGCGGCGAGAAGGCGGGTGTCGACGCCCGCGCTCATGAAGGCGGCAGTCCAGCGGGTCTCGACGTCGGCGTCGTAGAGGAGGTCGTCGGTGCCGGGCGTCACGAACCAGCCGTGGCGGCCCATCTCCTCTTCGAGCTGGCCCGCGCCCCAGCCGGCATAGCCGAGCGCCGCGATCCAGCGCGTCGGCCCGCGTCCTCCCGCGATCGCCTTCAATATGTCGAGCGTGGCGGAAAGCTGCCAGCGGCCGGCGACGTCGACGCTCCCCTGCCCGCCCCAATCCGGCGAATGGATGACGAAACCGCGCGAGGGCTCGACCGGGCCGCCGAGGTGGATGGCGACGTCGGGGGCGACGCCCGGATCGATTTCGAGCTGCTTCAGGAGGTCGTGAAAGCCGATGCGCGGCACGATGCGGCCGAGGCCGATGCCGAGCGCGCCCTCCTCGTCGTGGACGCACATGGCGATCACCGCCTTTTCGAAGCGCGCGTCGCCGATGCCCGGCATGGCGAGAAGGAACTGGCCGCTGAGGAACCGGGGCTGATCCATGACCGACGCTATAGAAGGCGCCGCGCCGCGCTGCTAGAGCGGCGGCCGAAACGATCGAGAAAGGACCCCATTCATGACGATCCAGGTCGGCGACCGCCTCCCCAAAGCCAGCTTCGTCAAGGCGACTCCGGACGGCCCGCAGCCCATCGACGGCGAGGAGTATTTCCGCGGCCGGCGAGTCGCCATCTTCTCGGTGCCCGGCGCGTTCACGCCGACCTGTTCGGCGCGGCACCTGCCCGGCTTCGTGGAGCGGATCGATGAGCTTCGGGCAAAAGGCGTGGACGAAGTCGCCTGCACGGCGGTGAACGACGCCTTCGTGCTGCAGGCTTGGGCGGAAAGCGCCGGCGCGGGCGACAAGGTGACCATGCTCGCGGACGGCAATGGCGACTTCGCCGAAGCGATCGGCCTCACCATGGACGGCTCCAAGTTCGGCATGGGCAAACGCGGGCAGCGCTGGTCGGCGATCGTCGAAGACGGTGTCGTCAAGGATCTGAACGTCGAAGAGCCGGGCGCCTTCAACGTTTCCAGCGCCGATTACATGATCTCCCGCCTTTAATCTTTGGCGAACCGCGCAACCTCCATCTTCCTCCGGCATTGAAACCGCTTGGGAATTCGGCCGGAGGAATGTGACGATGAGCGGACCGGGCAAGGAACCGCGCAGCCATGCCATGACGGCTGCCCTGCTCGGCGGCGCGGTCGGCGCGGCCGCGGCCGTCGGCGCGGCGGGCGTGTGGGGTGCGCGGGCGATCGCGCGCCGAAACGGCGCCGCACAAGGCTGCGAAGGCATGAACGCCGTGATGAAGACGGCGGCGACGGCCTGCGAGCTGTCACACGGTCCGGCCGCCATCGCGGGCGAGGCGCGCAAGGGCGGCGAAGCGGACTAAGCGCCCCGCTTCAGCGCGGCGCCAGTGCGTAGTCGACGCCGACCGCAGCGTAGGTGAGGATGCGTCCGTCGGCGGTGACGGGCTCCGCGGCCTCCATGCTGCGAAGCATCTCGTTCCTGCCGCCGAGAATCAGCGACATGACGTCGATGCCGCCCCGCTCGGTCACGCGAAGGACTCGCGCCACCCGCATGTTCATGGACGCGGCATATGCTTCGGCATCGGCGCGGGCGCGGCGGAGGGCATCCGCGCGCGCTTCGCGGCGGGCCGCGCTATCATCGTCGAGCTGGAAGTCCGGCTCAGACGTGTCGACGCCTTCCATGGCGGCGAAACGCCGCTGGAGATCGCGGGCGCCGGCGGGGTTGCGGATGCTGAGGTTGACGGTCGCCGATCCGTGAAGCACGGCACTTTCGGAGACGGGCTCGACCGTGGAATTCGCCATATCGACATCGAAGTCGACCATGGCGGCGTTGAGCAAGGTCGAGTCCGGATAAGGATCGCTGTTGACCCCGCGGTCGGTGACCTCGATGTCCAACGCGGCGAGGCCGCCGGCGCGCGCCGTTGCCGTGACGCGCCGGAGCGCCGCGCCGAGCGCGCGGCGCGCCGCCTCCTCGCTCTCGCCTTCGACCCGGACGTTGAGCAGCAAGGTCGCGCTGGTCGCCGGCGTACGGGCTGTGCCGACGGCGCTAAGTTCGAGCAGGACCTCGCCGGGCGCGAGCGGCGGCAGCGAGACCTGGCTCGCCGCGGGCACAGCCGCGACCAGTGAGGTGACGGCCAGCCAGACCGCGACGACGAGCTTGCGCATAGGATCCCCCTCGTCCCGCTCGACTGTTCTGCCGAGCGGTCGAGGCGGATCATAGCATGGGCGTCAGCTTGCGCTAGAGCCGGACCAGCCGCACCGGCGGCCGCGATTCTGCTCCTCCAGCCAGCCGAGCAGCGGGCGGAAATAGTCGATCATCGCGCGTCCCGACATTTCGCGGCTGCCGGTAAAGGCTTCCAGCGCGTCCGGCCAGGGCCGCGAGGCGCCCATTTCCAGCATGGCGTTGAGCCGCCGGCCGACCTCGCGATTGCCGTAGAAGGAGCAGCGGTGGAGCGGACCCGTCCAGCCCGCCTGCTGGCAGGCCGCCTGGTAGAATTGGAACTGGAGAATGCGGGCGAGGAAATAGCGCGTGTAGGGCACGCTGGCGGGCACGTGATATTTGCCGCCCGGATCGAAATTGGCTTCTGTCCGCTGCACCGGCGGCACGATGCCCTGGTAGCGCAGCCGCATCTCGTCCCACGCCGCCTGGTAGCGGTCCGGCGCGATCTCTCCGGAAAAGACGCCCCAGCGCCAGCGGTCGACCATCAGGCCGAATGGAAGGAAGGCGATCTTGTCCATGGCCTGGCGGAGGAGAAGGTCGCGGTCCTGTTCCGCCGTCGGCATCTGGTTCGCACGCAAGAGGCCGATCTGCTGGAGATATTCCGGCGTGATCGAAAGGGCGATCGTGTCGCCGATCGCCTCGTGGAAGCCGTCGTTGGCGCTGTTCAGATACAGGAACGGCTGGCGGTTGTAGGCGCGCTGATAATAATTGTGGCCGAGCTCGTGATGCACGGTGACGAAGTCGTCGGCATTGACCCGCGTGCACATCTTGATGCGCAGATCCTCGACATTGTCGATGTCCCAGGCCGATGCGTGGCACTGGACTTCCCGGTCGCGCGGCTGGGTGATCATGGAGCGAGTCCAGAAGCTCTGCGGCAGCGGCGCGAAGCCAAGCGAGCTGAAGAAGCTCTCGCCGGTGCGCACGATCCGCTCCGGCGTGTAATTGTTGCGCTCGAGGAGCTGAGTCAGGTCGTAGGACGGACGGGCGCCGCGCGGCGCGACGATATCGTAGATGTTGCCCCATTCCTGCGCCCACAGATTGCCGAGCAGGTGCGCCTTGATCGGCCCGTCCGCGGGCTGGACCGCGTCGCCATATTGGCGGTTGAGCCCGGCGCGGGTGAAGCAATGGAGCTGCTCGTAGAGCGGCCGCACTTCGCCCCAAAGGCGATCGGTGAGCGCCGCGAACTCGTCCGGCGGCATGTCGTAGATGGAGCGCCACATGGCGCCGGTGTCGCGGAAGCCGAGCTCGGTCGCGCCGGCATTGGCGATCTGGGTGAGGCGCTGGTAATCTGCACGCATCGGGCCGCCGACATTGTTGTTCCAGCTGACCCACATTTCCTGGAGCTGGGCCGGGTTGCGGACCGTGCCCATCCGCGCCTCGATCTCGTTCCCGGTCAGCGTCTCGCCGTTCATGGTGCCGCGTCCGCGGCCGTAGAGCGACTGGAGCCGAGTGGAAATCTGGTTGAGCTCGGCCGCCTGCCCGCCCGTCGTCGGCGCCGGCAAGGTGATGGAGGAGCGCAATATGTCGAGCTTGCGGCGGGTGTCGTAGCTCAGTCCCTGCACGCTCGCGAAGCGCGCGGCCTCGTTGGCGAGGCGAACCTGCATCTCGGTGCCGACCGTGCCGAAATGGGCGGCGAGCGCGTCCGTATCGTCGGTGATGTAGGTGGCGTTCACCCATTGCGCGCGGCTGGCGAGGACGGAAAATTCGGCGAGTTCGCGCTCGGCGCGCGCCACGAACGCGTCTGCGTCGGCAGCGCTGGGCGCAGCCGCCGGAGCAGTCGCGGCGGCCGGAGCGGCGCTCTGGGCGGTCGTCGCGGCAGAGGTGTCGGCGGAGGCCGTGGTGCATCCGCTGGCGAGCAGGCTCGCGGCGGCGAGGGCGAGAAGGGAGACGGTGGACTTCATGGGGCGCATCCTCTGTCTGGTCTGCCGCGCCTTTGCGCCTCCCCCCGCGCGCCGGTCAAGATGCGAGAAATTCGGCCATGGCCCATCCGAGTTCGGGCCGTGTAACGGCGCTCATATGGTTGCCCGGCACCTCGGCGTAGCGCCCCTGCGGCAGAAGGTCCGCAAGCTCCCGCGCCGGACCGTTGTCGTCGTCTTCGTCGCCGGAAAGAACCAGCGTCGGCATCGCGATCCCGCGCAGCTCCGCCTCCGTGGAATCGACGAAGCTTCCGAGCAGCGGAAGCATCGCCTGCGGGTCGCCGCCGGTGGTCTTGAGGAACGCTTCGGCGAGCCATTGCGGGGAGCCGCGCTTGTGCGTGCCCATGCCGGTCAGGATGTCGCGGAAATGGCCGGCGCGGCGGTGAACGTCGAGCATGCCGCGAAGGCCCATTCCGCTCACGATCAGGCGCCGCGGTGCCGCGGCGAGGATGACCATGCGGGCGGACGTGCGGGCGCCGAGCGAATAGCCGCCCAGATCGTAATCGGCGAGGCCGAGATGGGCGACCAGCTCGATCCCGTCGCGGGCGAGGACGTCGGGCGGGTAGAAGCGCGCCTCGTGCGGCGCGTCGCTTTGCCCGTGGCCGCGCAGGTCCATCATGACCACGCGAAAGCCGCGCGCGGCGAGGGCTTCGGCATGGCCGAACTTCAGCCAGTTGGTTTCGGAGTTGGAGAACAGGCCGTGGAGGAGAAGGACGGTGCGCCCCTGCCCTTCGCCAAGCGTGTGAAAGGCGAGGGACACGCCGTCGGTGGCGGCGAAGCGGTGCGTGGTGATGTTCGGCTTGGTCATGTGGCGTCACCCCGGACTTGATCCGGGGTCCATCTTCTTCCTTGCCCGTATGCGCAAGAAGAAGGTGGATGCCGGATCAAGTCCGGTATGACGGTCTCCTAGCTGGGCAAGGCGCCCGTCGCCTTCACCCAGCGGTCGACGACGTTCGGGTTTTCCTCCGTGCGGATTTCGCGAAGGCCTTCGGTGTTGAGCCAGGCGCGGTGCATGCTCTCGGTTCCGAAATGATGGGTCGGCACGAAGCGGGACGGAGCGTCGAAGGCGGCGACCGTCAGGTCCATCGTCTCGCTGTCGGGAAAGGCGAAGCCGAGCGACGTGCCGCATTCCCGGCAGAAGGGGCGGCGCGCGATCGGGGATGAACGGTACCAGTCGGGCTCATGCTCCCAGGTGACCGCGTCCTGGCGGATGCCCTTGAAGGCGATGGAGATGGAGCCGGTCGCGCGCTGGCACATGCGGCAATGGCACAGATAAGCGTTGTCATTCTCTATGCGCGCGGTGAAGCGCACCCGTCCGCAGGCGCAGCCGCCCGCCATCTCCTCAGCCATGTGTTTCGCTCCTCCGTCGACGGGCGACCCAGGCCGCGCTCACGAGCGAGCCGATGAAGGCCAGCCCGATGTCCTTTTGCGCGTCCCATATGTCGCCTTGCTGGCCGTTGTAGCGCGCGGCGAGATCGCCCGCCACGGCGACGGAAAGCCCCCATTCGAAGACTTCGTAGAGTGCGCTGACGGCGAGCACGCTCTCCACCGCGATGTAGAGGGAGACGCGGTGACTGAGTTCAAGGTGGCGGCGCAAGGCTTCGTAGACCGGGAGGACCGCGAGAAGGCCGTAGGAGAGATGGACCAGGCGGTCATAATGGTTGCGCGTGACGCCGAAGATCTCGCTGACGGTCGTTCCGGTGAGCGCCTCCGCCCACGCGTCGTAGGGCACGTCCGTATAGGTCCAGCGGCCGCCGATCGTGTGCAGCGCGAAGAAGAGGACGATGCAGAATACGGCGGCGTTCGGGAGCGGCCAGCGGCGCAGGGTCCCGGGGAGGAAGAGCACGAGCGCAAAGGTCGGCGCATGGTGAAGCAGGCCCGTCTCTGGAAAAGGCGGGTCGATCTGCATCAGGAGCAGGAACGCGGCGAGCGCGCCGATCATCCAGCGCTGCGCCGCCGGCACGTCCCGCCAGCCTTTGGTCAGCCAGCCCATGCTCAGTCGCGGCACGTCCGCTCCCACCGCCACACCAGGCCATCCTCCGGATCGACAACGTCGCCGGCGAAGGCGAAGCCGTTGCGGCGAAGCGCTCGATTGGAGGCATTCTCTTCGGGAAGCGTGTGGGCGACGACGGTGGGCGCGCCCGCCTCGATCGCCATGTTCGTCAGCGCGGCCGCCATGGCGACCGCATGGCCGCGGCGCTCAAAGGCCGGAAAGGTGAAGTACGCGATTTCGACCGCTCCGCTCTCGTCTGGCGCGGCCTTGAAGGCGCAGGTGCCGACCGGCGTCTCGCCTTCGTATGCGAGATAGGCGCCCCAGGGATGCGGGCGCGGATCCGCTTCGAGCATCGCCAGGGTCCCCTCGATCGTTGCGAGCGGCGTCGCCATGTCCCCGCCGAAACCGGGCGCGAGCTGCTGCGCGATCGCCTGCGCATCGTCTCCCGCCGCGAGCGGGACGAGTTGGAGCGTCATGCGGCCTTCTTGAGGTGCTTGCGGCCGAGGAGCTCGGCGATCTGGACCGCGTTCAGCGCGGCGCCCTTGCGCAGATTGTCCGACACACACCAGAGGCTGAGGCCGTTCTCCACCGTCGAGTCCTCGCGCACCCGGCTGACATAGGTCGCATATTCACCGACGCATTCGACCGGCGTCACGTAACCACCGTCCTCGCGCTTGTCGACGAGCATGATGCCGGGTGATTCGCGCAGGATCGACTGCGCCTTGGCGGCCGAAATGTCGTTCTCGAACTCGATGTTGATCGATTCGGAATGGCCGACGAAGACGGGGACGCGCACGCAGGTCGCCGTGACCTTGATCTTCGGATCGAGGATCTTCTTGGTCTCGACGACCATCTTCCATTCTTCCTTGGTCGATCCGTCGTCGAGGAAATCGTCGATGTGGGGGATGACGTTGAAGGCGATCTGCTTGGTGAACTTGGTCGCATCGCTGTTGTCGCCGACGAAGATGTTGCGGCTCTGCTCGAAAAGCTCGTCCATGCCCGCCTTTCCGGCGCCGGAGACGGACTGGTAGGTCGAGACGACGACGCGCCTTATCTTCGCATAATCGTGGAGCGGCTTCAGCGCGACGACCATCTGCGCGGTCGAGCAATTGGGATTGGCGATGATGTTCTTGCGCCGGTAGCCGTCGATCGCCTCCGGATTCACTTCGGGAACGATGAGCGGCACGTCCGGATCCATCCGGTAGAGCGAGCTATTGTCGATCACCGTGCAGCCCGCCGCGGCGGCGCGCGGAGCGTAGGTCCGGGACGCTTCGGAGCCCGCCGCGAACAGCGCCATGTCGTAGCCCGCGAAATCGAAATGCTCGATGTTGCGGACCTTGAGCTCGCGCCCCGAGTCGCCGAAATCGATGACGTCGCCCGTGGAGCGCGCCGAAGCGACGGCGGCGATCTCGTCGAGCGGGAATTCGCGCTCGGCCAGGATATTGAGCATCTCGCGCCCCACATTGCCGGTCGCACCGACGACGACCACCCGGTAACCCATGCTTATTCTCCAAGACGCTGAGCCCCGCCGCTATCGCAAGCGGCGCGGGAAAGCGATATGGCGAGGGGGGGCACGGGGGACAAGATGACGCGAATGTACGCATTGATCGCCGGAGCGCTCCTGCTGCTCGCGGCGGCGCTCGGGCTCAAGGGTCAGATCCTCGCGCTTCCGGACGTGCCCGCAACGGCCGAAGCGAGCGAGTTCGACACCGCGCGTGCGCTGGCGCGGCTCAGGCGGGTGATCGGGCCGGAGCGGCCGCATCCCGTCGACACGGAGGCGAACGATGCGGTGCGCGATCGGCTGCTGGCCGAGCTTCGCTTGCTCGGCATGGACGCGCAGGTTACGGACGATTTCGCCTGCAACAGCCACCCCAAGGCGCCGTCGGTGGGCTGCGCGAGGGTGCGGAACATCGTCGCCACCATGGGTCCGGCCGGCATCGGTCGGCGGCATATCGTCGCGGCGGCTCATTATGACGGCACGCCGGTCGGGCCCGGCGCCGCGGACGACGGGATCGGGCTCGCCGTTCTGCTCGAAACGGCGCACCAGCTGCGGAACGTTCGGCTGACCCGGCCGGTCACCTTTCTGATCACCGACGGCGAGGAAGCGGGGCTGATCGGCGCGCGCGCCTTTCTGGAGCGCCATCCGCTCGCCCGCGAGGTCGAGGCCCTCGTCAACTTCGAAGCGCGCGGCGTGAACGGGCCGGCGATCATGTTCGAAACGAGCCACCCCAATGCCGCGGCCATCGCCGCCTTCGAAGCGCCGCGGCCCGTTTCCAATTCGCTGACCACCGACTTCTACCGGCTGATCCCGAACGCCACGGACGTGACCGTGTTCGAGGGCCAGCCGTGGACGATCCTCAACTTCGCCGTGATCGGGAATGAGACGCGCTATCACAGCGCCGGCGACACGCTTGCCGCGCTCGATCCGCGCAGCGTGCGGCACATGGGCGAGCAGGCGCTGGCGACGCTCACCAGCCTCGGCGGCGCCGGCGTTCCGCAGCGCGGCGGCGCGGTTCATTATACCGACATTGCGGGCCGCGGGCTCCTCGTCCTCCCTGCTTTGCTCAGCTTCGCGCTGCTCGCACTGGCGCTGCTCGTCTGGGCCTGGCGGGCATGGCAGCGGCGGCGCGGGCTCGGCAGGGCCGTGCTGATCGTGGTCGCCGGCCTGGTGGACGCGGCGGCGCTCGGCTGGGCGGCGCAGTTTTTGATCGGGCTGGTGCGGGACGGCGTCTGGTGGCGTGCGCATCCGGAAGCGACGGGCCTCGCCATCGGCCTGTCCGCGCTGGCCGCCTGCATCGGGCCGCTGCTCCTCCTCGGCCGCGAACGGACGACCGAGACGCTGCGGGCCGCCTTTTGGCTCGTCTTTCTCGTCCTTGGCGCCCTTCTCGCGCTCGTCGCGCCCGGCGGGACGATCCTGTTCATCTTCCCCCCGCTCATCGCGGCGGCGGGCGCCGGTACACGGTTCGAGCGCGCGGCGGGCCTCCTCGCGGCCGCGCTCCTGTTCCTTCTGTTCGCGCCTTTGCTGGAGCTGCTCGAAACTTTGCTTGGAGTCGGCTCCGCCTGGATGTTCGCGCCGCTGGCGGCGATCGTCGTCTGGCCGTGGCTGATCGAGCTTGCACCGCTTTTCCGCGCCGCCCGGGCCCGCGCGGTCGCGGCCGGTGTGTTCGCGCTGATGGCGGCGGGCTGGCTCTGGGCGGGGCTCGCGCCGGCCTATTCCGAGGACCGGCAGCAGCGCTTCAGCGTCGAATATGCCTGGGACGCCGACCAGCGGCAGGGCCAGTGGGCGATCCTGAACGACGGCGCGCCCCTGCCCGAAGCTTATCGGAGCCTCGCCCCCTGGGAGGCGAGCGCCGGCACGGTGCCCTGGGGCACAGCGCGGCGGTGGAAGGCGCCTGCGCCGGCCCTCCCGGCGCCGGAGCCCGCCGCCGAGATGCTCGGCGCGCGGCAGACGGCGAACGGGCGCGTGGTTTCGCTTCGCATCCGCACGGGCGGCGCGGAGACGATCTTGCTCCGGGCGCCGCCGGAAGCGGACGTGCGCTCGGTGCGGGCGGGCGGGTTCGTGCGGCCGATGGGACGCGGCGGCCGGGAGGACCCGTTCTTCATCCGCTGCCAAGGGCGCAGCTGCGACGGCGCGGTGTTCGACATCCTGATCGGCGGGCGCGAGCCGGTGGAGTGGCTCCTGATCGGCTCCAGCGCTTCGCTTCCGCAAGCCGCCGCGCCGCTCGTCGCGGCCCGTCCGGCCTTTGCCCGTCCTCAGTACAGCCCCGACAGCACGATCTCGACGCGGCGCCTGCGCTTCTGACCAAAGAAAAAGGGCGGCCGCACCATCGCGCGACCGCCCTTTTTCGTTCATTCGAGCGGGGCGCCCGCCGGCGTCGCTCAGCCTTCGGCGGCTTCGGTCTGCGGGGTGGCGGTGGCCGCTTCGCCCTTGGCCGGGCGCGGGTCGCGGCGCTCGGCGATGCGGGCGGCCTTGCCGGTGCGGCCGCGCAGGTAATAAAGCTTGGCGCGGCGGACGGCGCCGCGGCGCACCACTTCGATCGTGTCGACGTTGGGCGAATAAAGCGGGAAAACGCGCTCCACGCCTTCGCCGAAGCTGATCTTGCGGACGGTGAAGGAGCTGCCGATGCCGCGGTTGGCGCGGGCGATGCAGACGCCTTCGAAATTCTGGACGCGGGTGCGCTCGCCTTCGACGACGCGGACGCCGACGCGGAGAGTGTCGCCGGGGCGGAATTCCGGGATCGACTTGTTGGCGGTCAGCGACTGGATCTGCTCGGCTTCGAGCTGCTGGATGAGGTTCATGTGTCTTCGCCTTCGTCTTTGTGCCGCGCGCCAGAGGGCGACGGCCCGGGAGCGCCACCGCGGCGCTCCATCAGGTCCGGCCGCCTTGACCGTGTATCCTCGACCGCCCTTGCTTTGCGCCAGGCGGCGATTTTCGCATGATCCCCCGATCGCAGCACTTCAGGGATCGTGCGCCCTTCCCATGTCGCAGGTCGGGTATAATGAGGGTATTCGAGAAGGTCCGCTTCGAAGCTTTCCTCTTCACCGCTCGTCGGCGCGCCCATTACCCCGGGAAGCAGCCGAACGCAAGCATCGAGGAGGACCATGGCGGCCACCTCCCCGCCCGAAAGCACATAGTCGCCGATCGACACGGGAAGGATCGGACGCGCTTCGAACAGGCGCTCATCCATGCCCTCGAAGCGGCCGCACAGGATAGAAACTCCGGGGCCGGCGGCGAGGCTCCGGACCCGGGCCTGGGTCAGAGGCCGGCCGCGCGGCGTCATGGCGAGAAGCGGCGCCTGCGGCTGCCGAGCAAGGGCGTCGTCGACCGCTGCGGCGAGAATGTCGGCCCGCATCACCATGCCCGCCCCGCCGCCCGCCGGCGTGTCGTCCACCGAGCGGTGCTTGTCCGTCGCGAAGTCGCGGATCTGGACGGCGTCAAGCGACCAGATCCCCTGCCCCAGCGCGCGCCCGGCGAGGCTGTGCCCGAGCGGCCCGGGAAACATGTCCGGATACAAAGTCAGGATCGTGGCGGCGAAGGTCACTGGGCGGACGTCGCGACCGGGTTGAGGCGCAGGGCCTGAATCTGGGGTGTCGCGGTAGGCGCCAGCAGGAGGTTGCCTTCGATCCGCCCGCGCTCGCAGGTCCAGGAAAAGGTCCCGGCAAGCGCCCCGGTGGCGGTCACAGGTGCGGCGGTTTCGCACTGGCCGACCTCGCCGCGCATCCCTTCGAGCTGGCGCCGCCAATTGGCCGCCGAGCGGTCGAGGAGGAAGTTCATGGCGAGGAAGCGCTCCTGCCCGGCGAGCGTGCCGGCACGGTAGATCGATCCGGCGGCTCGGTAAGCCGCGGCCAGCGCACCGCTGACCGGCAAGCGGCTGCCGCGCAGGTGGCCGGCGCGGCGAAGCGCTTCGGCGGCGGCGAAGACGGGGGCGCTCGGGCCGGCATAGGTGCGGTTGGCAAAGGCGAAGATGGCGGTGTCGTGGTCCGGAAGCAGGAGCAGGAACGAGCCGTAGCCCGGATAGCCGCCGCCGTGGAACATGACCCGGCCGAGCTCGCACTGGCTCCCGGCGCGAAAGCCCATGCCGTAGGCGATCGCCATCGGGCAGCCATCGGCGCTGCCGCGGCCCGGCACCGGGCTCACGGCGGCGAAGTTGGAACCGGTGGCGAGCTCGCGGATGGTGGCACGGCGCAGCGGGCCGCTTTCCGCGCCGTCCCGCGCCGGCCAGGCGGAAAGCAGCCAGGCGGCATAGCGGGCATAATCCTCGGCGCTGGTCTGGACGCCGCCCATGGCGCCGAAGACTCCGTGGGCCATGTCCGGCTCGCGGGTCCAGCGCTCGTCCTCCCAGCGATAGCCGAGCGCGCGGCGCTCCTGCGGCGCGGCGAACACGTCGTAGCCGGATGAGGCCATGCCGAGCGGCCGCATGATCTCGGCTTCGATATAGCGGTCGTAGGGACGTCCCGAGACGTTGGTCACGATGCGGCCGAGAAGGGCGTAACCGAAGTTGGAATATTCCATCTGGAGGCCGGGCGTGCGGGTGAAGGGCACGCCGTTCCGCAGCATGCGGGTGAAATCGGCTTCGCTCATCGGCTGCTGGCGGTCGCCCCAGGGATCGTCGGTGACGAAGCCGCCCGTGTGGTTGAGGAGGTCGCGCACCCGGATGCGCGGGCTGTCCGACGTCGGATAGCGCCAGCCGCGAAGCTCCGGGACATAGGTTTCGGCAAGCGCGTCGAGCGAAAGCCTGCCGTCGTCGCGCAGCTTCAGGATGGCGAGGGCCGTGAACGCCTTGGACATGGAGGCGATGCGGAACAGGCTGCGGGCGCTGACCGGCCGGCGCTGCTCGTTATCCTGAACCCCGAAGGTGCCGAGATGAACGATCCGCCCGCCCTGGACCACGCCGTAGACGAGTCCGGGCACATGGGCGTCCGCCATGTAGCGCTGGAAGATGCCGTCCAGTTCGGGCGCCAGCGCGGCGATCGGTGCCGGCGCGGCTGCGGCCGGCGCGGACGGCTGCTGCGCGGGCGCCGCCTGCGCAGCCGCTCCCGCGAGGAGCCCCGCCGCAATCCACTTCCCGATCCGCATAGATATCCCTCCCTCGTGCCGCGACGGCATATCCGAGGCGGCGGAGCCGTACCAGCGGGGCGGAGAAAATGACGCGGAACCAAGAGCCTTGGCCAGCGCTCTCCGGGTCATGAGCGAGCCCGAAATCGACTGTCTGGTCATCGGCGGCGGCCCGGCCGGCCTGACCGCGGCCATCTATCTCACCCGCTATCACTTGAAATCGAAGGTGCTCGATTCGGGCGAAAGCCGGGCGTCATGGATCCCGTGCACCCACAATCACGCCGGTTATCCGGAGGGGATCAACGGCAAGGAGCTGCTCGCCCGGATGCGGGAACAGGCGCAGAAATACGGCGCTTCCATCCTCCAGGGCCGCGTCACGCGGCTGGACCGGGTCGACGGCGGCTTCCGCGCCGAGTGGGGCGGCGGTTCGGTGACGGCGCGCAGCGTGCTCCTGGCCACGGGCGTCGTGAACCGGCGGCCGCCCATGGACCTCGAACTCCACGATGAGGCGCTCGCCCGCGGCCTCATCCGCTACTGCCCGGTTTGCGACGGGTATGAAGTGACCGACAAGAAGGTCGGTGTGATCGGGAGCGGCGGGCACGGGGTGGCGGAGGCGGTGTTTATCCGCGGGTTCACGGAAGACGTGACCCTGATCGCGCCGCACGAGGCGCACAGCCTTTCCGAAGAGGACCGGGCGAAACTCGAAGAGTTCGGGATCAAGACGGTGGACGGCCCGTGCCACGCCGTTGCCGCGCACGACAACTGCATCGTCGTCGACACGGCCGACGGGCACCACACGTTCGACAGCGTCTACCCCGCGCTCGGCTCCGATACGCGCACCGAACTTGCGGAGCAGCTCGGATGCGCGCTCAAGGACGACAATATCAAGGTCGATTCGCACCAGAGAACCAGCGTGCCAGGCGTCTATGCGGCGGGAGACGTGGTGCTCGGCCTCGACCAGATCAGCCATGCCATGGGCGAAGGCGGCGTCGCCGCGACCACCATCCGCAACGACCTTGCCAAAGAGCGCCCGATCAAGCGCGAAAACCTGTCCGGGAGCATCGCCGCCAAGGCCGGCGGCTGAAGGCTCCGCCTCAGAAGCCGAGGCGGAGCACGACGGAGCCGGCGAGGTCGCGTTCGTTGGAGCCGAAGCCAGCGCGAACGTCGCCGCCGACCGACCAGCCGCCGCCAAGATCGTAATCGCCGCCGATCGCCAGCCTGATCATCTCGTCCTCGCCGGCCGCCGAGCGGATCCGGAACGCCGTGCCCGGCGCTCCGACGAGCGAGAGCCCGGCTTCGCTGAACTCGCCGTCGCCCGCGAGATATTGGACGCTGAGGTCCAGCGACCCGCGCGCGCCGGACAGCCGGGCAAAGGCGCCGCCGCCATAGCGAGTGCGGCTGTCGTCGCTGCCGGTGCCCGAGAGGTTCAGGCTTTCGGCGCCAGTTTCGGTAAAGGCGCCGAGATCGGTGGCGGCATGGCTCAGCGACAGGAGCGGGCCGAAAGACCAGCTGCCCGACCCGAAGCCGTAGCGAAGGTCGGCGGAGAAGGAGACGGTCTCCAGCTCCACGTCCGAAACGGCGGTGCGGGCGAGCGTTCCGAAGGTGACGCCCCGGGTCACGTCCGCGTCGCTGCGCAGATAGGCGGCGGCCGCGCTGGCGCTGAACCCCTCCCCGCCCGTGCCGAGCCGAGCAAAGCCGCCGACATGCCAGCCGTCGACGTCCGCCTCGGAAGCGCGGCCGCCTAGCGTGACGTCGCCCTTCCGATAGCCGCCGCCGAGGCCGAACGCCCAGCGACTGCCGGTGCCGCGATAGTCGATGCCGATTTCGCCGCCCCAATCGTCGTAGCGAAAGCGGGCGCCGTTGCCGTCCGCATCGACGCGGCCGTTCGAACCTTGCACGCCGCCCCAGAGGCCCAGCCCTTCGCCCGCGGCTGCATAGGCGCGCATCCCCAGACGGCGGGCGATCCCCTCCCCGGTCCGCAGGCTCGATGCCATGAGCACCGGGTAGATCTCGCCCGATGACGCATCGAAGGCGCCGCCCGCGGCGGCCAGATCGAGGAGCAGGATGTTGTTGTACACGGCGAGGCTGTCGGAGCCCGGCGTGCGGCCGAGGTCGCGAAGGCCCGTCGCGGCCTGGATCTGGTTGAAGGTCGCCGCCGCTTCCGGGAAGGTCCGGATGACGTTCACGGTGAGAAAGGCGCTGGTCGCCGTGTAGCCGAGGGCGAAATCGAGGAAGGCCGAATTTTCGCTCAGCCCGGCGAAGGTGCCGGTGCGGCCGCCCGCGGCGGTGAGGAAGGTGTAGGTCGAGCCGTTCGTGTAGTTGAGCTCGGGATCGAGCGCGGTGACCGCGACGGTGCCGCCTTCGATGGTGGCGGTTCCGGCGACCGCAAGCCGGTCCGCGCCGCCCGCAGCTGCCAGCTCGACGGCGAAGGTCGATCCGGCGCGGAAGGTGACGTTGCCGGCGGCATTGAGCGTGCCGATCGAATTGCCCGGCGCGAGCGTTCCGAACAGGACGAGGTTGTTCAGCGTGCCGGTGCCCGACACAGTCGATCCGGCGGCGATCTCGAGCGTGCCGCCGAGGCTGCCGTCCAGCCTGAGCGCGCCCGCGCCGACGGTGAGCCGGCCCCCGAAGCCGGTGCTCGCGCCGCTCAGCGTCAAGGTTCCGGAGCCCGTTTTGGTGAGCGACCCCGCGCCCTGGACGGGTCCGGAGAGCGTGAGTGCGTTCGCCTGCAGGTCGATCGTGCCGCCGCCCGGCCCGGCCGTGACGCCGCGGGCCGAGGCGAACGGTCCGCCGAGGCGCAAGGTGCCGCCGTCCATCGTCAGACCGCCGGATGCGGCGCCGAGGGCGTTGTCGGCGGAGACCTGGAGCACGCCGGACGAAATGGTGGTGCCGCCGGTATAGGCGTTGGCGCCGGACAGGACGAGCGTGCCGAGGTCCGTCTTGGTCAAGCCGCCGGTGCCGCCGATGGCCGAGGCGATGGTCGCGGTCATCGCGCTTCCGCCCGCGCTGCCGTCTCCGACCCGGACCGTGGCGGGCGCGGCAAGGGTGAGCGGGCCGCCCTCGATCCGGTAGCCGGTCACCGCGAATTGCATGCCGGTGACGCTGACTCCGGCAGGGTCGACCGCGACGGTGCCGGGCGCGCCCTGGAAGACGGCGAAATTGCCGTTCCAGGCTTCGTTCACCTGGCCGTTCGCGCGCGTCCAGTTGGTGCGCGTGCCGCCCCAATTGCCGTTGCCGCCGTCGATCATCCCGTCGGGCGCCGTGTCGGGACCGTCCCAGAACTGGATCGGCGGCGTCGGTCCGGGACCGGGCGCCGCGAGGACGAGATTGACCTGGCCCGCGACCGAGGTCTGGACCTGGTAGTCGCCTTGGGGCGCGGTGCCGACAACGAGCCCGTTGTTCGTCAGCGCGCCGCCATAGTCGATCAGGCGATAAACGCCGGGGCCGAACCCCGGGAGCGCGTTCACGTCGAGGCGTCCGTCGAGGCGGAGCGCGCCCGTTACCTGGATGAGGTCGTTGGCGCCGCCGACCGCTCCGGGCGCGGCGAGATCGTAGCGCAGGATGCTGCCTTGCGAGAGATCGAGGGAGGCGACGGTGAGCGTCCCCGCGACGCCTTCCCGGCCCGGCGCGATGGTGGCGCCGTCGGCGATGCCGACGGCGCCTGCGCTTCCGGAGCCGCCCAGCCTCGTGCCGTCCGGCGCGGCGATGGCAGTGGCGCCGAGACTGCCTTCGGCATTGAGTGTGCCGGCGACGAAGGTGAAGGACGGGGAGATCGTGCCGGTGTCGCGAAGCGTCAGCGTGCCGGAGCCGGTCTTGGTCACGCTTTCGAAGTTGGTGATGGGGCCCGTCGCCGACGCTTCGCCGGTTGCGATGTCGAAGAGCAGGGCGTCGGTGCCCGCGCCGCCGTCCATGGCGCCGGCCTGCACCGCCCCGCCGCGCATGGTAACCGAGTCGTTGCCGCCGGCGAGCGCGACGGAGCCTTCGATTCGGCCCGAATTGTCGAGAGTCTCCGCCGCGGCGGCGCCGACGATCGCGCGGCCCGACGCTGCGGTGATCAGGCCGCGGTTCAGGACCGAGTGGCTTTCGCCGCCTTCGAAAAGGATGGCCGCGCCCTCCGCGCCGCTCCCGCCGCGCACGATCGACGTTGTGTTGAGATCGAGGGCGACGCGGCCGCGCTGCGCGCCGCCGGGATTGTTGTTGAGGTCGCGGTGGGAGAATTGGAGCGCCCGCCCGGCGGCGCCCGTGGCCTCGATCAGGCCGCTGTTGCTCAGCCGCGTGTCGCTGAACGCGCCGGTGGGGTTGGCGCTGAAATTGGCGAGGACGCCCCAGCCGTTCGGGCCTGCAACCTGGATCGTGCCGCTATTCTCGATCGTGGTCAGCCCGACATTTTCGGCGAATCCGCTCACCTCGATCCCGCGATTGAAGTCGCCGCCGAGCATCGAGATGCGCCCTGCATTGACGATCGTCGCGGGGTCGTCGCTCATGTCGATGCCCCAGGCGATGAAGGTGCCGTCATATTCGATGATGCCGGCGCTGCCGTTCTCGATGCGGACGGTGGACGGCACGTCGACGTTCGAAAATCCCGAGCTGACGTTGATGCCGAAAAACTCGTCGTCGTCGAAATTCTCGAG
>DASVQT010000100.1:0-2692 GCA_036388975.1 Allosphingosinicella sp. | reverse complement strand
ATGACGGCGATTACGGCCGGGGCGAGCTCGAGACCCGCATCCGCGCCGTCGCGCCCGGCTTCGCGCCTGTCGACACCCACCGCGACGACGTGGCGCTGATCGCCTTCACCTCCGGCACGACCGGCATCCCGAAGGGCTGCGTCCATTATCACCGCGACGTCCTCGCCTCCGCCGACGCCTTCGCGCGCCATGTCCTGAAACCGGAAGCCGGAAGCCGCTGGGCCTGCTCGGCGCCGATCGCCTTCACCTTCGGGCTCGGCATGCTCCTCATCTTCCCGTGGCGCTTCGGCGGCACGGCGGTGACGATCGAACAGCCCGGCCCCAAGCCGCTGCTCGACGCCGTCGCGAGGTTCGGAGTCACCCACCTCGCCACCGCTCCCACCGCGTACAAGGCGATGCTCGCAAGCCTTTCGGATTTCGATCTATCGTCGCTCGCCACCTGCGTCTCCGCCGGCGAACATCTCCCCGCCGCGACCTGGCATGCCTGGCACGAGGCGACCGGCCTGCGGATCGTGGACGGCATCGGCGCGACCGAGATGATGCACATCTTCATCTCCGCATCGGGCGGCGACATCCGTCCCGGCGCGACCGGCAAGGCCGTCCCGGGCTACCGCGCCTGCGTTCTGGACGACGACGGCAGTCCCCTCCCCCGCGGCACCGGCCGCCTTGCCGTCAAAGGCCCGACCGGCTGCCGTTATTTCGACGACGATCGGCAGAGCGTTTACGTGCAGGGCGGCTGGAACGTGACCGGCGACACCTACCGCCAGGACGAGGAAGGCTATTTCTGGTACGTCGCCCGCTCGGACGACATGATCATTTCCGCAGGCTACAACATCGCCGCGCCCGAAGTCGAAAACGCACTTTACGCCCATCCGGCCGTTCAGGAATGCGCGGTCATCGGCGTGCCCTGCGATGAGCGCGGGCAGCGGGTGAAAGCCTTTTGCGTGCTGTGCGAAGGCCACGCGCCCTCGCCCGCGCTCGCCGCCGAGCTTCAGGACCATGTCAAGGCGACCATCGCACCCTACAAATATCCTCGCGACCTCATCTTCGTCGAAGCCCTTCCAAAAACCGCGACCGGGAAGCTACAGCGCTACGCTCTGCGCCAGACCCGCTAAGGACATGCCCACGCCATGAAGACCCGCGCCGCCATCGCCGTCGCTCCGAACCGTCCGCTCGAAATCCACGAGGTGGATCTGGAAGGTCCCCGCGCCGGCGAAGTGCTGGTCGAGATCATGGCGACCGGCGTCTGCCACACCGACGCCTACACGCTGGAAGGCAAGGACTCGGAAGGCATCTTCCCGTCGATCCTCGGTCATGAAGGCGCGGGCATCGTCCGCGACGTCGGGCCGGGCGTCACCTCGGTAAAGGCCGGCGACCATGTCATCCCGCTCTACACGCCCGAATGCCGGCAGTGTAAGTCGTGCCTCAGCCAAAAGACCAATTTGTGCACCGCCATCCGCGGGACGCAGGGCAAGGGCCTGATGCCGGACGGCACGAGCCGCTTCAAACTCGGCTCCGAGACGATCCACCATTATATGGGCTGCTCGACCTTTTCGAACTTCACGGTGATGCCGGAGATCGCCGTCGCGAAGGTTCGCGAGGACGCGCCGTTCAACAAGATCTGCTACATCGGCTGCGGCGTCACGACGGGCGTCGGCGCCGTCATCTGGACGGCGGGCGTCGAGCCCGGCTCCAGCGTCGTCGTCTTCGGACTCGGCGGCATCGGCCTCAACGTGATCCAGGGCGCGAAGCTCGTCGGCGCGGACAGGATCGTCGGCATCGACATCAACCCGGCCAAGCGCGCCATGGCCGAAGCCTTCGGCATGACCCACTTCATCAACCCGCGCGACGTGGGCAACGACAAGGTGGTGCAGGCGATCCTCGACGTGACCGACGGCGGCGCCGACTACAGCTTCGACTGCACGGGCAATACGGACGTCATGCGCCAGGCGCTCGAATGCTGCCACCGCGGCTGGGGCGAGAGCATCATCATCGGAGTCGCCGAGGCGGGGCGCGAAATCGCCACCCGTCCCTTCCAGCTCGTCACCGGGAGGGTCTGGAAGGGCTCGGCGTTCGGCGGCGCCCGCGGCCGCACCGACGTGCCGCGCATCGTCGACTGGTACATGGACGGCAAGATCGAGATCGATCCGCTGATCACCCACATTCTGAAGCTCGACGAGATCAACACGGCCTTCGACCTGATGCATGCCGGCGAGAGCATCCGCTCGGTCGTGGTCTACTGACGGTGGACACCCTTTCCGTCACCCGCGCGCATGGCGGCACGCTGCACGTGGTGAAGCATCCGAGCCGCGCCACGGGCACGGACATGACCTTTTCGATCTTTCTGCCGCCCGCGGCGGACGTCGGCGCACCCTGCCCGGTCGTCTGGTATCTGTCGGGCCTCACCTGCACCCACGCCAACGTCACCGACAAGGGCGAGTATCGCCGCGCGTGTGCCGAACTCGGCCTGATCTTCGTCGCGCCCGACACGTCCCCGCGCGGCGAAGGGGTGCCCGACGATCCGACCGGCGCCTATGATTTCGGACTCGGCGCCGGCTTCTACGTCGATGCGACGGAAGCGCCCTTCGATCGGCACTACCGAATGGAAAGCTACGTCACCGGCGAGCTTCCCGAGGTCGTCGCCTCGGCGTTCCCGATCGACCTCGACCGGCAGGGCATTACCGGCCATTCG
>DASVQT010000099.1:0-14006 GCA_036388975.1 Allosphingosinicella sp. | reverse complement strand
GGCGAGCTGCGCTTCGGAAAGGGCGAGCTGCTGCTGGCGGTAGGCATCGGTATAATCGTTCAGCCGGTGGTAGAGCCGCTTCGATCCGAGGCTGGTCAGGAATTGCGGATTGGTCGCGATCGACTCTTCAAAGGCGGCGTCGAGAAAGGCGTTGAGCCGCGCATCCTCGGCGGCGGCGCTTGCGGCCGGCGCGGACGCGGCGCCCGCTGCGCCTTCGGCCGTGCCGGTCGCGGTGCAGGCGGCGGTTGCGAGGAGAAGGGCGGCAAAGGTGATGCGAAGCTTCATCGGGCGGATCTTTCGGCTGGGACGCCGCGCCTTTTAGCGCGTCCGTCGCTCCGGTCCACTGTTCAGCCGTTCCGTTCGTGCATCCAGCAGGGGTCCCAATCCGGCTCCGGCCCGAAGCGGGCGGCGAGGAAGTCGACGAGCGCGCGCACCCTCGCCGTCGTCGCCCGGCCGGGCGGCATCACGACGTGGACGCCGCCTTCCTCCAGCGGATAGCCGCGCAGTACCGGCTCGATTTCGCCGCTTTCGATGGCAGGCGCTGCGATGAAGCTGGGGAGGATGCACAGGCCGAGCCCCGCCACCGCGGCGGCGCGCAGCATTTCGCCATTGTCGGTCCGGAGCCGCGGGCGGATGCGGACCTGCTCCCAGCCCTTTTCGGTGCGGAAGCGCCATTGCTCGGCACGCCCGGCATTGGCGTAGATGAGGAGGTCGTGCTGATTGAGGTCGCGCGGATGCTCGGGCCGGCCCCGCGCTTCGAGATAGGAGGGCGCCGCGAGGACGAGGCGGCGCAGCGGCGCGATCTTGCGGGCAACCAGCGCGGAGTCTTCGAGGCTGCCGAGCCTGACGGCGAGGTCGAACCCGCCCGAGATCAGGTCCACCGTGCGGTCCTCGAAGGCGATGTCGAGCTCGACGCGCGGGTGCATCTTTGCGAAGTCGGCGAGGGCGGGGGCGAGATGCTCGGTGCCGAAGGACAGGGGACCCGCCAGGCGAATGGGACCTGCAATCTGCGTCACCGCATCGGCCACCACCTCCTGCGCCGCTTCGAGTTCGGCGAGGATGTTGGCGGCGCGGGCATAATAGCTGTCGCCGATCACGGTCGGCGTGGCTCCGGTCGCGGTGCGCGTCAGCAGCTTGGCGCCCAATTGCTGCTCGAGCCGGGCGACGCGGCGGCTGAGAATCGATTTCGACATGCCCATGCGCTCGGCGGCGCGGGCGAAGGCGCCGGTTTCCGCCACGCGAACGAAGGCGAGCACGTCGAGCAGGTCTACGGAGGAGCGTTCCATCTTGCGGAACGACGCTTACAAGCAGGCTCTTGAAACGCAACAGGCGGAGCACACGGCCCCGCCTGAAGCGATCGAACAAGGGTTGCGGCGTTACGTGCCGCTGCCGATCGTCCCGCCGCCGCCGTCGGAGCGGCCGCCGCTCGGGCCGACCAGTCCAGTGCCGCCGGCGACGGCGCCGATTTCTTCCTCGCCGAGTTCGGCGGGGGTGACGTTGCTGTCCTGAGTCATTCCAATCTCCTTTGATCGAGAGTTCGCCCGCGGCTTCAGCCGCCGCTGCCCATCACCGAGCCGTCGCGGTGGCCGCTGCCGAAATAGCCGTTGCCGCCGGAGACGGCGTCCACCTGCTCGCCGGTGAGTTCGATGGGTTCGTGACTGTCGGTCATTGCCGATCCTTTCATGGTTGAGAGACGGCCGGGGCCGAGGGTGCGGCTCAGGTGCCGCTGCCGATGGTCCCGCCGCCGCCGTCGGACTTGCCGCCGCCGCTGCCGACATAGCCGCCGTCCTTGCCCATGCCGCTGCCGATCATTCCGTCGCCGCCGGAAACGGCCGCGACTTCGTCGGCGGTGAGTTCGATCGGGTTGCCGTTATCCTTCATGGTTCGTCCTTTCCTATCATGTGCCGTGAGGCATTGCGGCTCAGGTGCCGCTGCCGAGGGTTCCACCGCCATTGTCGGACCGGCCGCCGCCGCTGCCCAGCGTGCCGCCATCCTTGCCCATGCCGCTGCCGATGATGCCCTCGCCGCCGGACACGGCCGCGATTTCCTCGGCGCTGAGCGCGACCGGGATGTTCAGGTCCTTCATGATCCGTCCTCTTGCTTAGCGTTGATCGGGAAAGCCGCGGCTCAGGTGCCGCTGCCGATCGTGCCGCCGCCGTCGGACCGGCCGCCGCCGCTGCCGAGGAGACCGGTCTCGTCTTCGCTGCGGGTGCCGCTGCCGAGCATGCCGCCGCGGTTGCCGCTGCCGAGATAGCCGCCGTCGCCGCCGGAGACGTGGGCGATCTCGTCGGCGCGAAGTTCGCGCGGCGAGGAGGGATTGACGCTGTTCCACTGGGTCATCGCTGCATCCTTCTTTGACCCTCCAAGGGGGAGGAGGGGGATGGATGATGCGCCTCAGCCGAAGCGGCGCCATTGATCGTCCTTGCGCGATTTGGAGGAGATCGCTCCGCTTTCTATCCGAAACGGACCGTTCCGATTCGAGCAACGGCGCGGTGCGGGGGCAGCGGCTACCCGCAACGGCGGGCGCGGCCTAGATCGGCTGCAACGATCAAAGGAGGTTCGACATGCCCCGCTTCAAGCTCATCAGCTTCCCGCTCTGCCCCTATGTCCAGCGCGCCGCCATCGCGCTCGCCGAAAAAGGGGTGCCGTTCGAACGCGTGGACATCGATCTTGCGAACAAGCCCGACTGGTTCCTGAAGCTTTCGCCGCTCGGCAAGGTGCCGCTGCTGGTCGTGACCGAGGAGGACGGCACCGAGCAGATCCTGTTCGAAAGCCAGGTCATCGCCGAATATCTCGACGAAACGATCGAGCCGCGCCTCCATCTAGCCGATCCGCTGGAGCGCGCGCGCCACCGCGCCTGGATCGAGTTCGCCTCGGCGACGCTCGGCGACCTGTACGGCTTCTACACCGGCGACCGCGAGGCGTACCGGGAGAAGCTCAAGGCGCTCGACGCCAAGTTCCGGCGGCTGGAAGAGACGCTTGGCGACGGCCCGTTCTTCGCCGGCGCACGCTTCACCTTGGTGGACGCCGCCTTCGCCCCGGTGCTGCGCTATTTCGACGTGTTCGACGCGGTGGTGGAACACGGCCTGCTCGCCGGGCGGCCCAGGCTGCAGGCCTGGCGCGCGGCGCTGCGGGGGCGGCCCAGCGTCCGCGGCGCGGTGCCCGAAGACTATGCCGAGCGGCTCCGCGCCTTCATCGCGGGCAAGGGCTCCTATCTCGGCACGCTGGCCGCGGAGCCTGCGCTTGCCGGCTGAGCCGCTTCGAACCAATTCGAACCTGAAGAGGTGACATCATGATCGACATCCGACCCTTTCGCACGCTCGGCCACGCCAATCACGGCTGGCTCGATGCGCGCCACCATTTCTCCTTCGCCAGCTATTACGAGCCGGCCCGCATGGGCTGGGGCGCGATCCGCGTCTGGAACGACGACGAGATCGCGGCCCGCTCGGGCTTTCCGCCCCATCCGCACCGCGACATGGAGATCGTGACCTATGTCCGGCAGGGCGCCATCACGCACCAGGACTCGATGGGCAACAAGGGCCGCACGGGTGCCGGCGACGTCCAGGTGATGTCGGCCGGGACGGGCGTCCAGCATGCCGAATATAATCTGGAAGACGAAACCACCACGCTCTTCCAGATCTGGGTCGAGACGGACCGGCCCGGTGCCGAGCCGGGCTGGGGCGCGAAGCAGTTCCCCAAGGGCGAAAGGGCGGGAAGCTTCGTCACCCTGGCGAGCGGCTTTGCCGAGGACGCGGATGCGCTGCGGATCAACGCCGCCGCGCGGGTCCAGGGGGCGACCCTTGGAGCGGGTGAGACGGCCGAGCTTCAGCTCGATCCGTCGCGCCACATCTATCTGGTCGCGGTGAACGGCCCGGTGGAGGTGAACGGCATCCGCGCCGAGGCCCGCGACGGCGTCGCCATCACCGGCGAAGCCGAAGTGACGATCCGCGCGGTCGAAGACACGGAAATCGTGCTGGTCGACGCGCGCTGAACCCAACCCGTCATTGCGAGGAGCGTGAGCGACGAAGCAATCCAGTGGGCCTCGAAGGCCGCTCTGGATTGCTTCGCTGCCGCAAAGCGGCAGTTTATCCTGAGCGCCGCCGCAGGCGGCGTCGAAGGGCTCGCAATGACGTCGGAAGTTACTCGCCCTCTTCCTCGAGATCCTCCGGCGTGAACTTGTCCCACGCCGCGGCCCATGGCGAGTTCGCGTCGAGCTCGCTTTCGAGATAGGCGGGTTTCACCATGGCGGGGACCTGCTCCGGCCGGTCCGCCTGGCGGACGAGGCGGCGCATGTCGAAGCGGCCGTCGAAGCGCAGGCCAAACTGGCCGGAGCGCGCCCAGCGCACATGGCCGGAAACGGTGCCGCCCTCGCCGAGATCGAGCACCACGCCGGCATTGGGCGGAAGCTCGCCGGCGCCTTCCAGCATCGCCCCGTCGGCCGAAATGTTGCGGATGCGGACCTTGAACGTGCCGTGGTCCCAGTGGAGGATCGCTTTCCAGAGCAGGCTCTGGCGGGGCGCCCGCTGATGCTTTTCATCCTCGATCGCGGGACGCTCGCCTTCACGCCGCCCGGCGACGATCAGCTCCTTGACGGCCGCGGGCGCGATCACTTCCGTTTCCTGCGCGAATTCAAGGCCCATGCGGCCGCCGCGGATCCAGCGCACCGTGCAGTCGGTGCGGTTCAGGCCTTCGAAGCGGATGTGCATCCTTTCGCCGATGCGCGGCTCGATGGGCGCTTCGATCATCGCGCCGTGGCGGGACACGTTCACCACGCCGACGTCGATCCTGCGCCCGCGGAAGCGCACCTCAGCCCGGTCGGCGAGATTCAGGTGGCGATCTTCCGAGCGCTGGTTGGAGGTGCGCGCTTCCGTGCGCGGAATGGCGAGGGCGGCGAGGCTCGGCCCCTCATCGGCTTGCGCCGCCGCGTCCGCCTTGCGACGCGGCGCGCGCTTGGCCAGCAAGGCGGGGCCACGCGGCCCTTCCGACAACATTGATCGCAGCTCGTGCATCGACAATCCCCGCATTCCGCATGCGGGGCGGTTTATGCACCTCAAATGGTTGCGCTTTCGCTACCGCGCGGCCGCTTGCGTCAGCGCCGCGGCGGCCGGCCGTCCTCGTAGCGCTCGGAATGCACCGTCTGCTGCCGATAGCCGTCGTTGCGGCGGTAAAGGCCGAACAGTCCGAACAGGCCCAGCAGGCCGAGAAGGCCCCAATCGAAGCCGTCATTCTCCTGGCGCACCGCGACCGACATGTCGTTGCCGAAGGCGGCGTTCGGATCGGCGAAGCCGTTGGGATAGGGCTGCTCTTCGAGTTCGATCGGCGCCGGCGCCGATTGCGTGGGGGGCACGACGACGGGCACGGTGACCACTTCCGTGCGCGCCGGCTCGGTGGCGGGGGGCGCCGGGGGGGGCGGGGGAGGGGGCGGTGCGGGCGGCGGGACCGGGGCCGAGCCGGTGGGCGGCGTCGTGCCGGTGGCGGGTTCGGTTGTGTTCTGGGCCGAGGCGGCGCTCGCCCCCATCCAGAGAAGCGACGCGGCGAGCGCGGTGCCGAGCATGGGTCGTGTCATCGAAGCCTCTCCTGTTCCTGGCCCGGCACGATGCCCGCGCCCGGTTCAATGATCAACGCGCGATTTGGCCGGCACGCCGCCGGTCCCCACCACCGCCAGCCCTGAGCCTGTCGAAGGGCGAGTTGCAGCGCTCCGCGCCTCAGCCCTCCCGCCGCGCGGCGGCTGCGGCAGCCTTGCGCTGCTGCGCCTTGCGCGACAGCATGTTGAGGAGCTCGACCAGCACCGAAAAGGCCATGGCGGCGTAGATATAGCCCTTGGGAATGTGCACGCCGAAGCCGTCGGCGATCAGCACCGCGCCGATCAGCAGCAGGAAGCCGAGCGCCAGCATCACCACCGTCGGGTTCTTGTTGATGAAGTTGGCGAGCGGCTCGGCGGCGAGCAGCATCACGGCGACGGCGACGAGCACCGCGATCACCATTACCGCGAGATTGTCGGTCATGCCGACGGCGGTGAGGATCGAGTCGATCGAAAACACCATGTCGAGCAGGATGATCTGGAAGATCGCCGCGCCGAAGGTGATGGCGGCGACCTTTTTCTTGTCGAGCACGTCGTCGCTCGGCACCGGATCGACGGCGTGGTGTATCTCCTTGGTCGCCTTCCAGATGAGGAACAGGCCGCCGGCGATGAGGATGAGGTCGCGCCAGGAGAAGGCCGTCTCGAAGCTCGCCTCGCCGTGCGCGCCGGGCGGGCCGATGAGGCCGAGGTCGAACGCGGTGGCGGTAAGGCCGACCAGCCAGGCGATCATGGACAGGAGCACGAGGCGCATGATGAGCGCGAGGCCGATCCCCATTCGCCGCGCCCGCTGGCGCTGTTCCTCGGGCAACTTGTTCGAGAGGATCGAGATGAAGATCAGATTGTCGATGCCCAGCACCACTTCCATGGTCACCAAGGCGGCCAGTGCCGCCCATGCGGCGGGATCGGAGAAGAGGGCTTGAAGGCTTTCCATGCACGCCCCTGTAACGATCCTCGCGCCGCCCGCAATGGCGCGCGGAGCGCAAGCGGGGTGCGCGAATGGCTGGAAAGCGCTGCGCGCTTGCGCCAAAGGCCACGGCATGCGTCTCACGCTTGGTCTTGCCTTGTTGGTCCTCGCCGGCTGCTGGAGCGGCGATCGCGACGCTTCGAACGGCGTCCCCGCCGGGAATGCCGGCGAGGCGGCGGATCCTGCCAATTGGAGCGGCACGGCCGTCGGGATCACCTCGGCCTCGCGTCTGCCGTTCACCTGCACCGTCGAGGCGGTGGTCGACGGCGATACGCTTCGCTGCGCGGAGCGGGAAGTGGGCGGCCCGCATATTCGCGTGCGCATGTCCGGCATCGCCGCGCGCGAGCGAACCGGCGCGTGCATTCCTCTCCAACCCTGTCCGGAAGCGTCGGCGGGCGCGGCCGTCGCCGCCCTCACGCGCCTCGCCGAGCGTCAGGTGCTTCGCTGCGAAGAGGTCGAGCGGACGCTGCAGCGCCGCGTCGCATTTTGCGCGACTTCGGCCGGCGTCGACCTGTCCTGCGCAATGTTGGCGGGTGGCACGGTGGCCAAGTGGGATCGCTATTGGGGCAATCACGATTGCCCCCGCCGGCCGCCGGAAGGCTAGAGCGGCACGAAGCGCCTGTGGTGCCACGCGAAGATGGCGGCGGGGCCGCGGTGGGGCCGCCAGGGCTCGGCCAAGGCGCGGATCGCCTTTTCGGACGGGCGCGCCTCTTCCAGGCCCATGATGCGGGCGAGTTCGATCTGCACGGCAAGGTCGCCCGCGGGAAAGACGTCGCTTCGTCCTTCGGCGAAGAGGAGGTAGATTTCGGCGCTCCAGCGGCCGATGCCCTTGACGTGGACCAGCCTGGCGATGGCCTCTTCATCGTTGTCCGGCAGCGCCGCGAAGTCGAGCCGGCCGCTCAGCACTTCCTCCGCGAGGCTCCGGGCATAGCCCGCCTTCTGGCCCGAAAGGCCGGCGCCGCGCAGCGTTTCCGTCGAAGCCGCCGCGATCTTGGAAGGGTCGGCCGCGCCGCCCGTCGCCGCGTCGAGCTTGTTCCAGACGGATGCGGCGGCCTTGATGCTGACCTGCTGGCCGACGATGGCGCGAAGCAAGGTCGCAAAGCCCCGCTCGCTGATCCGCGGCTCGGGATAGCCGGCCCTCGCCAAAGCGGCCGCAAAGGCCGGCTCCGCGGCCGCGATCGCGTCCAGCGACGCCTTGAGCCGCTCCGCATCGATCCCCACGCGTCCCTCCCGCTTGAAACAAGCGCCTGCGCCTAGCATAGGTCGCGCCGCAAGTTCCTCCCGAAACCTCCGCTCAAAGGACCTTTATGCCCCGCCTGATCGTCGTCGACCGCTCCGGAACCGAGCATGAGGTCGAAGCGCGCGCCGGCTGGACGGTGATGGAGAACATCCGCGACAGCGGCTTCGACGAACTGCTCGCGCTGTGCGGCGGCTGCTGCTCATGCGCGACCTGCCACGTCCATGTCGACCCGGTCTTTGCGGCAAAGCTCAGGCCGGTGAAGGGCGACGAGGACGAGCTCCTCGACACCTCCGATCACCGCGTCGAGACCAGTCGGCTTTCCTGCCAAATCCTGTTCGCGCCCGAGCTGGACGGAATGCGGGTCACCATCGCGCCGGAGGATTGAGGGTTCCTCCCCATGCAAAGCATGGGGAGGGGGACCATGCGAAGCATGGTGGAGGGGTAGAAGGCGCAGGCCCAGCTATCTACCCCTCCACCACCCTTCGGGTGGTCCCCCTCTCCATCTGCGATGGGGAGGAACTTAGCCCACCGCCACCTTGGCCGCATAAAGCGCGATCGCGGCGGCGTTGGAGACGTTGAGGCTTTCGATCCGCTCGCTGATCGGCAGCTTGGCGAGCGCGTCGCAATGGGCCTGGACGTTCTGGCGCATGCCTTCGCCTTCCGCCCCGAGGACCAGCACCACCCGCGCCGGCCCGAGCGCCTTTTCAAGCGTCATCTCCGCCTCGCCGGTCAGGCCGACGCGCCAGAAGCCCGCCGCCGCCATCTCGTCGAGCGCGCGGGACAGGTTCACGACGCGGACCCACGGCACCGTTTCGAGCGCGCCGCTCGCCGCCTTGGCGAGCGCGCCGGATTCGGGCGGCGCATGGCGGTCCTGCGTCACGATGCCGAGCGCGTCGAATGCGGCGGCCGAGCGCAGGATCGCGCCGACATTGTGCGGGTCCGTCACATGGTCGAGCACCAGCAGGGGGCGCCCGTCCTCCGCCTGCTCGAGGAGGTCGGCGAGGTGGATGTCGTCCAGCCGCTCCACTTCGGCGACGATGCCCTGGTGCGGCGCGTCCTTGGGGACGTGCCGGGCAAGATCGGCTGCTTCGGCGAAGGTCACCGGCACGTCCGAAGGGATGTCGTACTCCGCCGCCGTGTCGCGGGCGACGTAGATGCGGTGGATCTTGCGCTCGGGGTTGGCGAGCGCGGCCGAAACCGCGTGCCGCCCCCAGAAGCGGGGACGGTTCTCGGCCTTGGTGGCCTGACGGGCTTTCCTGCGCATCAATCCTCCTCGGGATATTCGAAGGGATCGGACGGCCGCGGCTGCGTCGGAAGCGGCATGCGCGGCAGCGGCTCGTCGCGGTTGGCGGCGTTCCACAGGAAGCTCGCCATGATCACCGCCGCCTGGCGCAGGTCTTCCGGCTTCAAATGGTCGTAGCTGTCGATGTCGGTGTGGTGGAGGCGGCTGCCGTAATCGAGCGGGTCCTGGATGAACTGGTAGCCCGGGACGCCCACCGACTGGAGATAGACGTGGTCCGTGCCGCCCGTCGACTGGATGGCGACGGTTGTCGCGCCCATCGAGGCGAAGGGGGCGAGCCATTCCTGGAAAATCGGCACGGCGGCGACGTTGCCCTCGGCATGGATGCCGCGGATGCGCCCGGACCCGTTGTCGAGATTGAAATAAGCGACGAGGTCGCGGTGCCCGGGCCGGGGCGTAAGCGGAAAGCGGTAGCGCCAGGTCTGGTTGGGCCGGAGGCGCTGGCGCTCCGGATTGGTCTCGGGCGGCCGGGTCGCAAGGTGGCGCTCGACATAGTTCAAGGAGCCGAGGATACCCTGCTCCTCGCCGCTCCACAAAGCGAAGCGGATGGTGCGCTTGGGGCGGAGGCCAAGCCGGCGCAGGATGCGCGCGGCTTCCATGACGACCGCGGAGCCCGCGGCATTGTCGACGGCGCCGTCGGAGCCGATCCAGCTGTCGAGATGCGCGCCCGCCATGACATATTCGTTGCCCGGCGCGGTGCCGGGAATATCGGCGAGGACGTTGTAAGCCTGCGTGTCCTCGTCGTGATAGCGCACGTCGTTGTTGATCTCGAGCGTGGGCGGCGCGTCCGTCAAAGCGAGGCGCGCGAGACGGCGATAATCCTCCGCCGCCATTTCGACGCCGGGGAGGCGAGGGCTGCGGCCGGCCTGGTAGGAATAGCCGGTGCCGTGGACGAGGCCGCCGTCGCGATAAGACTGGCGCACCCAGGCCACCGCGCCTTCCTCGGCGAGGAACGCGTCGAGCCGCTCGGCGAAGTCCGCGCGCGACAGGGTGCGCTCGATCTGGCGGGGCGAATAATTGGGCTGCTGATAGGTGTTGCGCTGCCTGAGGTCGTCCTCGGTGAGGCGGCGGAAGGCGGGCTCCGCCGGCTCGGAACCGGTTGTCGGGCGGCTTACGAGCACGATCTTGCCGCGAAGCTGGCCGCGGAAGCGTGCGAAGTCGTCCACTTCCGTCATGGGCGCGACGACGATGCCGGCGCTGATCGTGCCGTTGGTCGGCGGCGTCCAGGCGACGGCGATGGAGCGCAGCGGCAGCACGCGCGGCGCCGTCATCCGGCTTTGGTGGTTGTTGATCGACCAGCCGCGGCCGAATTCGAAGCCTTCGGTGCGGACGTTGGAAAGGCCGAAGGCGCGGAAGCGCTCCTGCGTCCAGCGCTCGGCCATGCGCATCTGCGGCGAATTGGTGAGCCGTCCGCCGATCCGGTCCGTCAGCCACGCCGCCGTTTCCATCACCTCGCTGCGGTTCATGCCTTCGTCGAGGATGCGGTTGATCACCGTCCTGTCGACCTGCTGCGCCGCGGCGGGCACGGCGAAGGGAAGGGCGGCGGCGGTGCTGGCGAGAAGAAAGGCGGCGGCGAGATGGCGCATCGGTGTCCCGGCTCCTTGGAACAGGCGTGGAAGGGCCGCTCTAGGTGGCGCCGCGGAGGCAGGCAAGCGGCGGCGAAACGGTTGCGCGACGCGTTGACAGGGCGGCGCCCATTCGCCATTGGGGCGCCCTTCCCCTAAAGGGCGCTCCCACGGACAGGTGGCCGAGTGGTTAAAGGCAGCAGACTGTAAATCTGCCCGGGTTTCCGTACGCTGGTTCGAATCCAGCCCTGTCCACCAGCCCCCGTCCCGCCGCCGCTCTGGCGCGTACGCGCTTCTATCTTTTTTTTGCGCTATTTACCCGCTCCGGTACCCGTCGCCGGCGGGCGCTACTTGTATGCGAGCGCGATCGCACGCGCCTGCCCGATTGGCCGTTGCAGGGAGGAGGTGCTCCGCAGGCGCTGAGCGCTCAAAACGTCGATCGAGAGCGGCTGCCTTCTATTTGCGGGCCTTCCGGGCCGCATAGCGGGCGTCGCGCGCCGCCTTTTTCTCGGCGGCTGTCGGCTCGGATGCGGCGGACTGCGCCTCGGCAGCCGCGGCGGCCGCCTTTTGCTCGCGTTCGGCCGCTTCGGCCGCCTTCTTGGCGGCGCGTTTCTCTGCCTGGGCGGCCTCGCGCCGGGCGTGGGCGGCGCGGCGCTCCGCGGCGACCTTTTCGTCGACGGGCGGCTTGGCGCGCAGCTGCTCCAGCGCCTTCTTCTTCGCTTCGGCGGAGCGGTTGATCCGTTCTTCGAATGACGGGTCTTTGTACGACATGGCGGCAGGCAGTCCTGTTCGGGTCTTCAGACGGGCTGCCGGGCTGCGCCGGCAAACTATTCGCGTCGTCTGATAAAGCCCGCCGCCGCAATGTCGAGTGAGCCCGCAGGCTTATGTTCGGACAGCATGGCGGCCGACGGCCCGAATGGCTCAAGCAGGGGCGGTCAGACCACGAAGTCGGCGGCGCCGAGCGACTGGCCGGCCTCGACATGGACCTGGATGACGATGTCGGCAACGCCGTCGCCGTTCACGTCGCCTTCGACCTGCCAGACGTCCCCCGCGACGTTGAACGCGCGCAGTTCGCCCGGCACGTTCGGCCCTGCCGCCGTGAACGCGTTGGCGCCGATAAAGGCGAAGGCCTCGTTCGAGTCCGTGGTCGCGGCCCTGGCGTCGACGCGGTTGAGGTCGATCCTGTCCGTGCCGGCGACGAAGCCCTTTACGACGTCCATCGCAGCGGCCGTCGAGTCCGACACGAGCGAATAACGGAACAGGTCCGCTCCCGCGCCGCCGGTGAGCACGTCCGCTCCGCCGCCGCCGTGAAGCTGGTCAGCCCCGGCGCCGCCGGTGAGCGTGTCCGCCGCCGCGCCGCCGAAGACGCGCAGCACGCCGTTCGTCTCCGCCGACCCGTCGAACGTGAAGGTCTCGTGCGCCTGCAGCCTGCTGGCATTGACCGTGAACGTCGCACCGGCGGCGAGCAGCGCGTCCGCCCAGGTGATGGCGTAATCGAAGTCGCCGTCGCCGCCGCCGGCAAACTCGTTGTTGGCGCTGGTCAGGATCGCGATGCTTTCGACGTTGACGAGCGCGTTCTCGAAGCCCGCGGCGTTGAAGTCGATCGCATAATCGCCGCGCAGATAGACGACGTCGTAGCCGCCGCCGCCGTTGACGCTGTCGCCGGCCGCGAATCGTCCGTCATGGCCGAAGATGAAGGCGTCGCCTTGCTGACCGCCGGTGAAGCTGTCCTTGCCGAAGCCGGCATAGACTTGCAGCGCGGCGTCGGTCTCCGCCGAAGCGTCGAGCGTGAAATCCTCGCCGGCCTGGAGGTTGAAGCCGTTCACCTTCATGAGCGCGCCGGCGCCGGTATTGCCGTCCACCAAAGTGAGATCGTAGCTGTAGAGGCTCGTTCCGGCCTGACCGTATTGCGTGCTCGTGCCGGAAATGAGCGAAATGCCCTCGACATTGGCGATGCTGCTCCGGCCGCTCGCGGCGTGAACCAGGGTCAGATTGTAGCTCCCCTGGAGGATCAGCGAGTCGCGATTGTCGCCGCCGTCGACAAGGTCGCCGCCGTCGAACGCGCCGCCGAAATAGAAGCTGTCGACACCGTTGCGGCCTTCGGCGACGTCGCTGCCGCCGTCGTGCAGGCGCAGAACGTCGTTGCCGTCACCGCCGACGAGAAGATTGTCGCCGTCATTGCCGCGGAAATCGTGGCTTGCATCGCTCGCCGCGCGCAGGATCTCGAAGTTCGCCGCGAGCGTGTAAAGGGAGGCTGCCGTGCGGACCTCGTCGCGCCCTTCGCCGGCCAGCTCGACCAGAAGGTCGGCCCCGTCGATGATATAGACGTCGTCGCCCGTGCCGCCCCGCATCGTGTCGGCGCCCGCGGAGCCGACCAGCACGTCGTTGCCGCCGTTTCCGTTCAGCGTGTCGTCGCCGTCGCCGCCGGTCAGCTGGTCGCCGCCGGCCGCGCCGTCGATGCGGTTGGCGAGGATGTTGCCCTGCAGCGCCTGCCCCGTCGCAACCGTGCCGATCAGCCGCTCGACATTGGCCGTCAGCGTGTAGCTGGCCAGCGTGGTGCGGACTTCGTCCGTGCCTTCGCCGGCATTCTCGATGACGACGTCGCCCACATCGTTGACGTAGTAGAAGTCGTTGTTGGTGCCGCCGATCATCGTGTCGTCGCCCGCGCCGCCGGACAGCGTGTCGGCACCGCCCATGCCCTCGAGCCGATCGTTGCCGCTGCCGCCGAAGATGAAGTTGATCTCCGCATTGCCGCGCAGCGTCTGCCCGGCGTTGCCGGTGCCGACGAGCGATTCGATGTTCGTGGCCGCGAGGGTGTAGGTCGCCAGCGCCGTCCGAACCTCGTCGAAGCCTTCGTTGAAGAGTTCCTGCACCAGGTCCGCTGCTTGGGTGACGATATAGACGTCGTTGCCCTTGCCGCCGACGAGCGTGTCGCCGCCGGTCCCGGTGCCCACGCCGCCGCCGTGAAGGAGGTCGTTGCCGACGCCCCCGACGATCGTGTTGTACAAGCCGTTGCCGGTCAGCGCCTGACCCAGAGCGGAGGTGCCGACGAGCTTCTCCACATGATCGACAAGTGTGTAGGAGGCGAGGGCGGTGTGAATCTCGTCCGTGCCCGAGTCGGAAGCAGTTTCGACGACCAAGTCGCCGAGCGAGTCGACATGATAGATGTCGGCTCCGGTTCCGCCTTCCATCGTGTCCGCCCCGCCGCGCCCGTCGAGGACGTCGGCGCCGCTGGTGCCGGCAAGCCGCTCGGCCGCGTCCGATCCGGTCACGGACAGCGCCTCGATGCCCGTGAAATTCACGCGGTTGCCGTTGCCGTCGTCGATCGAGCCGGACCAGCCGGGCGGCCATGAATT
>DASVQT010000098.1:0-38450 GCA_036388975.1 Allosphingosinicella sp. | reverse complement strand
CACGACGAAGTCGGACCGGGTGCTGCGCGACCTCGACCTGCTCGCGCCGATGGGCGCGCAGCGGCTGGCCGGCGTCGCCATCTCGGTGACATCGCTCGACCCCTCGATTTCGCGCACGCTGGAGCCGCGCGCGCCTTCGGCAAGGAAGCGCCTCGCGGCGATCAAGGCACTGGCCGAGGCCGGCATTCCGACGTCGGTCGCGATCGCGCCGGTCGTTCCTCATGTCACCGATCACGAACTCGAGGCGATCGTCGAGGCGGCGGCGGAGGCAGGCGCGCGCGGGGTCTTCTACATACCGGTGCGCCTGCCGCACGAAGTCGCGCCGCTGTTCCGCGCCTGGCTCGACGAACATTATGCCGAGCGGGCGGAGAAGGTGATGAACACCATCCGCTCCATTCGCGGCGGCAAAGACAACGACCCGAACTGGTTCACGCGGATGCGCGGGCAAGGGCCCTGGGCGGCGCTTTTGAAGACGCGCTTCGACATCGCGGTGCGCAAGAACGGGCTGAACAACGACCGGCGGCCGCTGAGAACGGACCTGTTCGTCCCGCCGGCGGGGCCGCAGTTAAGGCTGCTCTAGCTCTCCTCCCCGGAACGGGGAGGGGGACCGCGCCGCAAAGCGAGGTGGTGGTGGGGTCGCGAGCAAAAGCGAGCTCTGCACGAGCGCCCCGACCCCTCCACCATGCTTCGCATGGTCCCCCTCCCCGTTCCGGGGAGGAACTCAGGCCGTCGGCAGCTTGTGGTCTTTATACTGGTCGCGAATGGCGGTCTTGAGGAGCTTGCCAGTCGCGGTGTGCGGGAGCGAATCGACGAACAGGATTTCGTCGGGAAGCCACCATTTGGCGACGCAGCCGGTGAGATGCGCCTGCACGCGCTTTTCGCACACGTCCGCGCCGTCCTTCTTCACGCAAAGGAGCAGCGGCCGCTCGTCCCATTTGGGATGCGCAACGCCGACGGCGGCGGCTTCCGCGATGCCAGGGCAGCCCATGGCGGCGTTCTCAAGCTCGATCGAACTGATCCATTCGCCGCCCGACTTGATGACGTCCTTGGACCGGTCGGTGATCTGCATCGTGCCGTCGGGATGGATCACCGCAACGTCGCCCGTGTCGAACCAGCCTTCGCCGTCGACCGCCTTGTCGGCTTCCTTGAAATATTGCTCGATCACCCAGGGGCCGCGCACCAGGAGGCGGCCGGAGCTCGCCCCGTCGCGCGGCTGCTCGGCGCCGTCATCGCCGACGATCTTCATCTCCACGCCGAACGGCACCCGGCCCTGCTTGGCGATGAGGTCGATCTGCTCCTCGAAGCTCAAGCTGTCGAAATAGTGCGGCCGTCCGCCCGTCGTGCCGATGGGCGACATCTCTGTCATTCCCCAGGCGTGGCCGACGGCGATGCCCTTGCGCTCGAAAAACTCGATCATCGCCCGCGGCGCCGCCGAGCCGCCGATCGTCACCAGCCGGAGCTTGCCGAAATCGCGGCCGCTGCTTTCCGAATACTGCATCATGGCGAGCCACACGGTGGGCACCGCGGCGGTGTGGGTAACGCCCTCGTCGTGGAGGAGGTCACACACGACGCTTGGCGTGTAATCGGCGGTGAAGACGATCTTGCAGCCGGCGATCGGCGCGGCGAACGGCAGGCCCCAGCTCGCCGCATGGAACATCGGAACGATCGGCAGCACCACGGCGCGGCGCGACAGTTCGAAGACGTCCGGCTGCACTTCGGCCATGGCGTGGATCACCGTGGAGCGATGCTCGTAGAGCACGCCCTTGGGATTGCCCGTCGTTCCCGACGTGTAGCAGAGCATGGCCGGCTCGCGCTCGTCTCCTTCGACCCAGCGATAGTTGCCGCTCTCCGGCGCGATCAGGGTCTCGAAACCGCCTTCGCCCTCGGCGGGATCGAAGCAGATGAAATGCTCGACACTGGTGAGCTGCGGCCGGATCTTGTCGACGACGGGGCGGAACACGCGGTCGTAGAAGAGCACCCGGTCTTCCGCATGGTTCATGATGTAGACGAGCTGCTCTTCGAACAAACGCGGGTTCACCGTGTGGATGATCCCGCCCATGCCGATCGTGCCGTACCAGGAGACGAGGTGGCGGGCATGGTTCATGGCGAGTGTGGCGACGCGGTCGCTGCGTCCGATGCCGAGCCGCTCCAGCGCCTGCGCGAGCTTGCGGGCGTCGCGCGCCACGCCGGCATAGTCGGTGCGAGTCTCGCTTCCGTTCGCCCAGCGCGAGACGATCTCGCGCGAACCGTGCTCGCGCTCGGCATGGTCGAGAAGCCGCATGATCCGCAGCGGCCAATCCTGCATTCCACCCAGCATCACGCTCCCCTTCTGCTCACCCCTTCAGCTTTCGCGGGGATGACGGGGAGTCGTCAAGCGGCGGCTTGCTGAGACGCGAGCGCCGGGCGCGCCGGTCCCGCGGTCGAAAGCCGGACGGCGGTGACGCCCTCCACCCGCTCGATCCGCGCCGCGATCTCGGCATCGAGCTGGAAGTTGCGGCCGAGAACCAGGTCGGCGCTGCCGCCGCCGGGGATCGGCGCCAGTAGCTTGAGAACGCCGTTTCCGCCGCGTGCATCGGCAAGCAAGGCCGAAAGGCGCTTCAGCGTTTCGGGCGATTCGATCTCCACCTGGAGCTGGAGGCGGGTGCGCGAGGCCAGGCCTTCGAAGGGCTGGATCGACTTGATCGTCACGCGCGGCGCATCCTCGCCCGGGCGCCGGTCGAGCTCGACGTTGAACAAGCCGCAATCGCCCTTCTTGGCGGCCTCTTCGAGCAAAGCGGCGACGGGGTCATCGAACACGGTGGCGACGAACTGGCCGGACGCGTCCGACACGGTCGCCATGAGGTAGCGCCGCCCCTTTGCGGAGGTTCGCCAGCGCGCCTCCTCGACGAGACCCGCCATCACCGCCATGGAGCGCCCGCCGTCCGGCGGCGCCGGCATGGAGGTGAGCTCGGCGAAGCTTCGGGCGCCGTGCGCCACGACGAGGTGGCGGTAGCGGTCGACCGGATGCGCGGAGAAATAGAAGCCGAAGCTTTCCTTCTCCTGCACCATGCGCTCGGCGAGCGACCAGGGGGTGGTGGTCGGCATGCGGATCGGCGCGATGTCGGCCGAGCCTTCGCCGAACAGGCCGCCCTGCCCGCTCGTTCGCGCATCGGCCGCGCTGGCGGCCACGGCGAGGATGGTCTCGGCCGCGGCGAAGACGGTGGCGCGGTCGGGCGAAATCTCGTCGAAAGCGCCGCCCGCGGCGAGGCTTTCGAGCTGGCGCCGGTTGAGCAGCCGCGGGTCGACCCTGCCGGCGAAATCGTCGAGGTCGCGGAAACGGCCGTTGGCGCGGCGCTCGTGCACGAGCTGGTCCATCGCCTTTTCGCCGACGCCCTTGAGCGCGCCCAGGGCATAGCGGACGGCATGCCCCTCCCCCGCCGGCTCGACCGAGAATTCCGCTTCCGACGCATTGATGGACGGCGGCAGGCAGGCGACGCCAAGGCGCCGCATATCGTCGACGAAGATGGCGAGCTTGTCGGTCTGGTGAATGTCGAAGCACATCGAGGCGGCGTAGAATTCGACCGGATAATGTGCCTTGAGCCATGCCGTCTGGTAGGCGACCAGCGCGTAGGCGGCGGCGTGGCTCTTGTTGAAGCCGTAGCCGGCGAACTTGTCGATCAAGTCGAACAGTTCGTTGGCCTTGGGCGGCGCGATGTCGTTCGCGCGGCAGCCGGTGACGAAGCGCTCGCGCTGCGCGTCCATCTCGGCCTTGATCTTCTTGCCCATGGCGCGGCGGAGGAGGTCAGCCTCGCCGAGCGAATAGCCGGCGAGGACCCGCGCGGCCTCCATCACCTGTTCCTGGTAGACGAAGATGCCGTAGGTTTCCTTGAGCACGTCCTCCAGCAAGGCGTGCGGGTAGCGGATCTCCTCGCGGCCGTTCTTGCGCGCGCCGAAGGACGGGATGTTGTCCATCGGGCCCGGCCGGTAGAGCGAAACCAGCGCGATGATGTCCTCGAAGCTCGTCGGCTTCACCGCCGCGAGCGTGCGCCGCATGCCTTCCGATTCGAGCTGGAAGACGCCCACAGTTTCGCCGCGCTTCAGAAGCTCGAACACCTCCGGATCGTCCCACGCGAGCTTGTCGAGATCGACGGCGATGCCGCGCTTGGCCAGCATCTCGACGGCTTTCCGCAGAACCGACAGGGTTTTAAGGCCCAGGAAATCGAACTTCACCAGGCCCGCTGCCTCGACATATTTCATGTCGAACTGCGTCACCGGCATGTCCGAGCGGGGGTCGCGGTACAGGGGGACGAGCTGGTCGAGCGGGCGGTCGCCGATGACGACGCCCGCCGCGTGCGTGGAGCTGTGCCGCGGCAGGCCTTCCAGCTTCATCGCGAGATCGAAGAGGCGGCGGACCTGCGCGTCGTTCTTATACTCCGCGGCCAGCTCGGACACGCCGTTCAGCGCGCGCTCGAGCGTCCACGGATCGGCCGGGAGGTTGGGGATGAGCTTCGCCAGCCGATCCACCTGGCCGTAGGACATTTGCAGGACGCGGCCGGTATCCTTGAGAACCGCGCGCGCCTTCAATTTCCCAAAGGTGATGATCTGCGCGACGCGGTCGGCGCCGTAGCGGCCCTGGACGTAGCGGATCACTTCGCCGCGCCGCGTTTCGCAGAAATCGATGTCGAAGTCCGGCATCGAAACACGTTCGGGGTTGAGGAAGCGCTCGAAGAGGAGGCCGAGGCGAATCGGATCGAGATCGGTGATGGTGAGCGCCCAGGCGACCACCGAACCGGCGCCGGACCCGCGGCCCGGCCCCACCGGAATGCCGTTCTCCTTCGCCCACTTGATGAAGTCGGCGACGATCAGAAAATAGCCCGGAAAGCCCATCCGGACGATGACGTCGACTTCAAAGGCGAGCCGATCGAAATAACGCTTCCGCTCATCCGCGGAGAGGGAGTCGTAGTCCGCCAGCCGCGCTTCCAGACCGGCATGCGCGTCGCGGCCGAGCTGATCGGCCTCGGCCTGAAGATCGCCGGCGATGGAGGGGAGGATCGGCTTGCGCTTGGGCGCCCCGAAGGCGCAGCGCCTGGCGACGACGGCGGTGTTCTCGATCGCTTCCGGAAGATCGGCGAACAGGCGGCGCATTTCTTCGGGCGGCTTGATCCAGGCTTCGGGCGAGGAGCGCTCGCGGTCGTCGCGGTCGATCTGGCTCGACTGGGCGATGCAGAGCATCGCATCGTGCGCGGCGTGGAAACCGGCGTCGGTGAAGCGCGCGGGATTGGTCGCGACGAGCGGCAGATCGCGTTCGTAGGCGAGCTCGATCAGCCCCTCCTCCGCGCGCTGCTCCACCTCGGCACCGCGGCGGCAAAGCTCGATGTAGAGGCGGCCCGGGAACAAGGCTTCGAGGCAGGCGAGGATGTCCCGCATGGCGGAAAGCTGCCCTTCCGCGATCAGCCGGGCGAGCGCGCCTTCGGCGCCGGCCGTCAGCGCGATCAGGCCGTCCGTCCGCCCCTCCAGCGCCTCGATCGCGACATGGGGCGGCTCCTCCAGCGGGCGGCCGAGATGGGCGGCGGAAACGAGCGCGCACAGATTGTCGTAGCCGACATCGTCCTGCGCATAGAGGGCCAGCCAGTCCAGCGTCGGCGCCTTGCCGGGCGGCGTGCCGGGCCGCGCGACCGCGAGCATGGCGCCGACGATCGGCTGCACGCCTTCCGCGATGCAGGCGTCGGTGAAGGCCATGGCGGCGTAAAGGCCGTTCTTGTCGGTGAGCGCGGCCGCGGGAAACTCGTTCTTCTTCGCCGCCTTGGCGATCGCCTTGGGCTCGATCGCGCCTTCCAGCATCGTGTAGCAGGAGAAGATGCGCAGGGGGACGTAGGGCGCGGCCATGGCCCGACTTATGGGCAGAGCGGCCGGTCTTTGAAAGGGCGGCGGCCCCTTTTCTCCACAGGAATCCCGGCGCTTATTCGCCCGCGGCGATCCGCCTGATCTCCTGGATGCGCGCGTCGTAGATGGAAATCACGCAATCCTCGCTTCCGCAGCGCTCGCGGCGGCTCAGAAAGGCGTCGCGGCTGCGGCGGAGGTGAGCGCGCGTGCCGACGTCGGCATTGGCCATGGCGGCATAGTAAGTCGCGGCCATCTGCCGGTCCTTGGCCGCGAGCGAACCGCTGGAACAGACCATCCGCTCGCTTCGGCTGCGCGCATAGGAGCAGTTGAAGCTCGGGCTGGCGGAGGTGCGCTGCTGGCGCGGCCGGTCGGCCTTGGGGAGCGGCGGCGGCGCGGCGGCGGCCGAGCGCTGCGGCGCCGGCGTTCCCCGCGCCTCCTGCTGCGGACGCGGCTGGGGCGGCGGAGCCTGGGTCCGGGGCTGGCCGCCCACTATGGGCTCCTGGACGGGCTGGGCCGCGGGCGGCTGCAGCTGCGGCTGCGGCACGGTCGCCGGCTCGATCTGCGCGGTGCGCGGGCTGAAGCCGCCGGCGGTGGCGAGCCGGTAGACGATCGGTTCCGCCCCTTCCATGTGGTAGACGAGGCCGCTGCCGTCGGCCGCCGCCTGCGCCGCATATTCGATATCGGCGGTGAGCCGCCGCTGCCCGTCGAAGGCGTTTTCAACGCCGGGCGGAAGCTCGAGAATGAAGCGGCCCTGGCAAACGGTCACGTTCAGATTGTCGTCGCGCGACTTCGGCACCGGATTCTCCATCCGGACGACCGACGCGGCGGCGAGCGCGTCGAGCTCGCGCGGGTCCTGGTTTCGGATGCGGGCCGCCTCGTCGAAGGCGAGCTCCTTCAAACGGTCGTAGGTCCCGCTCGACGAACAGGCGCGGCGGATGCGCTGGTCGCGCTCGGCGCGCAGCTCCGTTTCCGACTTCTCGCCGGGCGGATCCTTTTTCTTCATCCAGTCGCAGCCCGGGCTGCCGAGGAGGATGAGCGCACAAGCGGCGACCGTCACGTTTCTCATAAGCAAACTCACCTCGCGCCCCGGCAACGCGCGGTGCCGCGGAAATCTCCCTTCGCCCCCGCCGCCGCACCTTCGGACCCGCTTGACCCTCACGCCGCGTGAGGCGGTAGAGGTGATTCGCAAGAGGACGAACCATGCGCGAACTCACCGTGAAACAGCTTGCCAGAGCCTCCGGAGTCTCGGTCCGGACGCTTCATCATTACGACGAGATCGGCCTGCTGCGCCCGGCCCACGTCGGCGCGAACGGCTACCGTTACTATGGGCGCGGCGAGATGCTGCGCCTGCAGCAGATCCTGTTCTTCCGGGAGTTCGGCATCCCGCTGAAGGACGTCGCGGCGATGCTCGCACAGCCCCGCGAGGAGCAGATCGCATTGCTTGCCGAGCAGCGGGACCGGATCGCCGCCGAGGCGAAGCGCAAGCGCGCCCTCGTGCGCACCATCGACCGAGCCATTAAGGAATTTAGAGGAGGACCTATCATGAAGAATGCAGAACTCTACCGCGGCTTCACGCCCGAAAAGCAGCGCGACCATGAGGAATGGCTGGTGAACCGCTACGGCAGGGGCATGGAAGCGGAGATCGCCCAGTCCAGAGCGCATCTCGCCGCCGGAGCACCGGCCGAACGGATGCAGGAACTGCATGACGTGGAGCAGGCGCTCGCCTCGCAAATGCAGGCGGGCGCCCAGCCCGATGCCGCGGATTTGCGCCCGCTGGTCGAGCGGCATCGCGTCTGGGTCTCGTCCATGTGGGGCCGGGAGTGCACGCCGGAAGCCCATGCCGGTCTCGCCGGGCTCTACGCGGCGCATCCCGAGTTCCGCCAGCGCTACGAGACGATCGTGCCCGGTTTCACCGATTGGCTCGTCGCGGCGATCCGGGCGGCGGGCTGAGGCTTATTCGAGCAGGCCCTCGTGGAGCCGGAGGACGCGGTCCATCCGCGCCGCCAGCCGCTCATTGTGCGTGGCAACGAGCGCAGCGCTGCCTTCGCCGCGAACCAAAGTGAGGAATTCGGCGAAGACGATGTCGGCGGTGGCTTCGTCCAGGTTGCCGGTCGGCTCGTCGGCGAGGACGAGCGCCGGCCGGTTGGCGAGCGCCCGGGCGACGGCAACCCGCTGCTGCTCGCCGCCCGAAAGCTTGGACGGGCGGTGGGTGAGCCGTTCGTCGAGCCCAAGGGCGGCGAGCAGGGTCCGCGCGCGGTCCTGGGCCTCGGCCGTCTCCGCGCCCTTCACGAGCTGCGGGATGACGACATTCTCTTGCGCCGTGAAATCGGGAAGGAGGTGGTGGAATTGGTAGACGAAGCCGATCTGCTCGCGGCGGACGCGGGTGCGCTCGTCGTTGGAAAGCGTCGCAACCTCCTCGTTCGCGATGCGGATCGAGCCCTGGAAGCCGCCTTCGAGGAGCCCGACGGCCTGCAGCAAGGTCGACTTGCCCGAGCCCGACGGGCCAAGCAGCGCCACGATCTCGCCCTGGCGCACGTCCAAGTCGACGCCGCGCAGCACGTCGATCCGCACCCCGCCCTGCTCGAAGCTGCGGCACAGGCCGCGCACGGACAGGACGTCACTCATAGCGAAGCACCTGCACCGGATCCGTGCTCGCCGCCTTCCAGGCCGGATAGAGCGTCGCCAGGAAGCTGAACACCCAGGCCATGATCACGATCGCGATCACTTCGACCGGGTCGGGCTCGGCCGGAAGATTGGTGAGGAAGCGGACCGACGGGTCCCAGAGGTTCTGGCCGGTGACGGTCTGGATGAAGTTCACGACGCTCTGCCGGAAGAAGAGGAAGATGGCGCCGAGCACCAGCCCGGCGACGATGCCCAACGTGCCGATTGTCAGGCCCACGGTCATGAACACCTTCATCAGCCCGCGGCGGGTCGCGCCCATGGTGCGCAGGATTGCGATGTCGCGGGTCTTGGCGCGCACCAGCATGATCAGCGAGGAGAGGATGTTGAACACGGCGACGAGCACGATGATCGAAAGCACGACGAACATCGCGACACGCTCCACCTGGAGCGCTTCGAACAAGGCCGAGTTCATGCTTCGCCAGTCGTAGACGACCGCGCGGCCGACCGTCGCCTGTTGGACGGGCGCGAGTATCTCTCCGACCCGGTCCGGATCGTTCGTCTGGACCTCGACCATGCCAACTGAGTCACCGAGCATGAGGAGGGTCTGGGCGTCTTCGATCGGCATGACGACGAAGGCCTTGTCGAAATCGTAGACCCCGATCTCGAAGATGGCGACGACGTTGTAGGACACGATGCGCGGCATGGTCCCGAATGGCGTCGACCTCCCTTCCGGGCTTATGAGACTGATCTGCTGACCCACGCCCACGCCGAGATTCTCGGCGAGGCGTGAGCCGAGTGCGACATTGTCCGTGCCCGGCCGGAGCGCCGCGAGCGAGCCCGCAAGGACGTTCCTGCCCATCGTCTCGTTGCGAAGGATGTCCTCGCGCCGCACGCCGCGGACCAGGACCCCTTCGACGCGGCCTTCGGAGCTCGCCATCAGCGGCTGCTCGATGAGCGGCTGCGCGGAAACGACCCCGGGCGTGCGCTGCGCGAGCTGCGCAACCTCGCGCCAGTTCTCGAGCCCGGCGCCGTAGCCCCGGATGACGGCATGGCCGTTTAGCCCCACCACCTTGTCGAACAGCTCGGCCCGGAAGCCGTTCATCACGCTCATCACGATGATCAGCGCCGCGACGCCGAGCATCACGGCAACGAGGCTGATCGAGGCGACCAGGAAGATGAAGCCTTCGCCTTTGCCGGGGAGAAGGTAGCGCCGCGCGATCATCCGCTCATAGCGGGACAGGATCATGCCCCCGGCTCCCGAGGTAGCATGCTGCGCAAGAGAGTTCGTTCGTCCCGAGCGAAGTCGAGGGGCGACTGCACCGAAGCCGAGCCTGCGCCCCTCGACTTCGCTCGGGACGAACGAGCCCTCGCCTGGTGGAAGGTCACGACGTGAGCCTCGCCAGCGCGTTTTCGATGCTTAGCTCCTCGCGCTCGCCGGTGCGGCGGTTCTTGAGCTCGACAATTCCGCGGTCCAGCCCCTTGGGGCCGATCACGAGCTGCCAGGGCAGGCCGATCAGGTCCATGGTGGCGAACTTGGCGCCGCCGCGTTCGTCGCGGTCGTCGTACAGGACCTCGACGCCCGCGTCGGCGAGCGACCGGTAGAGCCCGTCCGCCACGTCGGCGCAGCGTGGATCGTCAGCGCGCATGTTGACGAGGCCGACCTTGAACGGTGCGACGCTTTCCGGCCAGACGATGCCGGCATCGTCATGGCTCGCTTCGATGATCGCGCCCATCAGCCGCGACACGCCGACGCCGTAGCTGCCCATTTCCGGGTGGACGTGGCCGCCGTCCTTGGTCTGCACCGTCATGCCCATGGATGCGCTGTACTTGGTTCCGAAGTAGAAGATGTGGCCGACTTCGATGCCCCTGCCCTGGCGGCGGCGCTCTTCGGGGACGTTCGCCCAGCGGGCTTCGTCGTGAGTCTCGTCGGTTGCCGCATACATGGCGCTCACCTGATCGAAGAGACCCCGAAGCGCGTCCGCATCCTCATAATCCGCGTCGATCCCCGCCCAGTCGAAGGCGTCGAATTCGGCGTCGTAGAAGACCTCGCTTTCGCCCGTCGGGGCGAGCACGATGAACTCGTGGCTGAGGTCGCCGCCGATCGGGCCGGAAGCAGCCTTCATCGGCACGGCCTTGATACCCATGCGCTGAAAGGTGCGCAGGTAAGCGAGGAGCTGCTTGTAATAGCTTTGCCGCGCGCCCGCCTCGTCGAGATCGAAGCTGTAGGCGTCTTTCATCAGGAATTCGCGCCCGCGCATCACGCCGAAGCGCGGACGGACCTCGTCGCGGAACTTCCATTGGACGTGATAGAGGGTGCGCGGCAGATCGCGGTAGCTCTTCGCGGCATCCTTGAAGATCGATGTGATCATCTCTTCGTTGGTCGGCCCGTACAGCATCTCGCGCTCGTGCCGGTCGGTGATGCGCAGCATTTCGGGGCCGTAGGCGTCGTAGCGGCCCGACTGGCGCCAAAGATCGGCGGACTGAAGCGTCGGCATGAGCAGCTCGACGGCGCCGGAGCGGTCCTGCTCCTCGCGCACGATCTGCTCGATCTTGTTCAGCACGCGCAGCCCGAGCGGCAGCCAGGCATAGATGCCGGCGGCGGTCTGGCGGACGAGGCCGGCGCGGAGCATCAGTTTGTGGCTGACGATCTGCGCGTCGGACGGCGTCTCCTTGGTGACGGGGAGGACATAACGGGAAAGGCGCATGGCTGAGGCTCTAGGGAAGGCTTCGCTGCAGCGCAACAGCGGGGCTGGCCGGAGCCGCTGTGTCGCCCAGGCAACAGTTTGTGGCCAAAGTACCAGCGACGCCCGATAAGGTCATGACAGGGGCCAAGTCCCCTCCTAAGCCTGCACTTCGATCCAGGGTCAAAAGGCCACGGTTCGGGGAGGCTTCGGTCCCGCATTCCTTTGCGAGGTAAGGAATGCGTGCGGGCTGAGGCACCTAAAAGGGGGTGACGACTTGTCGTCATGCGGTGCCCGGCTCCAAAAGAGCCGGGCACTTGCATGTCGGGCCCCGTTCAAGCGGCGGCTGCCTCCCCCCGCGCTCTTCTTTATTGGGTTCAGCCGACCAGCCGCAGCCGCGAAGCGCGCGGCTTCAGCATCGCCGCGACCTCTTCCGCCGGCGCCGCCTTCCCGTAGAGGAAGCCTTGGCCGTAGTCGCAGCCCAGCGATGTGATGAAGCCGTGCTGCCGCTCGTTTTCTACGCCTTCCGCAACCGTGCGGATGCCGAGGCTCCGTCCGAGATTGACGACCGCGTCAATGATCGCGGCGTCGTCTGGATCCTCTTCGAGGTCGCGCACGAAACTGCGGTCGATCTTGATGAGATCGACGGGGAATTGCTTCAGGTGCGACAAAGACGCGTAGCCGGTTCCGAAATCGTCGAGCGCGATGCCGACGCCGGCACCGCTCAGCAGCTTGAGCGCCCGCTCCACGCTTTCCGCCCCGCGGCCGAGGAACACGGTTTCGGTCACTTCGACCTGGAGAAGCGACGGCGGCAGCGCCGCCTCGTGGAGCCGCTCCAGAAGCTTGTCGGCAAAGTCGCCGCGCCGGAACTCGGCGGCGGCGGCGTTGATCGCGACATGGCCGATGTCGACGCCTTCGTCCCGCCACCGGACGAGGTCGGCGATCACCGCGCCGATCATCTGGTCGCTGATTTCGGATGCCAGCGAGAGATCCTCGAACGCGGCCGAAATCGTCGCTGGGCTTTGCGGTCCCATGAGCGGGTGGCGCCAGCGCAGAAGCGCTTCGAAGCCGGAGACGCCGCCCGCTTCGAGATCGATCTTGGGCTGGTAGAAGGGAACGATCAGGCGGTGCTGGAGCGCATCGCGCGCCAGGTTCAGCATGGACAGGCGCGTCTGCATTTCCTTGCGCATGTCGGCGCGGAAGAGCTTCAGGTTCGCGCGGCCCGCGGCTTTGGCGGCGTAAAGCGCGACGTCGGCATTCTTGAGAAGCTCGGCGCGGTCGGTGCCCTGGTGCGGGAACAGGCTGGCGCCGATGCTCGCCTGACAGTCGAGCACGCGTCCGGCATGGACGCAGGGCTCGCGAAGGGCGGCGAGGATCGCCTCCACCGCGCCGGCGACGCCTTCCTCGTCCTCCACTCCGGCGAGGAGCACGGCAAATTCGTCACCGCCGAGCCGCGCCACCATGTCTTCCGCGCGAAGCGCGCCGCGGATGCGTTCGGCGAAGGTGCAGAGCAAAGCGTCGCCGGCATCGTGGCCGAGCGTGTCGTTGATTCGTTTGAAGTCGTCGACGTCGAGGAGGAGGATGGCGAAGCCGTCGCCGCAGCCGTCCCCGCGCAGCTGGACGCAGGCGATCGCCTCGTCGAGCGTTTTTTGGAACAGGAAGCGGTTGGGAAGGCCCGTCAGCGCGTCGTGGTTCGCGGCCCAGCTGGCGCGTTCTTCCGCCTTTTTCTGATCGGTGATGTCGCGCGACAGGACGATGATCCGGGTCGGGCGGCCCAGCTCGTCGCGCACCGGCGCGAGGATGATGTCCCACCAGCGCTGCTCGGGTCCGTATTGGATGAGCAGGCGCGCCTGCTCGCCCGCTTGCGCCAAGGCGAGCGCTTCGGCGGCGCGGCTGCGCGCCGGCTCCGGAAAGCGCGTGCCCCAAAGCTCGCCGCCGAGATCGACGTCGTCCGACACTTCATAGGCGCGCCGCGTCGCCGTGTTGGCGAACAGCCGCCGCCCGTCGAGCTCCAGCACCGAGATGCAGTCCGGGCTCGCATCGATGATGCCGCGCGAGAGTCGCTCGCTCGCGTCGAGCGCGGCTTCCGTCACCATCCGCTCGTGAATGTCGGTGCAGCTTCCGTACCAGACGACCTTGCCGTTCCGGTGCCGGTGCGGCCGGCCGCGCGACAGGATCCAGCGATATTCGCCGCTCCGGTGGCGCACGCGATATTGCGACTCGTAGGGCTCCTCAGTTGCGAGGCTGCGATGCCAGCGCGCGTTCGCCGCCGCGAAATCGTGCGGGTGGATGAGGTCGATCCGGTCCGGCGCGTCGGCGGCGTTGAGATCGAGCCCGGTGAAGGTTTCCCATTGCTTGCTGTAGCGCGGGCGGTCCTTGCCCGGATCGAAGGACCAGATCATCTGCGGCACGGCATCAAGCAGGGTGTTCAGCCCGTCGGCGCGGCGGCTCGCATCCGCCTCGGAGGCGCGGAGCGAGATTTCGAGGCGCTTTTCGGCACCGGCGTCGGTGATCACGCCCTCGAGGAAGAGCGGTTTGCCCGCTTCGTCGTAGATCGCCTTGCCCTGCTCGCGCACCCAGCGCAGCTCGCCCGACGCGTGGACGATACGGTAGCAGGGATTGAAGCTGCGCCCTTCCGCCACGCCGGCCGCCACTTCGGCCTCGACGGCGGGCAGATCGTCCGGGTGCATGATGTCGGCCCAGGAGGTCGCCGCGCCCAGCGCTTCGGGCGGATAGCCGGTCAGCGCCTCGACGCCGCTCGACACGAAGGACATGCGCCACGGCGCGTCCAGCTGGCAGCGATAGGCGACGCCGTTCAGATTGGCGGCGAACTGCTCGAAGGTGCGGCGCGCCTCGGCGAGCTGCGCCTGCGTCTCGGCAAGGGCGGCGCGAAGGGCTTCGGGATCGTCGTCCGGCTCGGCGCCGGTGAGCATCGATTTCGGGTCGGCACGAAGCATCAGTCGCCGGCTCCTGCCGGACGCCCCGGTTTTGCCCGCGGTTGTTCCCGCGGGTCGTCCGCAAAGATCGGCTTCAGCACCCCCATGACCCTGTCGTGCCCGAAACAATTTAACCGAGGATTGACGACCCACCTCGGTGTTCCCCCGTGAGGGCTCCGAGACCGCCTCGCCAATTATCGCATAAATAGCGATTTCGGGCCTTCAAGGCGGTCGCCAGCAGGAGTAATCGCCGCCTCATGACCAAGACAGATTCGCCCCGCTTCCACATCGAGGCCGCCGAGGACGGCGCCGCCACCTTGTTCACCATCGCGCTGAACGGCGGCGAGCCGCGCCGCTACCGCGTCCGCGGCGGCGACCAGGGGGATTACAGCGACTTCTTCCGCGAGCTCTGCCGCGATTTCGCCACCCGCGTCCCCCACATCTACGAGGAGCCCGAGGACGCGCACGCCGACGGCCTGGAATGGCGCCCGCTCATCACCGAAAATCTGAGCGACCGGATTCTCGCCGGCTATGGCGACCCCGCCGTGCTACGGACCGAGGACGGCTGGATCCTCGTCGCGACCTCCAACGACGCGCCCGACGCCTTTCCGATCCTGCACTCCGCCGATCTCGAGACCTGGCGCCACGTCGGCTTCGTCTTTCCCGAAGGCGAAGCGCCCGAGTGGACCGCGACCGGCCACAAGGTCGCCGATTTCTGGGCGCCCGAAATGGCGAAGGTCGGCGACGAATATTGGGTCGTCTACACCGCCCGCGAGAAATCGAACGCCTTGGCGATCGGCCTCGCCAAGAGCGACTCGCCGTTCGGTCCGTTCCGCGACACCGGCCGGCCGCTCGTCACCGGCGGAGTCACCCTGTTCGCGCCCGCCGACCCCGGCCAGGCCATGCCGGCGAAAAGCGGCGGCGTGATCGACTCGCACATCCTGGTGGACGAGGACGGCGCCCCTTGGCTGTTCTGGAAGCGGGACACGAACGGCGTCTGGCCGCGCCCTCTTGCCGCCTTGCTCCGCGACCGGCCCGAACTGATCGGCCGCCTGTTTTCGGGCGAGGAAGACCGCCGCACCGCTGCCTTCTCCGCGGCCGTTGTCGCCTGGGCGAACACGCGCCGGCCGATGGAGCGCTTCTTCCTGATGCAGCCGCTGATCGAGGCGGCGCTCGCCAATTGGCCGCAGGTCCGCGCCGCGCTTGGCGAATGCCCGGAAGCGGCCGACATCCTCGCCGCCATGCGCACGCCGATCATCGCGCAGCCCCTGGCCGAAGACGGCGAATCCCTCCTCGGCGAAGCCACGGAAGTGCTTGCGAACGACCTCGACTGGGAGGGCCATCTGATCGAAGGCCCGTGGGTGACCCGGCAAGCCGGGCGCTACTGGCTCTTCTACGCCGGCAACGATTTCTCGACGCCCGCCTACGGCATCGGAGTCGCGGTCGCCGACCATCCGCTCGGGCCTTATGTGAAGCAGGAAAAGCCGCTGCTCAAATCGACCCGCACCTGGTGGGCGCCGGGCCATGCCTCGGTCGCGCCAGGCCCGGATGGCGCGCCTCAGCTCTTCTTCCACGCCTTCTTTCCCGGAAAAGGCGGCTACAACGCCTTCCGCGCGCTGCTGACGGCGAAGCTCGACTTCTCCGGCGACAGGGTGAGATTGGGCTAGGATCCTCCCCATGCGAAGCATGGTGGAGGGGTAGACAGCTCGGCTGTCGAGGGTCCGCGCCGGATGCACGAAGTCCTGCGCCTCCTACCCCTCCACCACTCTCCGAGTGGTCCCCCTCCCCATCTTCAATGGGGAGGAATCTCAGTAGCTCGGCTGCAGCAGGCCCTCGATCACATGATGCTGGATCACCGTTTCGAGCCGGTCCACGACGCGGCAGGTGAGATGCTCGCGGACGCGCGGCGGCAGCGCCTCGTAATAGGTGCGGGTCACCTGCAGGTCGTGATGCGCGGCGTTGTTCGCGTCGGGCGCGTCGACGCCGACTACGAGCACGGGGCGAGGCTCGCTCGACTTGTTCGCCGTACCCCGGTGGATGGTGAGCGCCGAACGCGCCGACATGTCGCCGCGCTGCGGCATCTTCTGGACGGCCCGCGAGATGTAGCGGTCCCACAATTCGCGCGGCGGGAACATGCCCTTGGCGCAGCCGTCGAACTCGTCCCACTGCGTGCCCGGCGCCACTTCGAAGGGGCCGTGCTCCGGCTTGGTGTCGATGGCGGTGAGGTTGAAGGCGAGCGAGTTCAGCCGCCGGTCCTTGGTCATCGCCTCCGGCACGGCGAAGTCCCGGTGCCAGGGCTGGTCCGCAGCGCCGGGGAACGGAATGTCGAAGCCAACCTCGACGATCCGGTAGTCCTTGGTCAGCACCGCTTCGCACACCGCCACGAACCAGGGATGCGTCACGATGTCGACGAAGCCCCGGATCCGCTCCGGCTGCACTTCGACGTACCAGCGCTCGGGTCCGCGCGGGAGCGCGCCGCCGGGCACGGCCTTCGCCTCTTCGAACAGGGTCCAGATGTCCTCGGCCATCCGGTCCGCCCATTCGGGCGGAAAGGCACCTTTCAGGGCGATGATCCCGTCGCCGTACAGGCCGCCCATGATCTCGGCGGGTTCGTATTGAGGCTCCTGCACGCGTCGCGACTCCGCAATTTTCACGCGAGTCTAGCGCGCTCCACGCAAGAGGCGAGCGGTATCCTCCCCATGACCATGCATAGGGAGGATTACGACAATTCGCTCTCCAGCTTGAGCACCTTGCCGCCGTCCTCCTGGACGATGAGCACGGCCGGATTCTCCTTGGAGCCGTTCTTCACCACCCTGGCGCCCTTGATGGTGCGCTGGACTCGGCGTTCGAAGCGCTCCTCGACCTTGCCTTCGGCCGTGCCGCTGCCCCACTTCCACGTGACCTTGGTGCCGACCGACGTCATGGCGCCGCCTCCTCAGCTTGCCGGGCCGCCGGCGCTCGACGCGCCGATGCCCGCCGTGCCGGAAAGCGCATCCTCATAGGCTTGGAAGTCGCGCGTCGTCGGCTGGTCCTTCGACTCCGAACCGGTATCGCCGCCCGAGCCGCCGCCCATGTCCACATGCTCGACCTTGCCGCCGTCCGGCGGCGACTGCGTGACGTTCGCCTTCAGCACCTTGGCGGCATAAACGAGCGCCGAGCTGGTCGAGTCCCAGAGCTTGGCGTCCTCCGGCTCGATCGTGATCAGCGCCACGTCCTCCGCGTCCGGCCCCTGCGGGAGCCAGGCTTCGGTATGCGGCGACCAGAGCTCGCGCAGTTTCTCGCGGTCCTGCGACGTCCGCGCGGTGCCGGCGAGCGAAAGATAGGTATTCTTGTGCGGATCGGAAAAGCCGAGATTGACCGGCGCCGAGCCGCCGATCTCGCCCACCTTGGCGTCGAGCCTGGTCACGAAATAGATGCGGTTCTCTTCCGGGCGCGCGAGGCAGGACATGGGGCGGCTCACCAGCCTGCCCTCCTCCTCGACCGTGAGCATCGCGATGCGCTGCTTCTTAACGATCGCCCAGACGTCTTCGGGGCTGCCTTCTTCGGCCATGACGGGTCCTTTCGACATTGAAACTCATGGGAAAGAACAGGCGCGGCGTCGCCGCCGTTCCTACCTGCTTTAGCCTAGGTCATTCGCAAGGGACGTGGACGCAGGGCGCCGCAAAGCCTATTTCGGCCTTATGGCTTACCTCATCCCGCTCGCCATCGTGGTGGCGACGGTGGCCGCGATGGAGGCCGTCGCGGCCCTCGTCCATCGCTACGTCATGCACGGCTGGGGCTGGAACTGGCACAAGTCGCACCATGAGCCGCGCCGGGGCGCCCTGGAGAAGAACGACCTTTACGCCCTCGTCTTCACCGGCATCAGCCTGCTCTTCTTCACCGCGCTTGCCGAGCTTTGGCCGCCATTCTGGTGGGTCGGCGTCGGCACGGTGGTCTACGGCCTCCTTTACACCTTGCTCCACGACGGCCTCGTCCATCGCCGCCTGCCGATCGGCCGCACGCCGCGGAGCGCCTATCTGAAGCGCCTCGTCCAAGCGCACCGGCTCCACCATGCGGTGAAGGGCCGGGAGGGCGCCGTTTCCTTCGGCTTCCTTTGGGCACCGCCGGTTCGGACGCTGAAGCGCAAGCTTCGCGAGCTGCAGAATGGCTGAGGGGAGGCAGGCGGCGATCGGCCTCGGCCTCGCGGCGGCGATCGCCTCCGCCTGGGCCGCGCTGCACGTTTATTCGGTGTTCTTCGCCCCTCCCCTGCTCGCCGCGCCGCTGCTGATCGCAGCTCTGTGCTGGCTGAACGTTGGCCTGTTCATCGTCGCCCATGACGCGATGCACGGCTCGCTGGCCCCGCGGCGGCCGGCGGCGAACCGCTGGGCGGGGCGGATCGCTCTCGCCCTCTACGCCGGCTTCTCGTTCGACCGGCTGCTCGCCAAGCATTTCGAGCATCACAAGCGCCCCGGCACCGAGTACGACCCGGATTACAGCGTCCCCCATTCGCGCCGCTTCTGGCCCTGGTACCTCGCCTTCTTCCGGCAATATTTCGGCCTGCGCGAGTTCGCCGTGCTGACCGCTCTGGTCGCTTTCTACGTGTTCGTGCTGCGCGCGCCCTACCCGAACCTGCTCGCTTTTTGGGCGCTGCCGGCGATCCTCAGCTCGTTCCAGCTCTTCCTGTTCGGCACCTATCTTCCGCACCGCGAGGAGGACGAAGAGTTCGGCGACCGCCACCGGGCGCGGAGCAACGATTACGGGCGGCTCGCCTCGCTCCTCACCTGCTTCCATTTCGGCTATCATCACGAGCATCACAGGGCGCCGCACGTCCCCTGGTGGCGGCTTCCGGCCGAGCGGGGGAAGACGGTCAGCGGAGCAGTTTCGCCTCGATGAGGTCGGCGGCGCGCGCGACGCCGCCGGCCGCCCCGATCTCGCGCTGCACATAGCGGGCGCGCTCCCGGTAGCGCGGATGGCCCAGCACCTTTTGGATCGCACGGGCGAGGCGTGCCGCACTGGCCCTGCGCGGCGTCACCACTTCGCCCACGCCCGCGCGTGCGACGCGCGCGGCGACGGCGGGCTGGTCGAAGGCGATGGGGATTGCCACCATCGGCACCCCGCACGCGAGGCTCTCGATCACCGTGTTGAAGCCCGCATGAGTGACGACCAGGCTCGCCTCCTTGAGCAAGGCCTCCTGCGGCAGGAAATCGAAGGCGAGCGGCGCGCCCGGCAGGCGCGAGACCTCGGCGGGCGAGAGCCGTCCGCAATGAGTGAGGACGAGCTTCAGGCCGAGCGTTGCGCAGGCTGCGGCGACGGCGGCGAAGATCTTCGTCCGCCCACCCTGGAGCGTACCGAGCGAGCAGTAAACGAAGGGTCCGGCGATGGGCGAGCGCGTGCCTTCCTGGCGGCGGAGCGGTCCCGCATGGTGGAAGGAGGCTGGAAGCCGTTCCCGAGGGAAATCGATCGACGGCACGGCCTGGGCGATCTGCAGCGCCGGCGAGAAGCAGTCGTCGAGGCGGCGGCGGGGCGGAAGGCGCCAGGTCTCGGCCCAGCGCGCAACGGCGGCGCCGACCGGCCGCATCAGGAAGTCGCTCACCCGCCAGCCGCCTTTCGCCCAGCTCTCCCCTCGCGGCGACGCGTCATAGGGCCAGCCGACATAGGGCGGCGGCAGCTTCGGCTCGCGGTTGATCGGAAGCGCGCAGGCGAGGCTGGCGAACGGCAGATCGAGATGTTCGGCGATAAGGCCGCCCGCCGGCTCGAGTTGGTCGGCGATGATCCCATCGACGCGGAGTTGCCGGATGATTGCCGGCGCGTGGCGGCAGAGCATGTCGGTCTGCCGCGCCATTTCGCGTACGGTGCCGCGAACGCCCTTGTGGTCTCCGAGCCCATCCGAAGGGACGGGGGCGAAGTCGGCATCGAGCCGCTCGGCGAGGCCCCTAGCCGCTTCGCCGTGGATGAAGGTGACCTGATGCCCGCGGTCGCCGAGCTCCGCGGCAAGGGCGGCGAGCGGCTTCCAATGGCCGGTGAGCGGCGGCGCGAGAACCGCGAGCCGGCTCACGCGGCGGCGGCGGCGCGGCCCAGTGCGCCGATCATGATCGCCGCTTTTTCGCGCTTCCTCACGACCACGCGCCGGTCCCAGGCGCCCGGCCCAAGCGCCGCGACCCGCCGTCCGATCCGGCCGTAGATGCCGGCGGCGGACAGCACCGCCCATCGAGAGCGGAAGGGAAGCCGGGCGACGCCCTCGCGCGCCGAAGCTTCGTAAGCGTCGGCAAGCGCGCAGACCCGCGCTACGAGCGCAACCAGTGCGTCTCTCTTTTCCTCGAGGAGGAGGTCGGCGCGGCTGAGCCCCGCTTCGTCCAGCCAGCGCTTGGGAAGGTAGCAGCGTCCCGCTTCGTGATCGTCCGCCACGTCGCGGGCGATGTTGGACAGCTGGAATGCGATGCCGAGGTCGGACGCACGGCGCAAGGTTTCCTCGTCGTCCGGATCGACGCCCATCACGATCGCCATCATGCAGCCCACCGCGCCCGCGACATGGTAGCAATAGCGCAGCAGGTCGGCTTCGTCGCTGGGCCGCCACCCTTGATTGTCGAGCGCGAAACCCTGGAGGTGGTCCAGGAGGTAGCGCTCGGGGATCGGGCATTCCCCGAGCAAAGCCGCGAGGGCGTCGAAGGGAAGCTCGCCGACGGTCTCGCCCGCGGCGGCGCGGCGGGTCTGCGCCTCGACGTCGCCGGTCGGCGCCTCGCCGGTCCGGTGACCGAGCGTCTGCCCGTCGCACACGTCGTCGCAGTGTCGGCACCAGCAATAAAGAAGCCATGCGCGCTCGCGGGTCGTGCGGTCGAACAGCCGGCTCGCCATCCGGAAGGACTTGGAGCCCTTGGCGATCGCCTCGTAGGCGCCGGCAACGAGATCGTCCCGAGTCACCGGGCGAGATCCGCGATGACGAGCCCCGCCGTCGCCTTGGCGCTGCCGACGACGCCCGGGATGCCGGCGCCCGGATGGGTGCCGGCGCCGACGAAATAAAGGTTCGGTATCTTGTCGTCGCGATTGTGGACTCGGAACCAGGCGCTCTGGGTCAGCACCGGCTCGAGGCTGAATGCGGAGCCGAGATGGCTGTTCAGCTCGCTTTCGAAATCCTTCGGCCCGAAATGAAAGACGCTCTCGAGCCGCGCGAACAGGCCCGGGAGCATGCGCTTCTCCAGGATTCGCAGGATGCGGTTGGCATATGCCGGCCCTTCCGCGTCCCAGTCAAGCGGGGCGCGGCCGAGATGGGGAACGGGGGCGAGCACGTAGAAGGTCGATTTGCCGCGCGGCGCCATGTCGGGGTCGGTCGCGGTCGGATGGTGGAGGTAGAGCGACGGATCGTCGGCGAGCGTCGATCCCTTGTAGATGTCGCGCAGCAGCCCGGCATAGCGCGGCCCGAACAGGATCGAATGGTGCGGCACGTCCGGCCATTCCCCGCTGGTCGCGAAATGGACGACGAACAAGGAGGGCGAGAAGCTCTTCTTCCTCAGCGCCGCCGCAGCCTTGGGGCCGCGCGGGTCGCGGAGCATGTCGTAAGTGCGCACGATGTCGGCGTTGGACGCGACCGCGTCGAAGCGCCCGCTCCAGCCGCTCTTGGTCGAAACGCTGCGGGCGAGCCCGCCTTGCGTCTCGATCCGCTCCACCGGATCGCCGATCCGCATCGTTCCGCCGATCCGTTCGAAGTGCCGCACCATGCCGGCGACGAGGGCATTGGTCCCGCCCTTGGCGAACCAGACGCCGCCGTCGCGCTCCAATTTGTGGATAAGGGCGTAGATGGCACTGGTCGTCATCGGATTGCCGCCGACGAGCAGGGTATGGAAGCTCAGCGCCTGCCGGAGCTTCTCGTCCTTCACGAACTTGGAGACGATCGAATAAACCGAGCGCCAAGCCTGGTAACGGGCGAGCGCGGGCGCCGCGCGAAGCATCGAGCGGAAGTCGAGAAACGGCACCGCGCCGAGCTTCACATAGCCTTCCTTGTACACCCCCGCCGCATAATCGAGAAAGCGCCGGTAGCCCGCGACGTCCCCCGGGTTCATCGCCTCGATCTGCTCGGTCAGGCGCGCGTCGTCGTTCAGATAATCGAACACCGTCCCGTCCGGCCAAGACAGGCGGTAGAATGGCGACACGGGCACCAGCTCGACGTCGTGCGCGATGTCGGCGCCGGTCAGCCCCCAAAGCTCCTTCAGGCATTCGGGATCGGTGATCACGGTCGGCCCGGCGTCGAAGACGTGGCCGTCCTTTTCCCAATAATAAGCTCGCCCGCCGGGCTTGTCCCGCGCTTCGATCACCGTTGTCGCAATGCCTGCCGACTGGAGGCGGATGGCGAGCGCCAGGCCTCCAAAGCCGGAACCGATTACCGCTGCAGTCTTGGTCACGCCGCTTTCCCCCGCATCGCTGCGATTGCTTTTCCCACAGGTACGGGGGGACGGCCGCTCAGGATGCGCATTTTGTCGAACGGGGTGAGCTGGCCCGCATAAAAACGCGCGATGGTCGCTTCGGGCAAACGATAGAAATGTTCGAGGACCTTGTAGCGCTGGCGCGGCGGCGCGGCGCGGAACAGCATTCGGTTGAGGAGCTGATAGAAGCGCCGCTCCTTCCAGAGCGCCGCGGCACGGGCGTGGAACAGAGCATGGAGCCCGGCGCCCGAAAGGTCCCGCTGTCCGGCGAGGAGCACGGCGTTGCGCACCGCATCCGGAAGTGAATAGCCGGTCGTCGGGTGAAAGAAGCCGCCGCGAAGCCCCAGCCGCGCGACCGCCGGTTCGTCCGCCCGCCACAGCGCCGACACCGCGCCGCCGAGCAGCACAGGAAGAACTCCCGTCTCCTCGGCAACGACCTCGGCGGACGGCAGACCCGCGGCTTCGACATATTGACTCAGTCGGGCGCGCAGCATGCCGGCGTCGAGCACGGGCGAGCAGGAATAATAAGTGTCCTCCACCATCAATTCGGTCGGGGTGAAGGGCAAAGTATAGACGAAGCGATAGCCTTCGTCCTGCGGCACCATCGCGTCCATGATGACCGGACGAGTGCAGCCGTGCGGCGCTTCGAAGCGGTAGGTCCGCCCGACGAACTTCTGCCAGGCGAGATCGAGGCCGGGGAGCGCCGTGGCGCCCCGTGCGTCGATCACGCCGTCCGCTTCGATCCGCTCGCCGCCGTCCAGCAGGACGAAGTCAGGCCCCAGCGCCGCGATGCGGCTGTTCAGCCGATATTCGTCCGGCTCCAGCCGCGCGCGCAGTTCCCGATCCAGATCCTCGGACCGCATGCTGTTGTAACCGAAGCCGAGCGTCCGGCGCCGCGCCGGAAAGCGCACCTCGTGATCGTGCCAGCGCCCGGCGACCAGCCCCGCCACGAGCGGCGCATCGGCGGGCGCGACGTCGCCGTCGAAGAAGGACCAGATGTGGTTGCCGCCGAAGCGCCCCCCTTCTTCGATCAGCAGCAGATCGACGTCCGGTCGCCGCGCCTTGAGCGCAAGCGCCGCGAGGCCGCCCGCGAGGCCGCCGCCGGCAATGACGATCCGCGCTCGCTTCATCGCCGACCCTGACCTAAAGGCCATGTGGAGCCCGCGCCGGGCGCGCTGTAGCTGGGAACGTTATGACGATCGCAATTTCCGCTTTGTTTCTCGCGGCTTCCGCCGCGGCTCCCGCTCCCGCCAGCGCCCAGCTCGAAGTCACGATCGAGCGGCTCCGGAGCCGCCGCGGGCAGGTCCATATCTGCCTCACCCGCAATTCCGCGCACTTCCCCAACTGCGCCGGCGATCCCGCCGCGCTCAAGCGAAGCGTCGCGGCCGGCACCGCGACCGTGCGCTTCGACGGGATCCAGCCCGGCGCTTATGCGGTTTCGCTGTTTCACGACGAGAACGGCAACGGGCGGTTCGACACCTTTGCGGGCATCCCGCGCGAAGGCTTCGGATTTTCGCGCAACCCCGCTGTCCGGTTCGGCGCGCCGCGGTTTCGGCAGGTTGTCATCGATCTCCCGTCCGGCTTCGCCCGCCAGACGGTGCGCATGCAATACCTGCTTTAGTCCATCTGGCTCTCGCCTGTCGCCACCCGTAACTATTGCACAGGGGGCAGAGACGAGGGAAATATTGTTCGACTTTTCCCCTTTTAGTGCGGCGGCAAACGGCGGCGACAATGCCGATGCCGCGCATGATGCCCGTCCTTCCATCGACATTCTCCTCGCCGCGCCGCGCGGCTTCTGCGCGGGCGTGCGCCGCGCCATCGACGCCGTGCGGGACGCCCTCGCCCTTCACGGCCCCCCTGTCTACGTCCGCCGCCCCATCGTGCACAATGTCGCCGTGATGCGCGAACTCGAAGCCGAGGGTGCGATCTTCGTCCAGGAACTCTCCGAAATTCCCTCCGGCGCCGTGGCTGTTCTCTCCGCCCACGGCGTCGCCCCGGCCGTCGCGGGCGAAGCGGCGCGCCGGGGCCTTCTTTATTACGACGCGGTCTGCCCGCTGGTCGCGAAGGTGCACCGTGAAGTGGAGCGCCACCACAAGGATGGGCGCCACGTCGTCCTCGTCGGCCATGACGGCCATCCCGAGATCCAAGGCACGCTCGGCCACCTTCCGGAAGGCGCGGCGACCCTGGTCCGAAGCGCGGAGGAGGTCGCCGCCCTCACCCTCGACGAGGCGGCGCCGACCGCATTCGCGGTTCAGACCACCTATTCGGTTGACGAAGCCTCCGACGTCGTTTCCGCCCTTCGCGCCCGCTTCGCCGATCTCGCCGCGCCGTCCACGAGCGACATCTGCTACGCCACCACCAACCGCCAGGCCGCCGTGCGCGCCATCGCCGAACGGGCCGACGCGATGATCGTTGCGGGCGAAAGCTTCTCGTCCAACGCCAACCGTCTCGCCGAAGTCGCCTCCGCCCGCTGCGCCTCGGTGCAGCTCGTGGCGGACGCCTCCGACCTCGATTGGTCGCGGCTTCCCGCCGGCGGGGCCATCGGCATCACCGCCGCCGCTTCCACGCCGGAGCGCAGCGTCGAAGGCATTCTCGCCGCGCTCGCGCTTCGCTATCGCCTCCGTGTCGAGGAGGTCGAGACCGTCTCGGAGACGACAGTGTTCAAGCGGGTGGCCGTCGGGTGACGATGATCGAGACCATCCGCGCCGCCGTGGCGCTCGGCCCGACCATGCGGCGCACCGCCGCCGACATCGACGTTCTTTTCGAAAGCTTCCTCGCCGATCCGCCCGACGCGCGCGCCCGCCTGTTCCAGGCGATGCGCTACGCCGCCGTGGGCGGCGGCAAGCGCCTGCGCCCGCTCCTCGCCGTCGCCTCCTCCAGCCTGTTTGCCGTGCCACGGGCGCGCGCGCTGCATGCGGGTCTCGCCGTCGAGTGCATCCACGTCCATTCGCTGATCCACGACGATCTTCCCTGCATGGACGACGACGACCTTCGCCGCGGCAAGCCGACCGTGCACCGGGCCTATGACGAAGCGACCGCCGTCCTCGCCGGCGACGCCTTTCTCGCTTTGGCCTTCGAAATCCTCGCCGATCCATCCACCCACCCGTCCGGCGAGATCCGCGCGGAACTCACCGTCGAGCTCGCCCGCGCCTCGGGCGCCGCGGGCATGGCGGGCGGGCAGATGCTCGATCTTCTGTGCGAAAGCGGCGCCGGCGCCGCGCTCGACATCGAAGCGATCACCCGCCTCCAGCGCCTGAAGACCGGCGCGCTCATCGCCTGGTCCGTCGAAGCGGGCGCCATATTGGGCGGCGCGACGCCTGAGCAGCGGACGAGCCTTCGCGGCTATGCCCAGAATTTGGGCCTCGCCTTTCAAATCGCCGACGACCTCCTCGATTGCGAAGGCGACGAGGAAGCGGCCGGCAAGCGCCTGCGCAAGGACGAAGCGGCCGGCAAGGTCACCTTCGTTTCGCTGCTCGGGCCCGAGCGGGCGCGGCGTCAGGCCGAGATGCTCGTCGACCAGGCGATCGATCACCTGCGCAGCTTCGGCGAACGCGCGCGGCTCCTCGAAGCCATTGCCCGCTTTTCGATCAGCCGGGACCGCTGAGCCCCGCTTCGACGCCGATGCGTATGGCGTCGGCCGAGCTCGCCGCGCCGAGGCGGGTGAGCAGACCGGCACGGTGCATCTTCACCGTCTTCTCGTCGATGCCGAGGAAGCCGGCGATCTGCTTGTTGCGATAGCCCCTGATCATGTGATCGAGCACCTGGCGCTGCCGCGTCGTCAGCCCCGCCACCTGCTCCGCCGCGCGCGCCCGCTGTGGCGCGGCCAGCGGCGGCTGCCCGCCCACGTCCATCTGCGATCCGATGAACAAGGCGACCTTGCCGTCCTCGTCGAGCACCGGCGCGATCATCACCGCGTTGCGAAAGGGCGTCCCGTCCTTCTTGTAGTTGGTGAGTTCGGTCAGCGCCGGCCGGCCCTCGACGACGGCGCGGCGCAGGACCGCCTGCCACTCCGGCTCCGTGTCCGGGCCCGACAGCAGGCGGCAATTGCGCCCGCGAACCTCCGCCTCCGGGTAGCCGGTGAGCAGCTCGAAGGCGCGGTTCACCGCGAGGATCGGATTGTCCGGTGCGCGCGGATCGGTGATCACCGTGGCGATCGGCGTCGCCGCGATCGAGGCGACCAGCTCTTCATATTCCTCCGTGCGCATCGAACCGCTCCTTGGGAGAGGGGCCGCTGTTATTCGCCGCCCTCCCCGCCGTCTTCGCCGCCGGCCGGCTTTCCGCCAGGCGCAGCGCCGCCCTGGCCGCCGGCCGGCGTCTTGCCCCCGCCTGCCGCCGCGCCGCTTCCCGAGGCACCGCCGGCGTTGCCCGCACCGGCCGCGGCGCCTTCGGGCGCGCACTGCCAGTTGAACGTGCCGATGTTGGTCGCGTCGCGCGTCGCCGTGCAGGCGAGGCGGGCGCGATTGCCCGCGCCGTCGCCGACCACGACATGGCCGCGCATATGGTTGTCGTCATTGTGGCGCTGCATGTCGACTTCGATCACTTCCGCCTGCTGCTCGAGCTCGCGCCGGATAAGGCCCTCCATCTCGGTCAGCACCGCCTCGTCGATCGCGGGCGAGCAGCGAAAATTGTAATTGTCGCCTTCGCGGTGCGCGTTGCAGTTCAACCGTCCGCTGCGGCCGCTCGCCTCGCGAACCATCGCGAAGCCGGTCATGTTGCCGTCCTCGCCTTCGGTCATCTCGATGCTCTGCACCTCGGTCTGCTGATTGGCGAGATTGGCGCGAATCGCATTTTCGAGCCGGTTCTCGTTGCTTTCCATCTCGCATCCCGCAACGGCCAGTGCCGCCCCGGCCAGAAGAACCAACCTCATATCGAAAAAGCCCCCTTTTCCTCGTGCGCTAAGCGCGTGTGTTGCCGGGTTCTGCGGCGATTGCAATGCCCGGAATCCTCCGTATCGCGCGGCGCACCCGGCACTTGCGGCGCGCGGCAGGGAAGCTACGATCCGCCGCGAACGGGCAAATCGGGGCCGAGGGGGCGCCGTAAATCACGGGGGAAACTTTCATGCATCGCGACGAACCGGAAACTGCCTTCGGCTATATGGTGCAGCCGCTGAAGCGCTATGCGGACTTCAGCGGCCGTTCCCGACGCAAGGAATATTGGCTTTTCTACCTTCTCCAGATCCTGATCTACTGCGCGGCGGCGGTGCCGGCCGTGCTGCTCGCCGTATCATCGGATCCGAACTCGGACCCGGCCGACTCGAGCGAGATGATTGGCGTTCTGGCGATCTTCGGTCTCGTCTTTCTCGCGCTGCTCATCCCGAGCATCGCCGTCACGGTGCGGCGCTTCCACGACCAGGACAAGACGGGCTGGCTCTATCTGCTGACCTTCATCCCTTATGTGGGCGGTATCATCGTCTTCGTGATGATGCTTTTCGAAGGGACGCGCGGGCCGAACCAATATGGTCCCGATCCCAAGGATCCGGACTATGTCGGAGACGTGTTCGCCTGAACGGTCGGCTCCGTCCGCGACGTTGGTCGCCCGCCGCCCGCCCCCATTGACGGGGCGTGCGGCGGGGGCCAATGTCCTCAAAAAAAGGGGTGCCCTTGGCCAGCCTGGAGCTTGAAAACATCCGCAAGGCCTATGGCGACACGCTCGTTCTGGACGACGTGTCGCTCACGATGGAGGCCCGCGAGTTCATCGCCTTTCTGGGCCCGTCGGGCTCGGGGAAATCCACCCTCCTCAGGATCATAGCCGGGCTCGAGACGCTCGATGCGGGCGAGGTGAGGCTGGAAGGCCGGCGCATCGATCAGGTGCCGCCCGGTGACCGCGGCGTCGCCATGGTCTTCCAGCATTATGCGCTGTATCCGCACATGAGCGTCTTCGACAATATGGCCTTCGGCCTTCGCAACGCGAAGGTGCCGGAGGACGAGATCCGCACCCGCATCGAAGACGCGGCGCGAGTCCTCGAGATCAGCGATCACCTTCAGAAGAAGCCGGCGCAGATGTCCGGCGGCCAGCGCCAGCGCGTCGCCATCGGGCGCGCCATCGTCAAGCATCCCAAAATCTTCCTGCTCGACGAGCCGCTGTCGAACCTCGACGCGGCGCTTCGGATGCGCACGCGGGTCGAGCTCGCCCAGCTCCGCCAGAAGGTCGACGCCGCGGTCATCATGGTCACGCACGACCAGGCGGAGGCGATGACGCTGGCTGACCGGATCGTCGTGATGAACGACAAGAAGATCCAGCAGGTCGGCCCGCCCATGGAGATCTACGCCCGGCCCGCCAACACTTTTGTCGCGCGCTTCGTCGGCTCGCCGGCGATGACGCTCGCGCCCGCCACCCTGGTCGCCGACGCGCCGGGCGAGCATGCAACGGTTCGCATCGGCGACGGCTCGGTGGTCGAGACGCAAGTCCCGCGCGCCGGCCTTCCCGAGACCGGGCTCGAGCTCGGGCTCCGACCCGAAAACGTGCGCGTCCTCCACGTTAACGAGGGCGCGACGACGAGCGCGACGGTCGAGCTGGTGGAGCGGCTCGGCGAACGGACGCTCATCTACGGCCGCCTGTCCGACGGCCAGCCGATCACGGCGGAGGACGAAGGCTTCAGCCGCGTCAGGATCGGCGACACGGTGCCGCTCAAGGTGAACGGCGCCGCCGGCCACATCTTCGGGCCGGACGGCCGCGGCCACCATGCCCCGTCGCACGGCGGGGCTTCGGCTTGACGGGGCCCGGCGTCTGGAACCGGTGGGGCGGCTTCGCCTTCGTCGCGCCGTTCCTGCTCCTTTATTCCTTTCTGCTCATCTACCCGCTGATCAACGGGATCATATTGTCCTTCCACAATGCCGACCTGTTCGGCGGCCAGCGCTTCATCGGCCTCGGCAATTACCGGCGGCTGCTCGGCGATCCGATCTTCCACCAATCGATCTTCAACACCTTCAAGCTCGCCTTCATCATCGTTCCGATCCTGACCGCGATCTCGCTCGCCCTCGCCTTGGCGCTGAACAGGCCGGGCCGCACCCCCGCCGTCTTCCGCGGCCTGTTCTTCTCCTCCTCCGTCTTGTCGGTGACCATCGTCACCCTGATCTGGCGCTTCATCCTGACGCCCGACGCCGGCCTGATGGCGGAGCTTCTCGAAGCGGTCGGCGCCGATCCCATTCCCTGGCTCAGCCATCCGGACCTCACCATTCCCGCGCTCGCCATCACCACCATCTGGTGGTCCGTCGGCTTGCCCATGATGCTGTTCCTCGCCGGCCTCCAGCAGATCCCCGAGGACATGTACGAAGCCGCCGCGCTCGACCGCGCCGGCAAGTGGACGACCTTCCGCAAGATCACCCTGCCCTCGCTCAAGCGCACAACCGTGCTCGTGGTCATGCTGCAGACCGCCGCCCAGCTCCAGATCTTCGGCCAGGCGCAATTGCTCACCGCCGGCGGCCCGAGCGGCGCATCGCGCCCCATCGTGCTCTACATCTACGAAGTCTCGTTCGGACGCTGGGAGCTCGGCTATGCGACCGCGCTCGCCGAAATGCTCTTCCTGCTGATCATTGCCGTGACCCTGATCCAATATTGGACCGGCGCGCGCGGGCAGGAGCGCTGACATGGCCGCCTCACCCTCCCGCCGCTCCATGTCCAAGGGCGCCTGGATCGGGCTGACGCTCGGCGCCATCCTGATGGCCGCGCCTTTGGTCTGGACCCTGCTCCTGTCGATCAAGGCCAATGGCGAGCTGATGCGCGACAGCGGCACTGCCTTTTCGCCGCCTTACACGCTCGAGAACTATGCGGCGATCCTGCAGGGCAACATGGTCTTTCGCTGGCTGATCAACAGCGTGATCGTCTCGCTCGGCACCACGCTGGGCGTCCTCGCGCTCTGCAGCCTCGCCGGCTACGGCTTTGCCCGGCTCGATTTCCCGTTCCGCAAGACGCTCTTCGTCTTCGTCCTCCTCGGCCTCGCCATTCCCGAACAGGCCGTGATCCTGCCCCAGCACCGCCTGTTCGCAGACCTCGGCCTCCACAACTCCTATCCCGGCCTGATCCTGCCCGGCCTCGCCGGTCCGTTCGGCGTCTTTTTCATGACTCAATATTTCCGCGCCATCCCGCGCGATCTCGACGAAGCGGCGATGCTCGACGGCGCGTCGCGATTCACCACCTTCTGGAAGGTGCTCCTGCCCTTGACCGCACCCGCCCAGGCGACGCTCGGCGTGTTCACATTCCTCGGCACCTGGAACAGCTATTGGTGGCCGCTCATCTCGGCGACTCGCGGCGACATGTTCACGCTCACCGTCGGCCTCGCCTCCAGCCAGATGAACTATGCGCAGACCTCCGGCCTCGGCTTCCTGATGGCCCAGGCGGTCTTCGCCTCCATCCCGATCTTCATCGTCTACCTCATATTCCAGAAACAGATCGTCGGCGCCATGGCGGGAGCGGCGGTGAAGTGATCCGCCCGGCCCGCACCCTGCTCCTCGGCCTCGCCGCCTTTGCGTCCCTTCTCGGCTGCTCGCGGCAGGACGACCGCACCGAAATCTACCTCCAGCGCTTCTTCGGCGAATGCGGCGCGGTCTACGGCGCCGCCGTCGACCTTTCGGCGGCCGAAGGCGAATGCGGGATCATCACCGCCCTCATCAACCGCTTCAACGCCGAGAATCCGGACGTCCACGTCGAAGTGAACGTGGTCGCCTGGCCGGGCTATCCGCAGCTCGCCGCCCAGCTCGCCGCCGGCGACCCGCCCGATCTCGTCACCATGCACCAGGATTTCATCGCCGATTACATGACGCGAGGCCTCCTGGAGCCGATCGATCCGCTGCTCGCCCAAGCCGGAATCGGCCCGCAGAATTTCACCGCCGCCGCCCGCCGCGGCGTGGTCAAAGGGGGCCGCGTCTGGGCCCTGCCCTGGGACACGGTCGGCGGTCTTTGGCACGTCAACACACGCCTTTTCCAGCAGGCCGGCCTGTGGCGCGGCGGCCACCCGGTCTTTCCCACCTCGCCGGAAGAACTGATCGCCCACGCCCGCCAGTTCCGTGCACGCACCGGCAGGCCCTATCTCATCCAGAGCCAGGTCAACGACCCCGCCACCCACGTCCGCAACTTCTACACTTTCTATCTCGCGCAGGGCGTCCCCGTCTTCCCGCAGCCCAACCGCATCCGCCTCGCCACGCCCGAAGCGAAGCAGGTCATCGAGTTCCTCCGCCTTCTGAACTCGGAAGGGCTCAGCACGCGCGACCAGGACAATCCCGCCGCGATCGCGAGCTTCATGAACGGAGAAGGCGGCGTGTTTCCCACCGGCACCTGGATGATCGGCAATTTCCAGCAGGAAGCCGAAACCGAAGGGCGGCCGCTCCACGCCAGTTACAGCGTTTATCCCTATCCCCGCCTCTTCGGCCAGCGCCCCACCCCGGTCGTCGGCGGCCACTCCTGGGTCATGCCGGCACGCGAGCGAAGCGATGCGCAGCGCGCGGCCATCGCCCGCCTGTTCCGCTTCATGGCCGCCCACAATTTCGACTGGTCCCGCACCGGCCACATCCCCGCCTTCCAGGCCGTGGTCGACAGCCCCGAATTCCGCGCCCTCCCCCACCGCACCAACATCGCCCCGTTGGCGGAGACGGGAACGCCGTTTCCTGCCGTCAAACTCCAGGGCCCGATCGAGGGGCTAGTCGGGGAGGAGATTTCGGCGGCCATCATGGGGCAGAAGGACGTGGACGCGGCGCTTCGCGACGCCGAACGCCGGGTCAACGAACTCCTCGCCGTCAGCTTCTAGGCGGCAGAAACGGGCTTTTTTAGTGGAGCGGGGGGACGGCGACGTTTGTGCCGATCCGGATCGGCAGCGTGGGCGTGTGCGAAGCGGGGAACCCTTAGAGGCCGTTCGCCGCGTCCATTGCCGCAGCATTGCCGCCGAAATTGTGCATGTCGGCCGCTTCGTCGGCCGCGGCCTCCTTTGCAAGCGCCGCATCCGCGGCGAGTTCGGTTTCCGTCGGCGCCGCGTCGGGCGCCGCGTGGACGTTCTCAGCCGACCCTCCGCTGTCGCACCCAGCGAGCGCAAAAGCCGCGAGCGCCGGCCAGAGTCTGTATACACCCATGTCTGCCTCCACCCGTCGAACGTGACTCCGACGCTTTGGTTCAGGAATGTCCGGAGCCGTGCTAGGATCGGCATGCTGCGGCGGGGGAAGCGCATGAGATATCGCACATGGATCGCTGCGTTTGCAGCGCTGCTGTCGGCAGCGGCGGCAGCGCAGCCGCCCGTCGCGGACTATCCGATCCACTGGCCGCGCAGTGCGAGCGGCGGCTCCGGCGCGCATGGCAGCCACGACGGCTCGACCCATGAAATCGCCTGGGACGAACGGCGCGGCGGCGATCTCTGGATCAGCGGCCAGAATTGGGGCTCGCTGGTGCGCGTCGATCCGGCGACCCGGCGCATGCGCTTCTTTGCCATGCCGCGCGGCAGCGGCCCGCACGGCATCGAATTCGACGCCGCCGGGCGCCTTTGGGTGACGCTGGAGTTCCAGGGCCGCGTCCAGGTCCGCGACCCGGCCGACGGGCGCGTCATCGCCGATCACGACGTGCGCCTCCACTGCCGCGGCTGTCCCGAGCCGATCAACAGCCACCCGCACGGGCTCGGCATCGGCCCGGACGGGCGCACCGCCTGGTTCACCGGCAAGGCGACGGGCACGATCGCCCGCATCGCCCCGGACGGCACCGTCACCACCTGGCCGCTGCGCAACGTCGGCAGCGTGCCCATCTACATCCGCGCCGGTCCGGACGGGAACATGTGGGTGACCGAGCTGGTCGGCAACGCCATTGCCCGAGTCACGCCGGAGGGCCGGATCGACGAGTTCCCCATCCCGACGCCGAACAGCCGCCCGATCGCCATCGTCCCCGGGCCGGACGGCGCCATGTGGTTCACCGAGGAAGCGGGCGGCAAGGTCGGCCGCATCGACTCGCGCGGCCGGATCGCCGAGATCCCGGTTCCTCGCGCCCAGCCCGGCGCCATTCTCGCCGGCTTGGCCTTCGACCGGGCCGGCAACCTTTGGGTGCAGCAATATGCGCCGGCGGGAACGCCGGATGCGGGCCCGGACCACATCGTGCGCATCGACCGCGCCGCGCTCACCCCCGGCGCAGCAGCCGCGCCCGCCGCCTTCACATTCTACCCCGTCCCGACGCGGGGAACGGTGATGCACCGGATCATGGCCGGGCCCGACGGGGCCATGTGGTTCACCGAAATGCACGCCGACCGGCTGGGGCGTCTCGCCTTTTGATCGCGATTGCAAAACGCCCTTGTGTCTGAAAAACAAGGCCGAAGGGGACAGGGGACTTTCTTTCGATGATCATCGGTATCGACCTCGGCACGACCAACAGTGCCGCGGCCTTCTGGCGCGACGGCGAAGCGCATCTCGTTTCGAACCGGCTCGGCCAGACGCTTACGCCTTCCGCCGTGAGCGTCGATGCCGACGGCGCGATCCTCGTCGGCCTCGCCGCGCGGGAGCGCCAGGCGACCCACCCGCGCGATACCGCGACCGCCTTCAAGCGCTTCATGGGCACTGCCAAGCAAGCGACGCTCGGCGGCCGGCACTTCTCGGCCGAGGAGCTTTCCGCCCTCGTTCTGAGAAGCCTCAAGGAAGATGCCGAGACCCTGCTCGGCCAGGCGGTGACCGAAGCGGTGATCACCGTTCCCGCTTATTTCAACGACAAGCAGCGCAAGGCGACCCGGCGCGCGGGCGAGCTTGCCGGCTTGAAGGTCGACCGCCTCGTCAACGAGCCCACGGCCGCCGCTTTGGCCTACGGGATCCACCGCCTGGAAGACGAAAGCCGCTTTCTGGTCTTCGATCTGGGCGGCGGCACGTTCGACGTTTCGGTGCTGGAAATCTTCGAAGGCATCATCGAGGTGCGCGCCTCGACCGGCGACAACCGCCTGGGAGGCGAGGACTTCAACGAAGTCCTGATCGCCATGATGCGCGAGCGCTACGGCAGGGACTGGGCGCGCCGGACTCGCGAGGACGAAGCGTTGCAGGAGAAGCTGCGCGAACAGGCCGAACGCGCGCGCCGGACGCTGAGCGGCGCCGGCGAGGCGACGATGCGCGTCGTCTGGAACGACGAGGCTTTCGAGCTCTCCGTTACCGCCGCCGAGTTCGAAGCCGGTGCCGCCGACCTGGTCGCGCGCCTCCGCGAGCCGGTGCTGCGCTCGCTCCGCGACAGCGAAATCAGCAGCGAAATGCTTTCGGAGATCGTGCTGATCGGCGGCGCGACGCGAATGCCGGTCGTTCGAAAGGCCGTCGCGCGCATGTTCGGCCGCTTTCCCAACGCCGCCGTCAATCCCGACGAGGCGGTGGCGCTCGGCGCCGCCGTCCAGGCCGGCCTCAAGGCCCGCGATGCGGCGCTGAAGGAAGTGGTGCTGACCGACGTCTGCCCCTTTTCGCTCGGCGTCGAAACCTCGCGCCTGCTTCCGAACGGCAGGCAGGAAACCGGCCTGTTCACGCCGGTGATCGAGCGCAACACGACCGTTCCGGCGAGCCGGAGCAAGGTCTTCTCGACCAGCTACAAGAACCAGCAGATGGTGACGATCCGCATCTTCCAGGGCGAGTCGCGGCTCGCGGCCGAGAATGTGCTGATCGGCGAACTCGACGTGCCGGTACCGCGCGGGCCCGAAGGGCAGCCGGTCGAATGCCGCTTCTCCTACGACATCAACGGACTCCTCGAAGTCGACGTCTCGGTGGCCGACGGCAAGGAGCGGCGCCAGCTCGTTATCGCCGATCCAGATGTCGAGCAGGACCCCGCCGAGCTGAACAGCCGGCGCGAAGCGCTGGCCGCGCTCAAGGTCCATCCGCGCGAGCAGGAGGCGAACCGCGCCGCCATGGCCCGCGCCGAGCGCTGCTGGCAGGATTCGCTCGGCGAGAAGCGCAACTTTGTCGACATGCTGATCGCCGATTTCGCCGCGGCTCTCGAGACGCAGGACCCGCGTCACTGCGACACCGCCCGGGAAGCGCTGAACGAACAGCTCGACCGGATCGAAGGTGCGACCTTTCTGTGACCGAGCAGACGATCTGGTCCGTACTCGGCATTCCCGAAGGGAGCGGCCGCAGCGAAATCCGCCGGGCTTATGCGCGCCGCGTCCGCGCGGTGAATCCGGAGGACGATCCGGAGGGCTTCAAGGCGCTTCGCGACGCTTACGAGATCGCGCTTTATTATGCCGATCTGCCGCCGTTCGAGGAGGAGGCCGGCGAGGAGGTGCAGGAGGCGCCCGCGGCGGCTTGTGCGGTGGTCGAGCCGCCGCTTGCCCCGGAGGCGACTGACGCCGCGCCGCTCCTGGCGGACGATGACGAAGCGCGGCTCGACGAGCTCCTCAACCGTTTCGCCGCTTTGCTCAACGACGACGGCGGGGATCATGTGGAGGCGCTGCAGAGCCTTCTCGAGGAGATCCTCGCCGCGCCTGCGCTGGGCGGGGTCGGCGCGCAGCAGCGCACGGAACGCTGGATCGCCTTTCACATCGCGCGCACCATCCCGCGCTCCGACCTGCTCATCGACCGCGCCGTTGAGGCTTTCGGCTGGGACGGCGGCGAGATCGTCCGGGACGGCGCGGTGGACGCGATCCTGCGGCGCGCCGAGGAGTGGCGGTACATCCACTGGGCGAAATGGGTGCATAGCCCCGTTCACCAGGGCTGGCTGGCCCTGACCCAGCCGCCCAAGGCGCGGTGGGAAGCGCGCCTGTCCGCTTTGTCGGCGGCGCGCGCGAACCAGGTCGAGCAGATCCTGCGCACCGCCGGCAACGAGATGCCGGGCCTGTATCACCAGTTCGCGGCCGAAGCGTCCGAATGGTGGCACTCGCATCTCGCCAAGGCGCGGCCGACGATCGGGGTACTGGCGCTGCCCGTCTTTATCGCGGCTCTGGTGGCAATGGCGGCGGCGCTGATCGATCCGCGCGCCTGGCCGGCCCTGATCCCGGTCGGCGGGCTGTTCGCAATCGCCTCGCCATGGCTGTACCTGCGCTTCGTCAAGCAGCCGCAGCTCGAATGGCAGCGCTGGCAGCGGCCGGCGCCGAAGCTCTGGTTCAGCGAAGGCTGGATGGCGGCCCTGCTCCTCCTTCCGATCGCGGCCGCGCCTCTGCCGCCCGGCCCGCTGGGTGCCGCCGCGGCGCTCCTGCTTTCGGCTTTGGTCGCGGCCTGGACCGCCGCCGCTCTCCCCTCCCCTTATCCGCTCGGCGACCTCGGCGTTCGGATACCGCTGCTTGTGAAGCGCCTCGCTTTTCCGCTCATCGCCGGTCTCGCTTTGGTGGGCGGGCTGCGCGAGGATCAGGCGCTCGCCTTTCTCTCGGTCGGCGCCGCGATCACCTTCGCATGGTGGCGCTGCAGCGAGGAGATGCTTTACGCCTTCATCCGCGTCCGCGGCCGCTGGGGCATCTTCGCGGCCACGGCCCTTGCCGTCGCCATCGCCGGCGCGCTCGCCGCCGCCGAGCCGCTCGCAGCGCGGGAGCTGCGCGCCTGGCTTGCCGCTCTCGCGGTGGTTCTTGTCGTCCCGATCCTGGTGCTCGCCTGGAGAAGCGAGGCGGAGGAGAAGCGCTTCGTCCTCGTGCTCGGCTTCGTCGCCTTGTTCTTCATGTGGGCCGGGACGCTGCCGCCGCCCCAGAGCCAACCCGTCGACACGCAGCGTGAACCCTGGCCGTACATACCCGGCGCGCCGCCTCAGTCCGAGGCTTATGTCAGCCCGTACTGCCGCCAGGGCACGCCGATCCCTGAGACGTGCATCTGGCCGACACCCGAGGAGGAAGCGGAAGAGGAGCGGCTGCTCGCCGCCGCGCCGACCGACGCCGATGCAAGGCTGAGACTCCTGGCGCTTGCCCGAAGCGCCGCCGCGGAGGGAGAGGCGCTTCGGTCCGGACGCGCGCTGCCGTCGCCGGTGGCGCCAATCGCTCCGCCCGTGCCGGCCGAGAGCGCACGGCCGTGGCCGGCGCCGCCGCGCCCCGTGCAAACGCCGCCGCCGGCACGCTGCCCTCGCGACGAGGGCGCAAGCGGGGCGCGCGCGCCGGTTGCGTGCGACGCGGCGGGCTCATGGTTCGTCGAGTCGGACTATCCCGAAGCCGCGCTGCAGCAGCGGGTAAGCGGCACCACCGATGCGCGCCTCCAGATCGGGGCCGACGGCCGGGTGAAATCCTGCGCGATCGACCGTTCCAGCGGGTCGGCGGCGCTCGACTCGGCGACGTGCCGGGTTCTGCGGCAGCGCGCGCGTTTCCTGCCGGCGCGCGACTCGAACGGCGAGGCGGTCGCCGGCGTGTCGATCTTCTCGATGAGCTGGACGCTGAGGCGCTAAGGTGCGGCCGCCGCGCGGCGGCGTCAGACCAGCCGGCTCTGCTTCACCGCCGCTTCGATGAAGCTGGCGAACAAAGGGTGCGGGTCGAAGGGCTTGGACTTCAGCTCCGGGTGGAACTGGACTCCGACGAACCAGGGGTGGTCCGGCCGCTCCACGATTTCCGGTAGCGCGCCATCCGGGCTCATGCCGGAGAAGACCAGGCCGCCTTGCTCCAGCGCGTCCTTGTAATGGACGTTGACCTCGTAGCGGTGGCGGTGGCGTTCGGAGATGCGCGTGCCGCCGTAGATGCTGGCGACGTGGCTGTTGCCGCCGAGTTCGGCTTCATAAGCGCCGAGGCGCATCGTTCCGCCCATGTCGCCCGCGGCTTCGCGGCGCTGGCGGAGGCCCTCCGACGTCATCCATTCGGTGATGAGGCCGACGACCGGCTCGTCGGTCTCCCCGAACTCGGTGGTGCTGGCGCCGGCGATGCCGGCGGTGTTCCGCGCGCCTTCGATGCAGGCCATCTGCATGCCGAGGCAGATGCCGAAAAAGGGGACGCCGCGCTCGCCGAAGCCGCCCGGGACGAGGATGGCGTGGCAGGGCTCGAGCATCGGCGCGACGTCCGAGGGGCCTTCCGCGCCCGGGCAGAACAGTTCCGCGTCGAGCCAGTTGATCCGCACCTTGACCCGGTTGGCGAGGCC
>DASVQT010000097.1:0-39055 GCA_036388975.1 Allosphingosinicella sp. | reverse complement strand
GCATGACCTTCAATGCGCAAGGCACCGACATCTTCGGGCTCGACATGTCCGGTCCGGTCACCATCGAAGAAGCGACGCTGAAGGTCTTCGTCAACGACGGCGCCAACGACATCGAAATCGGCACCTTCGCTCCGATCGATCTCGGCAACGGCCAGATCGGCTTCGACGTCCTTCTCAATGCCAATGCGACGCCGGACCTCGTCCGCGAGGTGATCCGGGCGTCCTTCTACAACAACCTCAGCGACGCTCCGGCGGGCGGGGTCCGCACCTTCAACTGGAGCCTCACGGACGGCGCCGGCGGCGCGACCGGCACCGCCACCTCGACCGTCACCGTCAACCCGACCAACGATGCGCCGGTGCTGACCGACCCGACCAATGCGACCATCACCTATACGGAAGGCGCGGCGCCTGTCGCCCTGCTGCAGGGCGTCACCGTTTCCGACGCCGATCTGCCCGCCAACTTCCAGAATGGCAGCCTCACGCTTTCGGTGAGCGGTGCCGGCGGCGAGATCAACCTGCGCGCGGGCACGGCGTTCGTGATCACCTCCGGCCCGCCGGGCGTGTTCTTCATCTCGCGCCAGGAAGGCCAGACGCAGGTCGCGATCGGCACGATCACCGGCATCGGCACCAGTTCGGTGACGATCACCAGCTTCGCGTCGCCGACCACGCCGGTTCGCATCAACGACCTGCTCGACGAGTTCACCTATTCGAACGCGGCCGACAATATCGGTGCGGCGGACCGGACGGTCACGCTGACGTTCAACGACGGCAACAACACCGGCTCCGGTGCGAACGTCGCGCTCACGGATACGGTGACCCAGACGATCGACATCACTGCGGTCAACGACGCGCCGGTCAATTCGCTCGGCGGCACGATCTCCACCATCGAGGATGGGGTCGACGCGTGGCTCAGCGGCATGTCGATCTCCGATCCGGACGCCGATCCGGCAAACGACGTGATCTACGTCGCCTTCCAGGTCGCGCACGGCACGCTCGAACTGCGCACCGACGTCGCGGGCGGCATCACCGGCAACGACATCATCGCCACCGCCAACGGCTTCATCCAGATCGGCGCCACGCTGAACAAGATCAACGCGACGCTGGCGGCGAACAACGGCCTGACTTACACGCCCACCGCCAATTTCAACGGCGACGACACGCTGACCGTCACGACCAATGACGGCGGCGCCAGCGGCATCGATCCGGGCCTGACCGCGGACCCGACGAACGAAGAGAGCGTTTCGCAGCGCACGATCACGGTCTCGGCGGTGAACGACGCGCCGACGAGCGCGAACGGATCGGTGACCGGCAGCGAAGACGATGCCTACGTCTTCAAGGCCGCGGACTTCCCGTTCAGCGACGTGGACGGGCACAGCCTGTCCGGCGTTCGCATCACCGATCTCCCGAACGGCGGCACGATGCGGCTGGACGGCATGGCCGTGACGGACGAGCAGGTGATCTCCATTGCCGACATCAATGCCGGCAAGCTCACCTACACGCCGGTCGCGGACGCCGTCGGATCGCCCTACGCGACCTTCCAGTTCAAGGTGATCGACAACGGCGCTCCTGCGAACGGCAGCGCCAACGAGTCCGGTGAATCCACGATCACGATCAACATCGCTCCGGACAATCTGCCGCCGGTCGTCGACCTCGACAGCGGGGCGGCGGGCGTCGACTCGTTCAGCAACACCTATAGCGAAGGCGCCGCGCCCACTGCGTTCGGTTCGGGCATCACCGTCACCGATCCGGACTCGGGCAATGGCGATCTGATCGAGGGCGCCACGATCACGATCAGCGACGCGCAGACCGGCGACGCGCTCTCCATCTCGGGCAATTTGCCCGCGGGGATCACGGTCGATCCGACCAGCACGGCAACGGTGCTGAAGCTGACCGGCGCTGCGAGCCAGGCCGATTACCAGACGGCTCTCGCGCAGGTCCGCTACGCGCACAGCGGCAACGATCCGACTTTGGGCCAGACGGACCTCCAGCGCACGATCGTCGTCACCGTCACCGACGGCGCGGCGACCAGCGCCCCGGCATCGGCGACGATCACGATCTTCGCGGAGAATGACGGGCCCACCAACACGGTCCCGCTCACGGTTCAGAACGGGACGGAAGACCAGAATTTCGTCTTCTCGAGCGGCAACAACAACGCGATCACTGTCGCGGATCCGGATGCGGAGTCGGCGCAGCACGATATGACGGTGACGGTGAGCGTGCTGAACGGCCGCCTGACGCTCGCCACGCAGGCAGGGCTGACGTCCGTGTCCAACGACGGCACCGCGTCCGTGACGCTGACCGGCACGGCCTCCGAGATCAATGCGGCGCTGGACGGGCTCGTTTATCGCGGCAACCTCAACTTCGAGGGCGACGACACGCTGACCATCCTGACCAGCGACAATGGCTGGAGCGGCATGGGCGGTGCGCTCACCGATACGGACGAAGTCCAGATCAAGATCGCCGACGATGGCTTCATCAACGGCGACACCGGCAACAATGTGTTGAACGGCACGCCGCAGAAGGACATCTTCCTTGTCCAGCAGGGTGGGAACGATACGGTGAACGGCCTTGCAAGCCGCGACATCATCTACTTCGGCGACGCGTTCACGGACGCCGACATCGTCAACGGCGGCGGCAATTCCGACATCGTGATCCTGCAGGGCAACTACACCGCGCAGACGTCGATCGGCAGCATTACCAACCTCGGCCAGCTCGGCTCCATCTCGCTCTTCTCGAGCAGCAACAATTTGTACGGGGGCGCGACGGCCGGCCTCAACAATTACAATCTGGTCGCCACCAACGACACGGTGGCCGCCGGCCTGACGCTCAAGATCAACGGCAGCGGCCTTATGATCGACGAGGACATTTCGTTCGACGGATCGGCCGAATTGGACGGCAGCTTCCAGATCTACGGCGGCGCGGGGACCGACGATCTCACCGGCGGCGCGATGGGTGACAATTTCGTCTTCACCAGCGGCACGTTCGGCGCGAGCGACTCGGTGACGGGGGGCAGCGGCTACGACGTCGTCTATCTGCGCGGCACTTACGCCTTCACCTTCGCCGACAACCAGCTGTCGGGTGTCGAAAGCATCGGCCTCCTTTCCGCAACGGAGAAGGTCTTCGCGTCGGGCGGCGTCGAGCACGATTATACGATCGAGTGGAACGACACGATGCTGAACGCCGGTCAGACCATGACCGTCAACGGCAGCCGTCTGACCGCCGAAGAGAACATGTCGTTCAACGGTTCGACCGAGACGGCGGGAGCCTTCCGGCTGTTCGGCGGCGGCGGCAACGACGTGCTCACCGGCGGGGCCGGGAACGACCTGATCTACGGCGGCGGCAGGGGCGACACGCTGACCGGTGGAGCCGGAAACGACGTGTTCCGCTACCAGTCGGTGGAGGATTCGAACTCGGTCGAGCGCGACGGCATCCAGGACTTCAACCTGGGCGACCTCGTCGATCTTTCGCGGATCGATGCCGATGTGAATGCCGAAGGCGACCAGGCCTTCAGCTTCATCGGCAATGCAGCCTTCTCCAACACGGCGGGCGAACTGCGCTTCGAGAATATCAGCCTCGGCGGGCCGGTCTGGCTGGTGCAGGGCGATACCGACGGCAACGGCGTGTCCGATTTCGAACTCGTGCTGGTGATCAATCCGGCCGACCCGATCACCGCGTCGGACTTCCTGCTCTAAGGTCGTCGCGGCGGGCGCGAAGCGGACCAAAACCGCTCCCGCCCGCCAGCCGGTCCTTGTGGCGTCGAACTCCCGACCGCAACGAGGCCGCACGGCGGCCGCCGGGCGTGAAGGCAGCCGCACTGGCTCTGTGTGCTGAAGTTCCGGCGTTTCGAAGTGGCCGTGCCGCGCCTCACGCGCCGCGGGTCAGCACAGCAGGATGCGTTTTTCGTCGTTTACCGCTGTCTGGCCGTGTGCTCCGTAACCCGACGCTGTGACGACTTGAGGCGGAGAGCGCGGCGAGGTCCGCCCCACCAGCCGCTCCGGCGCTGCTTCGCGCTCGCCCGCATGCCACTCCAAAGGCGCAACGAGCGCACACGCAGAAAGCCCCGGCGCTCCGAAGAGCGGCGGGGCTTGGAATTGCACGTTCATCCGGCCGCGGAGTCCCGCAACCATCCGGCGGCGCTTGCCGCCCGCAAGCCCTTAGGAGGGCTGACCGCCGTCCGGAATGTTGTCGGCGCCGTCTTCGGCGCTGCCGGCAGCGAGGCGGCGAACGACGGGCGCGGTCCAGGCGCGGCGGGCTTCGATCTGCTGGTCTTCGCGGTGTGACATGAACCTACCCTAAAAATCGTGACGACAAGCGCTTACTATGACTTTGCGCGGGGCTGTGTCAAACGGAACCGAAATGGACGCAATGCGTGTCCGGCGATTGCTCAGGCCTCATTCGGCCGCACGGAAAGGGACGTGATTTGAAGGACTTCATGGTGCGCCGCGCAGGCGGATTGATCGAAGCGGAAGTGGATGGGGAGTTGATCGGGCTCGAGGTCGAGCAGGGGCTTTGTTACGGCTTCAATGCAACGGCGACTCGAATCTGGGCGCTGATCGAGGAGCCGAAGCGGCTGAGCGAGCTCCAGGCACACCTCCTTGAAGAATATGACGTTGATCCGGAGACGTGCGCGCGCGAGCTCAGCGTGCTCCTCGACGAGCTTCGCAAGGACGGTTTGGTGGCGATGGAGCCGCTGGAAGCGTGACCGCCATTGCCGGACTTTGGCGCTTCGGCGGCGGGGCCGATGCGCGCGCCGCCACGCGCATGCTGAACGCACAGGCGGTTTATGCGCCCGATGCGCCGGCGGTCCGTGAGACGGGGCCGGTCGCCATGGGGCGGCGGCTGTGGAAGCTGCTGCCGGAGGACCGGTTCGATCGCGGCCCCGTCGCGTCGGCCGCGGGCCTGCTGGTGGCGGACGTGAGGCTCGACAATCGGCCGGAGCTCGGCGAGGCGCTCGGGCTGGGGGCGGCGGATGCGGCGCTTCTGGCGGATGCGGCGCTGCTGATGAAGGCGCTGGAGCGCTGGGGCGAAGCGGCCGTGGAGCGTATCGAAGGCGACTTCGCCTTCGCCTGGTGGGACGAAGCGCGCGGGCGGCTGGTGCTGGCGCGCGACGCATTGGGCCAACGGCCGCTTCATTATCACCGCGGCGACGGCTTTTTCGCCTTCGCGTCCATGCCCAAGGGGCTGCATGCCTTGCCGGACGTGCCTTACGCGCCCGACCGCAAGACCATCGCCGACTTCCTCGTCCTCTTGCCAGAGGACGGCAGCGAGACCTTTTTCGAAGGCATCGAAAAGGTCCGCGCCGGCGACGTCGCGGTGGTGACGCCCGGCGGGACGAGGAGCCGGCGCTTCTGGAACCCGCAACCCGCCGAGCTGCGGCTGAAGGACCGGGGCGAATATCGGCACGCCATGCGCGCCGAAATGGACCGGGCGGTGCGCGTGCGGCTGCGCGGCGCAGACGGACGGGTGGCGGCGCATCTCAGCGCCGGGCTCGACAGCTCCACCGTTGCGGCGACGGCGGCGCGGCTGCTGACGGGCGAGGGGGGGCGGGTCACCGCCTTCACCGCCGCGCCCCGGGAAGGCTGGCGCGCGCCTCCTTCGGACCGGGTCGTCATGGACGAATGGCCGCTCGCCGCCGAGGTCGCCGCGATGCACGCCAATATCGATCATGTCCGGATCGGCGTGCCGCGGGGTTCTCCGACGGCGGATCTCGGCCGCTATTTCCAGCTGTTCGAACGGCCGTTCCTCAACCTGTGCAACGGCGTCTGGATGACGGCGACGCTGGAGGAGGCGAAGCGGCGCAAGCTCGGCGTGCTGCTGACGGGCGTCCACGGCAACGCCACCTTCAGCTACAGCGGGATGCACGAACTGCACCGGCTGCTGAAGAGCGGACGATTGTTCAAACTCGCCGGCGAGGCGGCGCGGCTGAAGCGTGGCGGGACCCGGCTCGGCACGGTGGCGTCGCAGGCGCTGGGGCCGATCCTGCCGCGGGCCTTGTGGCGCGTCGTCGGGCGGATGCGCGGCGCCGAGCGGGGGACGTCCGTCGCCAGCCTGATCAGCCCGGAACGGGCGGCGGCGCTCGGCCTGGAGGAGCGGGCGGCCGAGCGCGGGCTCGACCTCGACTATCGCCCGCGCGGCGACGGACGCGAAGCGCGGCTCTGGATGCTGCGCCGCGTCGACCAGGGCAATTACAAGAAGGGGACGCTGGGCGGCTGGGGCGTGGACCTGCGCGATCCCGCCGCCGACAAGAGGCTGATCGAATTCTGCCTGTCCATCCCGCCCGCCGAATATCTCGCCGGCGGGCAACCGCGCGCTCTGGCCCGCACCAGCTTCGCCGATCGCCTCCCCGCTTCCCTGCTCGCGGAGCGGCGCAAGGGCCTCCAGGCGGCCGACTGGTACGAAGGGCTGGATTCGGTCCGCGGCGAGATCGGGGAGGAAGTGGAGGCGATCGCGGACTGCGCGCCGGCCGCGGAAGCGCTCGACACGGGGGCGATGAAGGCGTTGCTTGACGACTGGCCGGAGGGGCGTTGGCATGAGCAGGCCGTCACCATGCGCTACCGGCTGGCGCTGCTGCGGGGGCTGTCGGCGGGGCGGTTCATCCGCCAGGCGGTAGGGAGCAACCGCTGAGTATCAAAGGGGCCGCCCGGCGCCTTGCCGGACGGCCCCTGCGGCGGTGCGCGGCCGCTTTTGGTTCAGACGAAGATGAAGTCGGCGGCGACAAGCGGGACGGCGCCGGCGAGCTCGATCTGGAGGTCGGCGACCCTGTTACCGTCGAGGTCGGCTTCGATGAAGGTGGAGCCGAAGCCGGTCGTGTAGCGGACCTGCTCGCCGCCGGTGAAGGCGCTGGTGCCGATGAAGGACAGGAGGCCCAGGCCGCTCAGGTCGATCTTGTCGCCCTTGGTGAAGTCGAGAATGCCGTCGCGGCCGACGCCGGCATTGCTGTCGCCATTCTCGTAGCGGAAGATGTCGAAGCCGAGGCCGCCGATCAGCGTGTCCCGGCCTGCGCCGCCGACCAGCAGGTCGTTTCCGTCGCCGCCGTTCAGCGTGTCGACTCCGCCGGCGCCGTAGACTGTGTCGTTGCCGCCCAGAGCGTTGATGGAGTCGTTGCCCTCAGTGCCGAACAAAGTGTCGCCGCCGCTCGTCGGGGCCCCGTCGAGGCCGATGAAGTCGAGCCGGTCGAGGTCGATCGCGCCGGACAGCTCGATCTGCATGTCGGCGCGGCGGTCGCCGTCCGCATCATATTCGACGATCGTCTGGTCGGCGATGGAGACGGCGCGAACCTGGCCCGCCTTGCCGCCGAAGGCGTCGCCGCCGATGAAGGTAGTCGCGCCGACTGCGGACAGATCGATTCGGTCGCCTTCTTCGAAGTCCGCGATGACGTCGCGAGCCGCGCCGACGGCGCTGTCGCCCCGCGCGGCGTAGCGGAACAGGTCGCCGCCCGCGCCGCCGGTCAGCACGTCCTTGCCCGCGCCGCCGACGATCACGTCATCGCCGGCGCCGCCGTCGATCGAATCGTCGCCGGCATTGCCGAGCAGGAGGTTCGCGGCGTCGTTGCCGAACAGTTTGTCCTTGCCCGCGCCGCCCGTGGCATTTTCGATGGTGACGCCGTTCGAGATAGTGAAGCCGCCGTGGATGCCGAAGGCATGGGACACGCGGCCGCCGCCGCCCTCCTCATATTTCAAGGTCGCGGCGCGCAGGTCGATGGTCGCATCGGCAGCGCCGTCGTAGCGGATTTCGTCCGTGCCGCCCGCATCCCAAATGGCGGAATAGAAGTTGCCGGCGCCGTTATAGTCCTTGATCGTGTAAACGTCGTCGCCCGTCGCATAGTTCTCGTTGACGCCGTATTTGTCCTGAATGACGGCGATGTCGAGCGGGCTCAGAGTACCGACCCAGCCGAAATGGTCGACCTCCAGGCCGGTGATCCCGCCGGAGCGCGGCGTGCCGTAGCCGGAAAGCTCCCAGCCATTATTGTAGGACATGACGGTGAAGACGCGCTGGCTGAGGCCGAACTCGCCATAATCGCCGCCAATGCCGGCCGTTCCGCCGCCGCCGCCGCGCATCACGCTCGAACGGCCGCCATTGTCGTGAGGATGGGCCATGCCCATGCCGTGGCCGAATTCGTGCAGCAAAGTGGAGAAATAGAAGCCGCCCTGGCTGAGCCCTTCCGGAGTCCAGCGCACGTCGCCGGCGTTGAACTCGCCCTGGCCTTCGTTAAGCTCGTTGGGCGGGCTGAACCGGCCGAGGAGCGACGCCCCGGCGCCGGGCGTGCCGTTATAGGTGATGATCTTGAAGTCGGCTTCGGCGCGCGTCGCCACTTCGACGAAGACGATGTCCGCGACCTGCTCGTACATGTCGAGGGCGAGCTCGAAGGCTTCCTTTTCCCAGGCCTGGAGGCCCTTGGCGACCATGGTCGCGGTGAGGCCGGGGTTGGTCGGGTCCTCGGCCACGAACACGTCGCCCGCTTTCGCGAAGTAGACGGTGATGACGTTCTTGCCTTCGATCCCGAACGGATTGCTCGCGGCCTTGAACGCGTTGCCGGTCACCCGGTCGCCTTCGGCGCCGTCCGGGTTGCGCGAGGTGCGGTCGACCTGGCTGCCCCAGTCGATCGAATGAAGCGGACTGTCGATGTCGTAATAAGGCGAATAGCTCGGCCGCCCGGTCACGTCCTTCACGGCGAGCTGGTAGTCGCCGATCTCGTCGCCGGTGCTGCCGTTGGTGGCGTCCTGGTCGAAGGCGCGGGCGTTGATATAATAAGTGCCGCTCTCCTTCGGAATGAAGGTGAGGAGCGCGTCGAGGCCGGACGGCGTGTTCGGTCCGCCGCCGTCGGCCGTGGTCAGGAGCTTGCCGGACGCGTCGTAAAGCTCGATGAAGGCGTCGGCCAGCGGAATGCCCATCGGGCCGCCGGTCACCAGATACTGGCTGATGTCGTAGACGCGGCCTTCCTGGAGCTCGACCTTGTAGAAATCCTGGTCGCCGATCGTGTCGATGGTCGCCACGATGGCCGGTCCGCCGACCGTCACGGAAACGGTGGTGCCCGTATCGCCGGGCGCCTTGTCGGTGGTGACGAGAAGGGTGGGCCCGGCCGCCAGGTTGAGGCCGGTCGCGAGCTTGCTTACGGTCCCGAAGGCGCTTGCCGTGGTGGCGGCCGTGTGGGTCTGGCTCGCCATCAGGCGGGCGACATAGCCGTCGGCGACAATGCTCTTATATTCGGAATCGCAGATCCAGCACATTTCAGGTTTCTCCCTCAGTCACATCGTTGTGCCGGGTCTCCGGACCCGGCGTGCTTACGCGAACAACTACCGGCAAAGCGCACTGTTAACTTCAACATTACAATGTTAGTTGCTGATTAACATGGGCAGGACATGAAATGAACTTGAGTGCGCAAACCGTTTCTTTTGCACCTGGTTCCGCCTGCGTTACGGAAATTTCGTGCGATGATTGCCGGCGACCCCCCAGGCGTCCCGCCTGGAGGTCGTGCTTTCCTCCGAGCAAAGCGCAGTTGATCCGCGCGCGCGGCTGAAGCATTCCTGCTTCGAAGCCGAGGGAGGGGAGGGCAGAATGGGACGTTTCGCTTGGGCGCTGCTGACGGCTGCAGCCTTCGCTTTGCCTGCACAGCCAGCCGGTGCTCAGGCCTTCGACCCCGCCTCCCTGGGCCGAGCCGTGGGGGAAGCACGGACTGAAATTCTCGTCTTCGGCTCACCGCATCTGGCACAGGCCGAAGAGGCGTTCGACCCGGCATGGCTGGACCCGATCCTTGCCGCGCTTGAACAATATCGCCCGGCCGCCATCGTCATCGAGTCTCTCCCGGGCGAGGCGCTTCATGGGCTCGTCGCCTATGAAGGGCTTTATCCCGGCGTCGCGGACATGTTCGCGAGCACGAGGCTTCGGCTTTCAGGCGAAGCCGCGACTCGCCTCGGCACCACGATGCAAGCGGCGGAGGTCGAAGCGCGCCGGCTTCTCGCGAGCTGGCCGGCAGCGCCTTCGGCCAGGGACCGGCGGCGGCTTGCCGCCTTGCTGATCGCGGCGGGAGATCTGAACTCCGCGCTCGTTCAATGGCTGAGACTGCCGGAAAGCGAGCGCGCGGCGCGCGACGGGATCGGCGAGGAGGCGGCCGCTCACCTCCGGCGCATGGCAGGGAGCCGCAACGAAAATGTCTCGATCGCGGTTCGCCTCGCAGTCAGGCTCGGCCTGGAGCGGTTGGACGCCATGGACGACCAGAGCGAAACCGACCTCGTCTTTTCGGCGCTGGACGCCGTCACGGAGGCCGAGCGCAGCCCCGCCTGGTCGGCGGCGCGCGCCCGGCGCCCGATGCCGACATATCCGCCGATGACGTCGGCTCCCGGGGTGCTCGCCGCCTTTCGCGCCCACAATAGCGAGGATGCGGGCCGGCGGGACGCGGAGAACCAATGGTTGACGCGTCTCGAGACGGCGGACGCTTCGGGCATCCTGCGCCGCCGGGTCGCGGGCTGGGAGACGCGCAACCTGCGCATGGCCGCGAACATCCGCGAAGTGAGCGCGCGGCATCCCGGCCGTCGCATCCTCGTTCTCGTCGGATCGGCCCACAAACCGTATCTCGACGCTTATCTGAGGATGATGAGCGACGTGCGCGTGGTGCCGGCGGGCGAGATCCTCGGTGGCGCGGAGCCGGTCCCCGCCTCGGCGCGCTGATCGGAGAGGCCGGCACTTAAGCCGGCGGTCTCCGCCGCACCTTTCCGTCTGATCGGCCGCGCCGCCATCAGATGAGGATTGCGCTCCTTCCAATCACCCTGCTACAAACGTAGCACAGCTGAGCCGGTTCGAAGCCGAGCGCGGCCCCGAGGCAATTCTGCCGCGAATGGAGCGACTTGCGTGAGATCATCTAAGTTGAAGCTGCGCCTCGCGGCGATGCTCGTCCTGTGTGCGGCGGCGGCAGGGTGCACGGGGCATACGGGTAGCCGGCCGGCCCCAGTGGCAACGGCAGGGGAGCAGGCGTGCCGACCGGGCGGCGGCATTTCGATGGAGAACGTCGATTCGGGGATCAGGCCCGGCGACGACTTCTACCGGTTCGTCAACAAAGGCTGGCTGACGTCGCAGACGCTGCCCGCCGACCGATCCACGCTCGGCAATTTCGATATTCTGGCCCTTCAAGCGGAGCGCGACATTGCCGCGGTCGTGGAGCGGGCCGCATCGGGAGCCGACAGCTCGCCGGAAGGCCGGCAGATCGGCGCTCTCTACCAAAGCTTCGTGAACCGGCCGCGCGTCGAGGAACTCGGCCTCGGCCCGCTCGCGGACGACCTCCACCGCATCCTGGCCGCGCAAAGCCATGAAGACGTGGCGCGGCTCATGGCCGACACGCGTTCGAGCACGATCGCGCCCATGTACATCTTCGCCGACGCTGCCAATCCAGCGCGCAACCTCCTCCACATCGACCAGAATCATCTTCCCAATCCGATCGTCGGACTGCCCGACCGCAACGCTTATGCGGGAGAGAATCCGGCCCATGTGACGCAGCGCACCGCTTATGCTGCCTATGTCGAAGCGACGCTGAGAAGAGCCGGCGTGGACGCCGCCGAACAAAGAGGGCGAGACGTCGTCGCGCTGGAGGCGCGGCTGGCGCAGATGCAATGGTCGCCCGAACAACTTCGCGACAGGCGCGCAAACTACCATCCGGTCACGCGCCGCGCGCTTTCGACCTATGCGCCCGGCTTTCCCTGGCAGGCCTATCTCGACGCCCGCGGCGTCGGGGATGTCGAGGACCTCGTGCTCGGCACAGACACCGCGATCCAGCGCCACGCCGCCTTGTTCGCAGCCACCCCAGTCGACGTCTGGAAATCCTATCTGGCGTTCCATTGGATCGACAATCACGCCGATTACCTTCCGCGCGCTTTCGCCGAAGCGCGGTTCGCCTTGTACGGCACCCTCCTGCGCGGCGTCCCCGAGGAGCGGCCGCTCGAGCAGCGCGGAGTCGCGTTCGTCAACGGCCGGGTCAAGGATTTGGTGGGGCAGCGCTATGTGGCGCTTCGCTTCTCGCCGCAGCAGCGCGAGATGGTCGAAGGCATGATCGCCGACATTGTCAGCGCATTCGGCGACAGCCTGCGCAGAGCCTCCTGGATGGACGAGCCGACGCGCGCGGAAGCGCTGAGGAAGCTCGCATCCTACAGGTTCAAGATCGGCTATCCGGAGGAGTGGCGCGACTATTCGGCGGCGCGGATCAGCGCCGACGACCTCCTCGGCAACCACCGGCGCCTTCTGGAGCATGATTGGGATCAGGCGCGGCGCATGCTCGACCGGCCGGCCTCAATCTTCTGGTATCAGTCGCCGCAGACCGTGAACGCGTCCTACAACCCGCTTTGGAACGCAATCGAGCTGCCCGCAGCCATGCTCCAGGCGCCGTTCTTCGATCCGTGTGCCGATCCGGCCGTGAATTACGGCGCTATCGGATCGATCATCGGCCACGAAATGGCGCATGCCTTCGACGACCAAGGGTCCCGCTTCGATTCCAGAGGCGTGCTGCGCGAATGGTGGAGCGCGGCGAGCCGGGAGCGCTTCAACGTGTCCACGCGGGGCTTGCGGGAGCAATATGGACGATTCGAGCCGCTGCCGGGCATGCGCCTCAACGGCGACCAGGGCGTGGGCGAGAACCTCGCGGACCTGATCGGGGTTTCGATCGCTCACCAGGCTTATCGGCTCCACGCCGCCAGCGTGGGCGGCTCCGGCGGTGGCGGCGCAGCCGTACGCCGTGCCTCCGACCGGCAATTCTTCATGGGCTGGGCTCAGGCCTGGCGCGTCCTCCACACCCCCGAGGAGCTTCGCAACATCGTGGCCGGAGGCTATCACGCGCCGGGCGAGTACCGGGTGAACGGTGTGGTTCGGAACATCGACGCCTGGTACGAAGCGTTCGAGGTGGCGAGCGGCGACCGGCTCTTCCTCGCGCCCGAACAGCGCGTCCGCTTGTGGTGAACAGGCCGTCTCGGGCCGCCTGGGCCGGCGGTTGCACGCCGGACGGGCTCAGGATCCCGAGCCGGCGTTTATCAAATCGAGGAAGTGGAGGCCCGAGCCGGAATCGAACCGGCGTGCAAGGATTTGCAGTCCTCTGCGTAACCACTCCGCCATCGGGCCGAGGCGGAGCGAAATGCGGGCGGGCGGCGGGAATGTCAATTGCTGACGGGCCCCGCGCCGCCGTCCCGCTCGCTGCTGTCCGCCAGCGGACAGCTTTGTGTGCGATATCGGACGCATTTCGCGCTTTCCAGCCGGGCCGCCGCAAGGCAGGATCATGGCACGGCTTTTGCTGAACCTTGATAAGACAGGATGTTCGAGCCTTATCTGCTTGGCCTCGGGGGGTCGTGCCGATAGAAGCCTAAGGACCGATGGGTGTATTGCTAATCTAAGACAGCGGTGCGATAAGGTTTTCATGAGCGAGTACGATTTCGAGCATATGCGACGCGCCATGGTGGCGAGCCAGCTCAGGACCACGGGCGTCGCCGACGCGCGCGTGCTTGCGGCGGTGGGCGAGGTGCCGCGCGAGTTGTTCGTGCCGGCCGAGCGGGCGCCGATCGCCTATGCCGACGCGCTGGTGCCGCTCGGCGGCGGGCGCGAGCTCAATCCGCCGATGGCGACGGCCCGGCTCCTGAGCGAGGCCGGGCCGCGCGGGCACGAGCGCGCGATGGTGATCGGCGCGGCGACCGGCTATTCGGCGGCGCTGCTCGACCGCCTTTGCGCCTCTGTGGTCGCCGTCGAGGAGGATGCGGGCCTGGCCGCCTTCGCAAGGAACGCGCTTCACGGGACGAACGTGCAGCTGGTCGAAGGGCCGCTCGCCCGGGGCCACGAAGCCGCGCCTTACGATCTCGTGCTGATCGACGGCGCTGTCGAGTTCGTGCCGGACGCGATCGTCGCGCAGGTCGCCGAGGGCGGAAAGATCGCGGCGGTGGTGCTCGACGGCGGCGTCACCAGGCTCGGCGTCGGCCGCAAGGTCGCCGGCACGTTCGGGCTCACCATTTTCACGGACGGAGCGGCGGCGATCCTGCCGGGCTTCGTCAAGCCACGTAGTTTCAGTTTCGAGAGAGCGGAGTAGGGGTAATGCGGGGAGGATTGCTGGCGGCCGCTTGTGTGGCCGCGATGGCGGCGGGGGCCGCCCATGGGGAGACGCTGCGCGACGCGCTCGTCCAGACCTACAACACCAATCCGACGATCATGGGTCAGCGGGCGCAGGTCCGCTCGCTCGATGAGAATGTCGCGATCGCCCGTGCCGGACGGCGCCTCCAGGTGTCCGGAACGGCCGGTGTCAACCAGAACATCTATTCAAGCAGCGGCGGCTTCGGCAGCGGCCGCAACTTCAACGCCGGCGTCGACGTCAGCTATCCGCTGTTCGAAGGCGGGCGGACGCGCAACCGGATCGTCGCCGCCGACGAGCGGGTCGCCGCCGGCCGTGCCGCCCTGCGCGCCACCGAGGGCGACATCTTCACCGAAGCCGTCAGCGTCTACATGGACGTCATCCGCGACCGTTCCATCGTCGGCTTGAACCAGAATCAGGTGCGGGTGCTCGAAACCAATCTGCGCGCGACTCGCGACCGGTTCGAAGTAGGCGACCTGACGCGCACGGACGTCGCACAGTCGGAGGCGCGCCTGGCTCTCGCCCAGTCGAGCCTCGCCACGGCGCAGGGCCGGCTGCGCTCCAGCGAGGAGGCGTATCGCCGAGTCATCGGCGAGCTTCCCGAGGACCTCCAGCCGCCGCCGCCGCTGCCGCCGCTGCCGACCACGCCTGACCAGGCGGTGGACGTCGCCCTCGCCAACAATCCGGACCTGATCTCGGTCGCCGCGCAGATCCGCGCGTCTGGACGGGACATCAGCGTCCTGGAAGCCGACCGGCTGCCTACCGTTTCGGGCGTGACGAGCGGCGATTACACCAATTTCCTGGGTTCGGCCGACAATCAGTTCGGCGGCGTCGGCAACAACAATTCCGTCACCAATTCGGCGATCGGCGTGCAGGCGCGCATCCCCATCTATCAGGGCGGCGTGGTCGGCGCCCGCGTGCGCCAGGCGCAGGCGGTCCGCAGCCAGCTGCTCGAGCGTGGCATTGAAACGGAGCGCTTCGTCGTCGCCAATACGCGCGCCGCCTTTGCGAGCTACCGCGCGGCGCAGGAAGCGATCGAGTCGAACACGGTGGCCGTGGCGGCGAACACGCTCGCGCTCGAAGGCACGCGCGCCGAGCAGACGGTCGGCACCAGGAACGTGCTCGACGTCCTGAACGCCGAGCAGGAGCTGCTGAACAGCGAAGTCGCTTTGGTGAGCGCGCGGCGCGACGCTTATGTCGCGGGCTTCCAGCTTCTCAACGCCATGGGCCGCGCCGAAGCGGAGGATCTGAACCTCGACGGCGGCGCGCTCTACGATCCCGTCGCCAACTACCAGCGCGTCAGCCGGCGGTCGTCGGATTGGGACGAGGACGAAGAGCCGCGCGCCGTTTCGACGCGCACGGTGACAGGTCCGGCGGCCGAGACGTCGATCGAGGAGCGGCGCCAGACGCCCGCGGCCGGCACGGCGCCGACTACGGGCACCCGCACCCCGCAATCTCCCCAGTGACAGCGGCCGGCGAATAAGGGATAAGACCCTCATCATGGGGGACATTCAGCAGGATCCGTCGATGGAGGACATTCTCGCCTCCATCAAACGCGTCATCGCCGAAGACGGCCGGGCGGCCGTCGCGGGCGCCGCTTCGTCGGGTCGCGGCGCTCCGCCGCGCCGGCCCGCGCGCGCCGAGCCGGAGCCGGAGCCGCAGGAGCCGGAAGACGTGCTGGAGCTCGACGATCCGGTGGCGGAAGGCGAAAGCCTGCTGTCGCCCGACGCGGCGGCGGCGAGCCGGCAGAAGCTCGCGGCACTGAGCGCGCTGCGCGGCGGCGGCGGATCGCCGGCGAACGGCGCGAACGGCGGCGATCATCCGCTGGAAGCGGTCGTCCGCGAGATGCTTCGGCCGATGCTGAAGGAATGGCTCGACCAGCATCTGCCTGAGCTCGTCGAAGAGCTGGTCACGCGCGAGATCGCGCGGATCACCGGGCGCAGCCTTTAGAGCTTTCCGCTTTTTTCGGGCGCGGCGCGGTGGTACCCGCACGCCATGAAAACGCTCCTCCTCGCCGGCCTCGCCGCGCTTGCGCTCGTCCCCGCCGCCGCTTCGGCGCGGCCGATGACCTCGACCGACCTCCAGTCCATGCGCCGCATCGCCGCTCCAAAGGTGTCGCCGGACGGGAACTGGGCCGTGTTTCAGGTCAGGGAACCGGACATCGCCGCCAACCGCGGGCGTACGGATCTGTGGCTGCTCGATCTGAGGCGTCCGGGCGCGGAGGCGGTGAAGATCGCGTCGAGCGCCGAGCATAACGAGCACGACCCCAGCTTCTCGGCCGACGGACGCTGGATCTATTTCCTTTCGGGCGCGTCCGGCTCCGAGCAGCTTTGGCGCGTCGCGGCAACGGCCGCGGCGGGCGGGCAGCCGGAGCAGGTGACGAACCTCGCGGCCGACATCGCCGGCTATTCGCTGGCACCGTCGGGCGACAGGATCGCCATCTGGGCGGACCGCAACCTCGCCTGCACCGATTTCAACTGCACCAACGTGCCGGCGGCGCAGCAGGGCAGGGGCTCCGCCCGCACCTACGACGAAACGTTCGTGCGCCACTGGGACGTTTGGACGGAGCCGAACGTGCGCTCGCGCATCTTCACCATGCCGTTGGTGGACGGCCGGCCGCAGGGGGCGGGCACGCCGGTTGCACGCAACCTCGTCGGCGACGCACCGTCCAAGCCGTTCGGCGGCGCGGAAGAGCTGAGCTGGAGCGCCGACGGCCGCACGCTCTTCTTCACCTTGCGCGAAGCGGGGCGGATCGAGCCGACCTCCACCAATCTCGACATCTTCGCCGTGCCGGCGGACGGCAGCGGACCGCCCGTCAACCTCACCGACGCCAACGAGGCGACGGATACGACACCGTCCGTGTCGCCGGACGGGCGCTGGCTCGCTTATGCGGCGATGCGGGTGCCGACCTACGAGGCGGACCGGCTGGTGCTGATGCTGCGCGACCTGCGCACCGGCCAGACGCGCGCGCTGACGCAGGCGTGGGACCGCTCGGTCGGCTCGATCGCCTGGGCGCCCGACGGCCGCAGCCTGCTCGTCACCGCGCAGGACGTGCTCGATCACCCGGCCTTCCGCGTAGACTCCCGCACCGGCCGCGTCACACGCCTCACCCAGCAGGGAACGGTGAACAACGTTTCGCAGACCCGAAGCGGCGCGCTCGTCTACACGCTGAACAGCCTCACCGCGCCCGACGACCTGTACGTCCAGCGCGGCAGCCGCGTGCAGCAGGCGACGCGGCTCAACGCCGCCTTGCTCGGCGAACTCGACCGTCCGAATGTCCAGCGCTTTTCCTTCAACGGCGCCGGCGGCGACCGCGTCTGGGGGCAGATCGTTCGGCCGCAGCGAGGCGAGCGGCTGCCCGTCGCTTATCTGATCCACGGCGGGCCGCAGGGCTCGTTCGGGAACAGCTGGTCCTATCGCTGGAATCCCTGGCTCTTCTCGGCGCCCGGCTATGCCGCCGTCTCCGTCGATTTCCACGGATCGACGGGATACGGTCAGGCCTTCACCGATGCGATCAACCGCAATTGGGGCGGCGCTCCGCTCGAGGACCTGCGCCTCGGCCTCGCCGCGGCGGCGCGCGAGGACAGCCGGATCGATACCAGCAATGCTTGCGCGCTCGGCGGCTCCTACGGCGGATACATGGTGAACTGGATTGCGGGACAGTGGCCGGAAGGCTTCCGCTGCCTCGTCAGCCATGCCGGCGTGTTCGACCTTCGCGCCATGTCCTACGAGACGGAGGAGCTCTGGTTCACCGAATATGAGTTTGGCGGGCCTTATTACGAGCCGGCGGCGGCGGAAGTGATGGAGCGCTGGAACCCGGTCCGCTTCGTCGACCGCTGGCGTACGCCGATGCTGGTCATTCACGGCGAGCGCGACTTCCGTATCCCGTACAGCCAGTCGCTCGCCATGTTCAACGCGCTCCAGCGCCGCAACGTGCCTTCGCGCCTGGTCATGTTCCCGGACGAGAATCACTGGATCCTGAAGCCGCAGAATTCGATCCAATGGTACCGCGAGGTCCATGGCTGGATGGCGCAGCATCTGCGGCCCGCCGGGACGCCGGCAAGCGGCCAGTAAGCGACGGGTTGGCATCGGCGGCTCCGACTCGCTAAGCGCGTCGCCATGAGCGAGCTTCCGAAGACCTTCGATCCCGCGTCCATCGAGGCGCGCTGGTACCAGCATTGGGAAAGCCAGGGGCTCTTCCGGCCCGAACGGCCGGAGGCGGAGCCGTTCACGATCGTGATTCCGCCGCCCAACGTGACGGGCTCGCTGCACATCGGCCACGCGCTGGACGATACGCTGCAGGACATCCTGGTCCGCCACGCCCGGCTGCAGGGCAAGGACGCGCTCTGGGTGGTCGGGATGGACCATGCCGGCATCGCCACGCAGATGGTGGTCGAGCGGCAGCTCGAGGAGCGGCAGGACAAGCGCACCAATTATACGCGCGAACAGTTCGTCGAGAAGGTCTGGACCTGGAAGGCGGAAAGCGGCGGCGAGATCACGCGGCAGCTGCGCCGCCTCGGCGCGTCCTGCGACTGGGCAAACGAGCGCTTCACCATGGACGAGGGCTTCAACCGCGCGGTGCTCAAGGTCTTCGTCCAGCTCTACCGCGACGGCTTGCTCTACCGCGATAAGAGGCTCGTGAACTGGGACCCCAAGTTCCAGAGCGCCATTTCCGATCTCGAAGTCGAGACCCGCGAGGTGCAAGGCAAGTTCTGGCACCTGCGCTATCCCCTCGAGGATGGATCGGGCTTCATCCAGGTCGCGACGACGCGGCCCGAGACGATGCTGGCCGACATGGCGGTCGCGGTGCATCCGACGGACGAGCGTTATGCGGCGCTGGTCGGCAAGCGGGTGCGGCTGCCGATCACCGGGCGGCTGATCCCGATCGTCGCCGACGAGCATGCCGATCCCGAGCTCGGCTCGGGCGCGGTCAAGATTACCCCGGGCCACGACTTCAACGATTTCGAGGTCGGCAAGCGCGCCGGATTCAAGCCCGCCGACATGCTCAACATGCTGAGCGGCGACGCCAAGATCGTGCAAACGGCGGACGGTTTGATCCCCGCGGAGCTGCTCGGGCTCGACCGGTTCGAGGCGCGCAAGCGCGTCGTCGAGATGCTGGAAGCGCAGGATCTCCTGGAGCGGGTCGAGGACCGCACCATCCAGACGCCCTATGGCGACCGGTCGGGCGTGGTGATCGAGCCGTGGCTGACTGATCAATGGTATGTCGATGCGAAGACGCTGGCGCAGAAGCCGATCGAGGCGGTGCGCTCGGGCGACATCCAGATCGTGCCCAAGACCTGGGAAAAGACCTGGTTCAACTGGCTGGAGAACATCCAGCCCTGGTGCGTCTCGCGCCAGCTCTGGTGGGGGCACCGGATCCCGGCCTGGTATGACGAGACCGGCAAGGTCTACGTCGCCGAGACGGAGGAGCAGGCGCAGGCGCAAGCAGGCGAGGGTGCGGTGCTGCGCCGCGACGAGGATGTGCTCGACACCTGGTTCTCGTCGGCGCTGTGGCCGTTCGCGACGCTCGGCTGGCCGGAGGAGACGGAGACGCTGCGGCGTCACTATCCGAACGATGTTCTCATCTCCGGCTTCGACATCATCTTCTTCTGGGACGCCCGCATGGCGATGCAGGGTTTCCAATTCCTCGGCGAGAAGCCGTGGAAGAAGCTCTATCTCCACGGCCTGGTGCGCGACGCCAAGGGCGCCAAGATGTCCAAGTCGAAGGGCAATACGGTCGATCCCCTCGGCCTCATCGACCGCTTCGGTGCCGATGCCTTGCGCTTCACGCTCGCCGCGATGGAGAGCCAGGGCCGCGACATCAAACTGGATGAGAAAAGGGTCGAAGGGTATCGCAACTTCGCGACCAAGCTGTGGAATGCGGCGCGCTTCTGCCAGGCGAACGGGATCGGCGCTTCGGCGGCGCTGGAGCCTCCGGAGGCGGCGCTTCCGGTCAATCGCTGGATCGTCGGCGAGACGGTGAAGACGGTGCAGGCGCTCGATCTGGCGCTCGCCGAGCTGCGCTTCGACGAAAGCGCGAACACGGTCTACCACTTCGTCTGGGCGACCTTCTGCGACTGGTATCTGGAGCTGATCAAAGGCCAGATTGACGAAGAGACCAAGGCGGTCGCCGGCTGGGTGCTCGACCAGATCCTCGTCATGCTCCACCCGTTCATGCCCTTCATCACCGAGGAGCTTTGGAATGCGCTTGGAGAACGGCCGTATCCGCTGATCACTGCGAATTGGCCGATGCCGGACGCCCGCGCGCTCGATCCCGACGCCGGGGCCGAAATCGACTGGCTGATCCGGCTGGTGAGCGGGATCCGGACCGCCCGGGCGGAGCTCAACGTGCCGCCGGGCGCGAAGCTAGCGCTTCACGTCCGCGACGCGGGCGCGCTGACCGGCGGCCGGCTGCAGCGCAACGAGGCGGCTTTGAAGCGCCTCGCCCGTATCGAGACGATCGGCGGCGAGGAGCCGGCGGGCGGCGCCGCGCAGGTGGTGATCGACGAGGCGACCTATGTCCTTCCGCTCGAAGGCGTGATCGACGTGGCGGCGGAAAAATCGCGGCTGGAGAAAGCCGCGCAGGCCGCGGAGAAGGAGCGGGATGCGCTGGCGGGGCGGCTCAGCAATGCCAGCTTCATCGAGCGCGCCAAGCCCGAGGCCGTGGAAAAGGCGCGGGAGGACCATGCCGCCAAGGCTTCGGACGCAGAGCGCTACCGGGCGGCCCTGGCAAGGCTCGGCTAGCTCCAGCCTCTTTCTGTCAGCTTCGTTCGTCCCGAGCGAAGTCGAGGGGCGTGGCTCCGAGTCATCATCTGCGCCCCTCGACTACGCTCGGGACGAACGAGGTTAGAGTTATTCCGCGGCCGCGTCGGCGGCGACGGAGGCGACCCGCTGCTTGTCCTCGCGGGTGGCGCCGCGGGGGACGACCACTTCGATGGCGCACTTCGCCGCTTGGGCGATGCAGGGCGTCTTGGCGAGCACTTCGCCGTCGATCGAGATTCGCTGGCGGGGCTTGGTCGATATGTGGAGCTTGCGCCCGTGAAACTCGCGCGTGGTGCTCTGGCGCGAGCGCAGCTTCCAATATTTCGCGCCCCAATCCCGGATCAGCTTCAGGCTCGATTTGCCTTCCACGGCCTGGATGACGATTTCGCCGCTGTTGAGGTCCGCGCTTTCGATGAGCTCGACGCCGCCATGGTGGCGCCCGTTGGCGATGCGGACCTCCGTTGCCCAGATCGTCTCGTCGATGCCGTCGCCGCGAACCGTGAGGCGGAAGGGGCGAAAGCGGGCGAGGCACCAGGTCGCCCAGCCGAGATAGCCGACGCGCCCCAGATAGCGCTTCAGATTGTGCGGAATGCCTTCGCCGATCATCGGCGACAGGCCCATGGCGGCGCAATTGGCGAAATAATCGTTGTCGATCATGCCGAGATCGATGCGGCGGCGCTCGCCGGTCGCAATAGTCCTGATCGCCCCGTCGAGATCGAGCGGGATGCCCAGCGTGCGCGCGAAGCTGTTGGCGGTGCCAAGCGGGAGCAAGGCGAAGACGCAGTCCCGGTCCACCACCTCGTCGACGGCGGAGGAGAGGGAGCCGTCGCCGCCGCCGACGATCACCATCGGCGCGCCGCTCCGCACCGCCTTTTGGACGGTCGGGATCAGCTTCTTCGGGTTGCGCACCGCATGCGCTTCGATGAGATGGATGCCGGCGGCCGCGATCTTTTCGCGCGCCTGCACGAACAGGTCGCGGCCTTTGCGGGATGCGGCGTTGACGATGAGGATCGCCTCGCGGGGAACTGGCTTAACCTGGGTCACATCGGCTGAACCCGCTTCGGGGCCGGAAGTTGCTCGGCTAATCGGCAGTGCCGCGGGTGCCGGACGGGGAGAGCGGCTTTGCAGATGCAGGCGGTGCGCGCTAAGCGGCGGTGCAATGCCTTCTTATCCCAACACACGCCTCCGCCGGACGCGCGCCGCCGCTTGGAGCCGCGCCCTCGTCGCGGAGCATGTCCCGGCGCCTTCCGACCTCATCTGGCCGCTGTTCGTGACCGGCGGGGAGGGGGTTGAGGAGCCGATCGCGAGCCTGCCGGGCGTGGCGCGCCATTCGGTCGACCGGCTCGGCGCCCTCGCGCGGGAAGCGCGGGACCTCGGCATTCCGTGCATCGCCTTGTTCCCGAACACCCCGGGCGGGCTGCGGACGGAGGACGGGCGCGAGGCGCTCAATCCGGACAATCTCATCTGCCGGGCGGTCAAGGCGGTGAAGGATGCGGCGCCCGGGATCGGCGTGCTGACCGACGTGGCGCTCGACCCCTATACGGCCGACGGGCACGACGGGCTGACCCGCGAGGACGGCTACGTTCTGAACGACGAGACCGTGCGGGTCCTGATGGAACAGGCCTTGGTGCAGGCCGAAGCGGGGGCGGACATCGTCGCGCCGTCCGACATGATGGATGGGCGCGTCGGCGCGATCCGCAAGGCGCTGGAGGGCGCCGGGCACCACAATGTCCAGATCATGGCTTATGCCGCGAAGTATGCGAGCGCCTTTTACGGGCCCTTCCGGGATGCGGTCGGCAGCCGGGGGCTGCTGAAGGGCGACAAGAAGACCTACCAGATGGACCCGGCCAACGCTCTGGAAGCGCTTCGCGAAGTGGCGCTCGACATCGAGGAAGGGGCGGATGCGGTGATGGTGAAGCCGGGGCTCCCCTATTTGGACATCGTCCGGCGGGTGAAGGAGCGGTTCGAGATCCCGGTCTTCGCCTATCAGGTGTCGGGCGAATATGCGATGATCGAGGCGGCGGCCGCGGCGGGGGCGGGGGACCGGGACGCGCTCGTCCTCGAGACGCTGACCGCGTTCAAGCGGGCTGGCTGTTCGGGCGTGCTCAGCTATCATGCGCCGGTGGCGGCGCGGCTGCTTGGCCGCTAGGCCGGCGCGACGGGGATTCTGGGGAGAATGAGATTGGGTGGAATAATTGCGGCCGGCGCTTCGCAGGAACGTTATGCGCGCCCGCTCTTCGTGCTGACCATCGTCACCGGCTCGTTTCTCCTTTTTCTCACCCAGCCGATGATCGCGCGCATGGCGCTGCCGCGGATCGGCGGCGCGCCGGCGGTCTGGAACAGCGCCATGCTGGTCTACCAGCTCCTCCTACTCGGCGGCTATTTCTACGCCGACCGGATCGCGAGGGCGCGGCCCAAGGTGCAGGCGGGCGCCCACCTCGCCTTGTTCGCGCTGGCGGCGCTCTGGCTGCCCATCGGCCTCAGCGGCGCCATGCCGCCCGCCGAAGCGAGCCCGATCCTGTGGGTGCCGTGGTTCCTGATCAGCTCGATCGGGCCGCTTTTCTTCATCGTCTCGGCCCAGGCGCCGCTGATGCAGCGCTGGTATGCGCTGGAATCCTCGCGCGGCGATCCGTATCCGCTCTACGCGGCGTCCAACCTCGGCAGCTTCGCGGGCCTCATCTCCTATCCGCTGATCGTCGAGCCGCTCATGACGCTCGAGCAGCAGAGCTGGCTGTGGACCGCGCTTTACGCCTTTCTCGTCCTGCTCGTGGCGGGCTGCGCCTGGACGGTGCCCTCCAGGGCGGTGGAAGCGCTCCCGGAGGAAACCTCGCCGCCGCCCACCTGGCGCGAGATCCTGCAATGGACGGCGATCGCCGCCGTGCCGTCCGGCCTGATGCTCTCGACGACGACGCATCTCACCACCGACATCGTCGCCATGCCCCTGCTCTGGGCGCTGCCGCTCGGCCTGTACCTGCTGAGCTTCGTGATCGCCTTCGCGGCGCGGCGCGGCTTCGCCGACTTCGTGACCATGATCGCGCCGCTGATCATCCTGATCGCCGGCGGGCTCGCCTTCAGCGGCGGATCGAACAATGCGATCCTCGGCGCTGGGTTGGGGCTCATCCTCCTGTTCACGGTCGCCGTGGCGCTCCACACCGAGCTGTTCCGGCGGCGCCCGGCGGTGGGGCACCTCACGCGCTTCTACCTTGCGATGTCGTTCGGCGGCATGCTTGGCGGCCTGTTCTGCGCGATCATCGCGCCGCTCATCTTCGACTGGGCCTATGAGCATCCCGTGCTGATCGTCGCGGCCGCCTTGCTGGTGCCGCAAAGCGCGCTGGTGCCGTGGCCGGACCGGCTGAAATGGCTGCTCGCCTTGGCGCTGCCGGCCATCGCGTTTCTCCTGTCCTTCATTTCCGATCGTTATTCGTTCCTGATCGAGATGAAGCTGAGCTGGAGCAACGGCATCATCGCGACCTTGTGCAGCATCGTCATCTCGCTCCTGGCGCTCGCCTGTCTCGGGCGGCGCTGGTCGTTCGCGGCTGGCCTCGCGGCACTGATGCTGAGCTACGGCGGCTGGTCGACGCTCGAAACCACGATGGAGGGGAGCCGGACCCGAAGCTATTTCGGCATCTACGAAGTGCGCGAGCGCACCGCCGCCGGCGAGGCGTTCGCTCGGACGCTGACACACGGAACGACCTTGCACGGCGTCCAGAATCTGGAGCCTGGCCTCGAGCGCGAGCCGACCAGCTATTATGCGCGCCGGTCCGGCGTCGGCCTTGCCTTTTCCAATGCGCAGGCGATGTACGGGCCCAACGCCCGGCTCGGCGTCATCGGCCTCGGGACGGGCACGCTCTCATGCTATGCCCGGCCCGGCGAAGATTGGACGATCTTCGAGATCGATCCGCACATGGTGGAGGTCGCCTGGGGCCAGTTCAGCTTCCTGAGGAGCTGCCTTGGCGGCGTCAGCGTCGTCGGCAACGGCGCCGAGCGCGTGCTCGGCCAGCAGCCGCCGCGCGGCCGCATCGTGCTCGGAGACGCGCGGCTCACGCTGGCGCGCGAGCCGGCCGGCCGCTTCCATCTCCTCGCCGTTGACGCCTTTTCGTCGGACGCGGTGCCGATGCACCTCCTGACCCGCGAAGCGCTGGGCGTATACGGCAATGCGCTGCACCGCGACGGCATCGTCCTGTTCCACATCTCCAACCGCTATCTCGATCTGGAGCCGGTGATCGCCGACCTTGCCCGGACGGGGGGCTGGCAATCGGCGATGCTGAGCTACGTGCCGACGGACGAGGAGCTGGAGCGCAACGCCACCGTTTCGGTCTGGATCGCGATGTCGCGCAACCCGCAGGCGATCGACCGTCTGGTGCGGGCGAGCGGCAAGGACAGCATGGAATGGTCGGTCCTGGAGCCGAGGCCCGGCTTCGACGGCTGGAGCGACGATTTCGCATCGATCCTGCCGCTGATCCGGTGGCCCTGGTGACGGCCGGCGCGGCGGCGATCGATACGCCGCGCCTGCGGCTGAGGGGCTGGCGGGAGGAGGACAAGGAGCCGTTCTTCCGTCACACCAACACTGAGCCGGTCATGCGCTGGCTGGGCGGCGTCAAGACCCGCGATTTCCTGGACGGCGTGGTGGACAAGTTCAGGAGCTGGGAAGCGGAGCGCGGCTTCACCTTCTGGGCCGTGGAGCGCAAGGAAGACGGCGCTTTGCTCGGCTTTTGCGGCTTGAAGCGCGTCGACGATCCGCAGTCCGCGATCGAAGGCGAGGTCGAGATCGGCTGGCGCCTGCGCGAGGACGCCTGGGGCGCGGGCTATGCCAAGGAAGCGGCGATCGCTTCGCTGGAATTCGCCTTCGAGCGCCTCGGCGCGCAGCGCGTGGTCGCACTCACCGTCGACGGCAATGCGCCGAGCTGGGGCCTGATGAAGCGGCTCGGCATGACGCGGCGGCCCGATCTCGACTATACCGGCCCCGCCTGGGCGGAAGGCACGGTGATCGTCTACCTCATCGAAAGGGACGAATGGTGCACGGACAGCTGATCGGCTTCGGCGGCAAGGCGCCGCAGGTCGACAGGGCGGCCTTCGTTGCGCCCGGCGCACGGCTGATCGGCGACATCGAGATCGCGGCCGATGCCAGCATCTGGTACAATTGCGTGCTGCGCGGCGACGTGAACCGAATCCGTATCGGCGCCCGCACCAACATCCAGGACGGCACCGTCATCCACGTCGATTCGCCCAAGGCGGGCGACGAGGAAGGGCATGCGACAATCATCGGCGAAGAGGTGCTGATCGGGCACCTTGCCATGGTCCACGGCTGCATCCTCCACGACAGGGCCTTCGTCGGTCTCGGTTCCATCGTGATGGACGGCTGCGCGATCGAGAGCGATGCCATGCTCGCGGCGGGCGCGATGCTGACACCGGGCAAGACCATCCCCGCCGGCCAGCTCTGGGCGGGGCGGCCGGCCAAATATGTCCGGGACCTCACGGCGGCGGACATTGCCGGCATGCGGTCCGGCGTCGCCCATTATGTCGAGTTGGCCAAGCGGCACCGCGAGGCGCTGGGCATCTCCTGAGCCGAGGGTTCAGCGCGCGGCGGAGGCGCGAAGCGCGTCGAAGCGCTCCTGCTGGCCGCGCACCAGCCGCGCCGCTTCCGCAAGCGCCGCGCCGATGACGGCGAAATCCTCTTCGTTGGTCGGAAGCCCGGCGCGCTCGGTAGACAGCCGGTCGAGGTCGGCGAGAGCCCGCGTCGTCGCTGCGCGGGCGGCCTCGACGCGCGAAATGGCTTCCTGGGCGACGACCCAGCTTTCGCTGCCCGGCGCTCCGGCGGCGCGCGCCGCGGCGGCGGCCCGGCCGTAAGCGGAACCGAACGCCGTTTCGCCGCTCCGTGCCTGACCGAGGAGCTCCGCGGCGCGGGCGCGCAGCGCCGGATCTGACGCGACGACCGGCGGCGTGCGCACCGGCTCCTCGCGCGGATCTTCCGCTTCGATCGGGCGCAGCGCCAGCGACGGGAACTCGCCTTCCGGCGCACATCCGGCGAGGAGGGCCGTCGCAAGGAGCGCGGCAGTGAAGGCATGACGGGCGGCGGCGGAGCGGAAAGGCATGACGCTGTCCTATGCGCCGCGGCTTTTGCGAGCAACGGGGTTGCGCCCTTGCCATTACCTTCGTATGTGCCCGGCCTACCGCGCGCCCGTAGCTCAGCTGGATAGAGCATCAGACTACGAATCTGAGGGCCGGAGGTTCGAATCCTTCCGGGCGCGCCATTTTCCCCATCGCAAGATCACCGCCTTCGGGCGCACGCGCGGCGCTTGAAGCGGAGCGCGATGACGCGCATGCGGGGCCGCCCATGCTCGCCGCGCGCCCTCTGCTGCCATGATGCGCCTCCTTCGCCTGCTCCTGTCCTGGTCGGTGCGGCGCATCCTGCTGTTCGTCGTCGTGGTCGCCGCAATGGCCGCGTTCGTGAAGGCGGCGGAGGCCTGGAACCGGCTTCCCGCGCTTGCCGAAGAGGTGGAAAGCCTCGAGCGGAACGACGCGCTGCTCCGCGCCGAGATCGAGCAGCGGAGGCGGGACGCCGCGGCGGCGGTTGCGGATATCGACAGAATGGAGGCGCCGCTTCTTCGCGAGCGGCTCGTGCGTGTGCGCGCCGCCATCGCCGAACTGGAGGCGGGGCGTATGAGCGGCGTCGCGCTGGCACTGCAGACGGCGCGCGGGGAGGGAGGCGTTGTCGCCCGGCAGGCGGCGGCGCGGTTCCGGCTCGAACTGCTCCGCCGTGAGGAGGCGATGATCGTCGCCCGCCTCGAGGCGCTGGGCCGCGGCGCTCAGCTGCGCGGGCTCGGCGAACGGATGGCGGCGCTCGATGCCCAGGCCGCCGCCCTCCGGCAGAGGATCGCCGCCATCGAGCAGCGGCATCCGGTGCTCAGCCGCCTGGAGCAGGTGCCGGTGATCAACGAATTGCAGGGCCCCTGGCGGGAACTGCGCAGCGCGCGCGAGGCGCTTGCATCGGCCGAAGCGGAGCGCGGGCGGTTGGCGGCGGCGCAGCGGGGTGCGTTTGCTGTCTTCACTCAAGCAAGGGACGTCTATCGCAGCGCCGGCGGGGCGCTCCGCGACGCGCAAGGGCCTGCGGATGTCCTGCGCTCCGATCTTGAAGAGAAGCGGGCGCAGCTCCAGGGCCATTGGGCGAGCCGCGTCTGGGCGGCGGTGCGGCCGGTGCTCGGCTGGGCCTTGTGGGTGATCCTGCTCGTCACTTTGGTGCCGCCGGCCGTGAAGGCGTTCTGGTTCTTCGTGGTGGCGCCAGTCGCGGTGCGGCTGCGGCCGCTTCGCATCGACCCGGACGACCTCGGCGACGTGCGCTGGGCCGACGAGAGGCGCGACGGCGGCGCGGGCACGGGAAGCGCGGTGTCCTGGCGGCTGCGGCTGCGGCCCGGCGAGGAGGCGCTGCTCAGGCCCGAATATCTGCAAAGCTCGCCGGTGGACGCGACGAGCGGATCCAAGCTGCTGCTGAGCGCCGCCATGCCGCTCGGTAGTTTGGCGAGCGGGCTTTACGGGCTGACCCGCATCCGCGCCGGCGCGCGCGAAGCGATGGTGAACGTGTCGGCGACCGCCGACCTCGTCGACGAGGTCGGTATCATCGAAGTGGCGGAGGGATCGAGCCTCGTTTTTCGCCCGCGCGGGCTGATCGGAGTCGTCCAGCGTGCCGAACGGCCGCTCCGCATCGAGCGAAGGTGGACGCTGGGCGCGGCGTCGTGGCTGACGCTGCGGCTCCGGCACATCGTCTTCCACGGCCCGTGCGCGCTGATCGTCAAAGGCGCGCGCGGCGTGGCGCTGGAGCCGGCGTCGGGCGGGCGCAGGGTGTCGGGCGCGGCGATCATGGGATGGAGCGCGGGGCTCCACCACAAGGTGGACCGCAGCGAAGCCTTTCTCGCCTTCCTTGCCGGACGCCAGAGCCTGTTCCTCGACCGGCTGGAAGGGCCGCGCGGAAAGATCGTCTACGAGGAAATGCCGCGCGGCGGCCAGTCGGGCCTGTTCGGGGGCGGCCTGCAGGGTTTGAGCGACGCGCTCCTCAAGATCGTCGGCCTTTAGCGCTTCACCGCGTCCGCGGCGGCGGGGCTGCGCCCCCCTCGGCGGTCCAGCGGTCCATCCAGCCTTCCACGGCGTCATACCATTGGACGCTGTTCTGGGGCTTGAGAATCCAATGGTTCTCGTCCGGAAAGACGAGGAGCTCGGTCGGCACGCCCTGCCGGCGGGCGGCATTGTGGGCCGAGATGCCCTGATCGAGGGGCACGCGATAGTCACGGGCGCCGTGGATGACGAGCATCGGCACCCGCCACTGCGCGACATGGAGCGCGGGGTTGAAGCGCTCGACGTCTTCGGGGCGCGACCAGCCGCCATATTGGGCTTCGGTGAAGGCGGGGATGTCGGCGGACCAGGCCATGGACCTTGTGTCGAACACGCCCGCATGGTTGACGAGGCAGCGCCAAGGCGCGTTCCAGCGCCCGGCGATCCAGTTCACCATATAGCCGCCATAGGAGCCGCCGAGGGCGCAGGCGCGGTTGCCGTCGAGGAAGTCGTAGCTGGCGAGGGCGTGCGTCCAGCCCTTTTGAAGGTCTTCCAGCGGCCGGTCGCCCCAATGGCCGACGATGGAACGGCCGAAGGCCTCGCCGTAACCGGAGGAGCCGTGGAAATCGACCGACACGACGGCATAGCCCATCCCGGCCCAGACCTGCGGGTTCCAGCGATAGGACCAGGCATTGCCGAAGCTGCCATGCGGGCCGCCGTGGATCAGAAAGGCGACGGGATAGCGGCGGCCGGGCTGGTGGCCGGCCGGGCGGGTCACCCAGCCATAGACCGTTTCGCCGTTCCAGCCGGGGAAGCTGAACCGTTCGGAATGAGCAAGCGGGGCTTCGGCGAGTACGGCGGCGCCGGCGCGGGTCAGCTGGCGCTCCGGCTCGGCGCCGCGGCGGACGAAGACCTGCTGAGGGCCGCTCAGGCTTTCGCGAAGGAAGACGGTCGCACCCGAAGCAGCGTCGAAGTCGCTGACGATCCCCTCCGCGGTGAGGCGCGTCTCGCGGCCGGTCGCGGCGTCGATCGAGAACAAAGGCGCATGGCCGCGCTCCTCGCCGGTGACGAGGAGGCTGCGGCCGTCGGGCGTCCAGGCCAGGCGGCTGAAGTCGGTGTCTACGGACACGGGGAGTTCGCGGCTGCGGCCGGTGCGCAGGTCGAGCAGCATGAGCCGCGAACGGGTATAGGACCAGCCGGGCCCGGTCGCCTGGAGATAAGCGAGGCGGCGGCCGTCCGGCGACAAAGCAGGGCGGGCGATGCCGCCCTCGGCCCGAAGCAGGATGCGCGGCGGTGCCGAACCGTCGGTCGGCACGGTGTAGAGCCTTGCCTCGCCTTCGCCGCCGGGTTCGCCGTTCGGCTCGCGGCTGGAGAACCAGAGGGTGCGGCCGTCGGCGGAGATCGTAAAGCTGCCTTCGTCGCCGCCCGGTCGGCCGGGCACGTCGGCAAGGAAGCCGCGCATCAGGGGCGTGGCCTCAGCGGGAGCGCCCTCGCCGTCGAGGCGGACGGCGAACAGGCCGGAATAGCGCCCGTCTTCATACGCGTCCCAGAAGCGGCCCGCGCCGGTTCGGACGTGGAGGCCGGTGGCGCGGCTGCGGCCATTCTCCTCGTCGCGGGCCCTGGAGCAGGCGAGGGTCGGGCAATCGGGATGAACGTCGAGCGCGACCACGGCGAGGCGGTTGTCGCGAGCGATCTGGAACGCGCCGACATCGACGGGGAGGGCCGTCATCTGCCGCCGCTCGGAGCCGTCCGCGCGGGCGCGCCAGAGCTGGCGGGTGCCGGAGCGGGAGGACAGGAAATAAAGCCAGCGCCCGTCGGCGGACCAGCGCGCGCTGCCCGGCGCCGCTTCCTCGCGGGTCAGGACGAGGGGCTCGCCGCCGGCCGCCCCCACGACGTGGAGGCTGTTCAGGCCGCGATTGCCGCCCCAGTCGGTGGTGCGGACGTTGTAGGCGACATGGCGCCCGTCGGCGGAGATGCGCGGCGCCGAGACGCGGTCCAGCATGGCGAGGTCACGCGCGGTGAAGGGCCGCGCGCCGGCCTGCGCGGCGCTCATCAGGAAGAGAAGGGCGGCTCCGGCGAGCCCGAACAGCTTCAGCATCGTATCTCCTCCCGCACCGTCCCGGACCGCGTTGCAGGCCCGGTGTCGCCCTTTTTGCCTCACCCTTCGCCGCGATGGAAAATTATCGTGGTTAACGAGGTGTTTAGGCTCTTTTTCTGCAACTGTCTCAATGGCTCGCCGGTTCTGCTCGCCATGCCGCACTTCTTCTTCCATCTGCAGCACGGAAAGGCCCGCGTCGAGGATCGCCGCGGCGTCGCTTTGCCCGATGCAGAAGCCGCCTGGTACCAGGCTTACCGCAATGCGCGCGACCTGATCCTCGCGGACGAAGTCGAGCGGCGGCAATGGTGCCAGCAGACGGTGGAAGTGGTGGACGAGCGGGGCGGGCACGTCTGGACCATGCCGCTCTCCGAAATCGCGAAGCTCACGACCTGATGGTGCGCATCGATGCCGCCTCTGTGCAGCCATTCGGGCGGCGGAACGTTCGCGCCGGATGCATGACCTCATGACGCCGCGCGCTGGCGCGCTCCTTCTTGCCGCGGCTCTCGCCGTTTGCGCCTGCAGCCGGAGCGAGCCCGAGCCGGATCCGGCGGCGCTGGATGCCCATTTCAACAACATGATCGCCGAAGAAGAGGCCGAACGGCGCCGGCTGATCGAGGCAGCGCGCGACCGCGAGGACGTGCGCGAAAACGAAATGGAGCAGCGCGAGGAGAATTACGCGCAGCAGCCGGACTGACGGGCTGCGACCCGATCAATCGCCGGCATGCGCCGGCTTGCCCTTGCGTTTGGTGGAGGCGAGCTCCTCGAGCTGCTTTTCGCTCATCGACTCCGCCATGTCCCGCGAGGGTCCCTTGAGCTTCGACTTTGGCGTGTCGCCCCGCTTGGCCGACAAGGCCGCCCCGGCGGCGCGCTGCTGGGCTTGCGACTTGGCAGGCATGTCTCTCTCCCGTCGTTTGGGCGGAAACGCTGCAATGCGCCGGCGGGTTGCCGGCCTCGTGGCGGCCGATCGGCATGGTCCTGCCTATCTCGGCCTGGGCCCGGGGAGGCGGAAGACGACCCGCTGGCTTGTCGACACGCAGGTGGTGCCGCCCGGTGCCGGCGCGGGCGCGAAGCGGAAGCGCTCGACCATTCCTTCCGCCGCTTCCCCGAAGACGAAGGGAGGGTAGGCGAAGACGGTGCGGACCTGATGCGGGCGTCCAGCCGGGCTGACCTGCGTTTCCACGGTCACCAACCCTTCGAAGCCCCACCGCATTGCGTCGTTCGGAAAATCGCGGTCGCCGCCGCTGATCCGCTGGCGCCGCGGCGGAACGCGGCAGGTGGAGACCGCAAGAGGGCTGCCCACGGGCATGGCGGACGCGGAGGCCTGGTTTCCCTCCATCGCCGCAAGAGCGGCGCGCCGCGCGGCGAGATCGATCCGCGCTTTATGGCCCGCCGGGAAGCCGGGTATCGCCTCCAGCCGTTCCAGCATCGCGGCGGCCTCACGCGGCCGTTCGAAGAAATGCAGGCGGTCGAATGCGAGGGCATAGAATTCGGCCGCCGTCGCCGGATCGTCGAGCAGACCGGGGACTCGCATCAGGGGCGCGAAATCCGGAGCGCCGCCGCCGCCGTTCTTCTGCTCCCGAACGTCGGCGAGCGTAACGGCCATGCCGGCCACGTAGGAAGCGGGTGCCCGCGCCGCGATGGCGATCGGCAGCGCGCGTTCGAAGAAGCCTTCCCGCTCGGCGGGCGGGAGATCCTCCCGGCTTGCGAGTCGCAGGAGGGGACGCAGGAGATGCGGCGACGCGGCGCCGTGCCGGGCCTCGGCCGCGGCGAGCTCGGCGCGCATCTGCGCGTGAGTCAGGTTGCGCACGGGCTCGACCTCGATCGGAACCGACGTGGCGGCGGACCAGCGCGCCGCTTCTTCCCGCTCCGGCGCGAGTGCTTCGTCGCCGGCCCAGAAGGAGGTGGAACAGCGGACTTCGACGCGGACGGCGGCGCGAAACAAGGGATCCATTTCGGCGAGCTGTTCGGGAAGCCAGGCCCAGTCGAGTGCCGCGCGGGCCATGCGCACGGCCCCGTCGCCCTGCACGGAGGCGTAGACCGGGGTCGTGCCGGCCACGCTTCCGTCGTCGCGGATCGCGAGCTCGAGCACGACGACGTCGCCGGGCGAAAGGCCGTCGCCGCAGCGGGGCAGGGGCGTCCGGCTGGTTGGAGGGAGCATGGAGCGCTGCATCCGCCCGGCGCCGGTCAAGGCGAGGTAGCGCCGTGCCGCTTCCGGGTCCCTGGCGAGCAAGGCGGCGATGGCGAGATCGGAGCGGGCGGTGATGTCGCGGATGTTCACCCGGCGGCCGAGACCGCCCAGATTGCGCGTGGCGCGTTCGAGCTCCTCGCGGGCTTCGGGAATGCGGCCCATGTTGAGAAGGGCGCGGCCGCGCAGGGTCCGCATCAGTCCTTCGACCTCGCGATCGTTCAGGTTCGCCGAAGCGACCGCGCGCAAAGCCTCGTCCGCGGCGGCCAGCGCCGCTGGCGCGTCGTGGAACATCTGGGTCTGCACGAGGCCGCGGTAAACGGCGAGCTTGATCGCCGGCTCGACTTCGATCGCCGCCGCCGTTTGATATTGCGCGGCGGCTTCGCGGTAGTTCAGCCGCAGCTCGGCGACCCGGCCGAGCGAAACATGGCCGAGGAAGCGATCCTCGTTAAGCGTTGCGTCAGCGGCGGGCAGGAGGGGAAGGGCGGCCCGCAGCGTCGTTTCCGCTTCGCGCAAGCGATTCAGGCGATGAAGCGCCTGGCCCTTGCGGACGTTGACGATGGCGAGGCTGCGCTGGTCGCGGGGCGGGACGAGGCGGCGTTCGAGCGCTTCGAGAATGGTGAGCGCTTCGGCGAAGCGGCCGGCTTCATAGGCTTCGCCCGCTGCGTCGAATTGCTGCTGGACGGATTGACCGGGTGCGGCGGGCGGTGCCGGCTGCTGCGCCGCGCCTCCCGACGAAGCGGCGGAAAGGCCGGCGGCGGCCGCGGCCAACAGAACGATCTTCATGTGCACCCCCTTGCAAGGGGCGATTAGAAGCGTGCGCCCGGGCATTTGCAAGCGCGCCCATCAATCGAGCGCGGCCAGATCGAGGGCGGCATTCAAGGCGAGGCGCGCCTCTTCCATGCGCAGCCAGAGCGCGGGATCGAGGAGGTCGTCGGGGGCGATATGCTCCGGCCAGTGGCGGGCGATGACGTCCGAAATGCGGTCGAGTTTGGCTTGGTCGGCGAGGAAGCGCGGGTCAACCGCGGCGGGATCGGCGGCGACGCGCAGGCGCAGGCAGGCGGGGCCGCCGCCGTTCGCCATGGACTGGCGGACGTCGACCACGAACAGCTGCCGGATCGGGCCGTTGCCGGCGACGGCCTGCTGGAGCCAGGCCCAGACGTTGGGAGTCTCCCGCGCTTCTTCGGGGAGGATGAGGCCCATTCCGGCGCCGCCGGGCAGGGTCACGAGCTGGGCGTTGAACAGATAGGATTTGATGGCGTCGCCGAGCGGAACGGCGGCTTCCGGAACTTCGACGATCTCCACTTCGGGGAGGAGGCGGCGGAGCTCGGCATAGAAGCCCGGCCGGTCCTCAAAGGCCTTTTCGTGGGCGAAAAGGACGTTCTCATTGGCGACGGCGACGACGTCGTTGTGGAAGGCGCCGGCGGCGATCGCCTCTTCGGACTGGCAGACGAACAGGGTGCGGCCCGGATCGAGCCGGTGGAAGCGGGCGACGGCGCGGCTCGCTTCGAGATGTTGGCGCGCCGGAAAGTCGCCGCCGCGCCGCCCGTATACGAAGATTTCGACGCCCGGCGCGCCGTGGCTGGCGGCGAGCCGCATGTGGTTGGCGGCGCCTTCGTCGCCATAGGTGCCGGGGATCGGCGCGTGGACGGCGAAGGCGCTCTCGTCGGCGAAGGCCAGCCGGAGCTGGCGAAGCGTCGCCGGCCATTCGTGGCTGCGATGGGCCATGGTGCTGAGGTTGGCGGCGGTGAGGTGGGTGCGGCCGTCGGCGCAATCGGGCGCGGGCGAGACGGTGGCGGCGTTCGCGGCCCACATGGCAGAGGCGGAAAAGGCGGCAGGTCGGAGCGAAGGCGGGACCTCTTCGATCGTGGTGCCGAGCTCGGCCAGCCAGGCACGGTCGGGGCGGGGATGGGGAAGGAAGAAGCCCTGGACGAGGCCCAGGCCAAGGTTGTGGCGCATCTTGTCCACACCCTGGAGCGCGGCGGCGCGCGGGTGGGAAACGCTGCCCTTGTTGATCGTCGAGGCGAGATTGCCGACGCTGAGGCCGCTATAATTGTGGCTCGGCCCGATGATGCCGTCGAAATTGATCTCGCGCACGTTCATCGGCCGATCGCCAGGAAAGAGTCGCCGGGCGCGATGCCGAGGGCGGCGGCGCTCTTCGGGTCGAGCGCCATGCCGCCGTCGTCTTGCGCTTTGACTTGCGCCCAGCAGCAGGCGAAGCCCATCCGCTGGCCCGCGGCGACGAGCATGGTCTGTCCGCCCTCCTCCTCGGATAGGGCGGAAAGCGTCTCCTCGCGGCTTTCGCGGATGGTGCGGATCTGGTCGGTCTGGACGGCCATGGTCGGGCCGCCGTCGAAGATGTCGACGTAGCAATCGTGGACGAAGCCTTCGCGCTCCAGCATCTTCATGGCGGCGCGGCCGGACGGGTGGGGCACGCCCATGACGGCGCGGGCGCTTTCCGGCAGCATGGCCGTGTAGATCGGCGTCTTGGGCATGAGATCGGCGATGAACTGGGTTCCGTGCGTGGCGTTGAATTCGTCGGCTTCGCGGAAGCCCATGCCGAAGAAGCGGCCGGCGATCGCGTCCCAGAACGGGGAGCCGCCGCTTTCGTCGATGACGCCGCGAAGCTCGGCGAGGACCTTGTTCGCGAAGCGCTCGCGGTGGAGTTTGATGAACATGTAGCGGCTGCGGGCGAGGAGCATGCCGAGGCCGCCGGCGCGCGCGCCCGGGTGGAGGAACAGGCCGCCGACTTCCGAACAGCCGTCGAAATCGGTGACCAGCGTCAGCATTTCGTTGCGGAAGGTGCGGCCCAGGCCCTTGGAGGTCTGGGTGAGCGTCGACTTGCGATAGGAGTAGAAGGGGTTTTCGGTCCCGACCTGGCTGAAGACCTGGCAGGTGCCGCGAATCTGTCCGGTGTCGACATTTTCGAGCACGAACATGAAGAGGTCGTCGGCGGGGCCGCCGCTTTCGCGGGCGAAGGCGTGTTCGGAGCGGATGATCTTGTCGACGAGGACGCCGCGGTCGGGCGGCAGGTTGGTGAAGCCGCCGCCGGTCAGCTTCGCCATTTCGTAGACGGCATCGAAATCGTCGTTTCGGACCGGACGCACCCTGAAGCTCACAAATTCTCCCCTTGTGCGAGCCGCAAAATGGCGAGCGCGGACAATTGCGCGCGCTCGGCCAGGCTCTCGACGATCAGATATTCTTCGCCCGAATGGATGGCGCCGCCGCGCACGCCCATCGTGTCGACGACGGGGACTCCGCAGGCGGCGATGTTGTTGCCGTCGCAGACGCCGCCCGTGGCGCGCCAGGCGATGCTTTGGCCGAGGTCCGCGCCGGCCGCGGCGACGAGGCGGAAAAGGGCTTCGGCTTCCGGCGTCATCGGCTTGGGCGGACGGCCGAATCCGCCATGAACGTGGATGGAGACGTCTCGCGCGGCGGAGACGTCCTCCACGGCCCGCGCGATCGCATCTCGGGCGGCGGCTTCGAGTTCGGGCGTCGCGGGGCGCATGTTGACGCGCAGGACCGCACGGTCGGGAACGACGTTGTTCGGTGACCCGCCGTCGATGCGGGCGGGATTGACGGAGAGGCCGGGCGCGCGCGCCTTTTCGAGGCGGAGCGCCAGATCGGCGGCGGCAAGCAGGGCATTGCGGCCTTCCTCGGGATTGCGGCCGGCATGGGAGCTGCGGCCTGTGACGACCAGCGAGAAATTGCCGCTGCCGGGGCGGGCGCCGGCGAACGTGCCGTCGGGGAGGGCGGAGGGTTCGTAGGTGAAGGCGGCCGTCTTGCCGAGCGCCGCTTCGGCGATGAGCGGGGCGGAGCCGGGGGAGCCGACCTCCTCGTCGGAGTTGATCACGATCTCATAGCCGAGCCGGGGCGCGAGCTCGGAGGCTTCGACGGCTTTGAGCGCGGCGAGCATGACGGCGATGCCGCCCTTCATGTCGGCGACTCCGGGGCCGCCGAGCACCTTGTCTTGCTCGCGCCAGAATACGCTCTGGAATGGGTGGTCGGCGGCGAAGACGGTGTCCATGTGGCCGGTGAAGAGGAGCTGGACCGGCGCGTCCGGGCGGACGCGGAGGTGGAGGTTGCGGCCGTGCTCGAGCGGGTGGGCGGCGCCCGCGGCGTCGACCTGCTCGGCCGGTGCGGGCTCGCGCAACGTGAGGTCGCCGGGGAGGACGGAAAAGGCGTCGGCGTAGGTCGTCGCCATTCGGGACAGGCCGGCGAGGTTGCGCGAGCCGCTGTTGATCGCGGACCAGGCGCGGACCTGGTCGAGCATCGGCTCGGCGGCCGCCCGCTCGGTCGCCTGCGCCTCGATATGGTTCAGCCCCCGCATGGGTGAGCCTCTAGCGGGGGAGGCGGCGCGAGGCCAGAGGGCGGAAGGTCACACGAAGGTCACACTGGCGGCGGTGTGGCGCGGGTGTCTGCGGTTTTCAAAGAGTGGGCCGGAGAAGGAGCGAATCCCAGCGCCGTGGGGCGAGGGTGGAGGAGGAAAACCTACAATGGAAGGGGGGGGGAGTTGCCGGGCCTCCGGACTTCGCCACCGTTCGTCCCGAGAAGCCGTCGAGCCTGTCGAGGCGGCGGTCGAGGGACGGTGCCCGGCGGAGGGTCCCTCGACACGGGCTCTCGATACGGGCTTCGCCCTACTCGATCCCTGCTCGGAACGAACGGATTAGCGCAGATGCGCCCGAAAGGCGTCCAGGACCGCCTCGTACAACTCCCGCTTGAACGGCACGATCAACTTCGGGAGATCTTCGGGGTCGCACCATTTCCAGGCGCGGAATTCGGGGTGCTCGGTCTCGATATTCACGTCGCTGTCCTCGCCGAGGAAGCGGGCGAGGAACCAATGCTGCTCCTGGCCGCGCCACTTGCCCTTCCAGAGCTTGCCGACGAGGTCGGGCGGGAGATCGTAGGTGAGCGGCTCCGGCGCGCGGGCGATCACTTCGACCTTGTCGCGGGGAATGCCGGTTTCCTCTTCGAGTTCGCGAAGGGCGCCGTCCTCGGGGTCTTCGCCTTCGTCGAGGCCGCCCTGGGGCATCTGCCAGGCTTCCAGGGTGGAATCGATGCGCTGGGCGACGAAGACCTTGCCCTCGCGATTGACCAGCATGACGCCGGCGCCGGAGCGGTAGGGAAGGGCGGTGGGGTCGGTCATGTGTGCAGTCCCTAGCCGCTAGCCCTGAGCCTGTCGAAGGGCGGTTTGCAGTGCGCGGACCCGGGCTTCGACAGGCTCAGCCCTGGCGGTTTATAGATCTCTTGTTTCGGTCAGCATGTTCTTCAAAGCCGAGACGCAGCGGGCGATGTCCTGGTTGGAGGACGGCACGGCTTTGCGAAGGTTGATGAAGCCGTGGATGTTCCCTTCGGCTTCGATGAAGACGGTGTCGACGCCCGCCTGGGCGCAGGCGGCGGCATAGGCGCGGCCCTGGTCTCGAATGGGATCGAGGCTGGCGGTGAGGACGAGAGTCGGCGGGAGGCCGGCCTGGCTTTTCACCAAAGGCGAATAGCGCCAGTCCTTCGCGTCCGGGGCGTAGCATTCGTCGAACCAGCGCATGGAATCGCGGCTGAGGAGATAGCCTTCGCCGAAATCCTCGAAGCTGGGATAGCCTTTGGCGGGATCGGCCGCGGGGTAGATCGGCCATTGCGCGAGAACGGGCGCGGCGGCGGGCTCGTCGCGGAGGGCCAGGCTGACGACGATGGCGAAATTGCCGCCGGCGCTGTCGCCGCAGGAGACGAGGCCGGTGACCTCAAGGCCGAGTGCTTGCGGAGAGGCGGCGGCCCAGCGCGCGGCGGCGCTGCAGTCCTCGGCGCCCGCGGGGAAGGGGTGCTCGGGCGCGAGGCGGTAGTCGACGGAAAGGACGGGCATGTCGAGGAGGCGGGCGCTCTCGGCGCA
>DASVQT010000096.1:0-7990 GCA_036388975.1 Allosphingosinicella sp. | reverse complement strand
ACACCGACGACATGCGCGACGCCCCATCGGTGAGCATTGTCCAAGCGCTGGAAGATGCCGGCGTCGCCGTGCGCGCCTTCGATCCGGAAGGCGTCGAACAGGCGCGCCCGATGATGCCGAACGTCCTATTCTGCCGCAACCCGTACGAGGCGGCCGCCGGCGCCGATGCCGTCGTGCTCGTCACCGAATGGGACGTGCTGCGCGCGCTCGATCTCGATCGGATCGCGGCCGCCATGCGGACTCCCGTCCTCGTCGACTTGCGCAACGTCTATCCCGCAGAGGAGGTGGAGGGCGCCGGCCTCGCTTGGCATGCCATCGGCAAGCCGGCGCGCGCCGCCGGCACGTAACCGGCGAAACTGTTGCGCCTCCGGCTCGTTCACCCTTCGGAACAGAGGAGAACGGGATGAAACGCACAGGCATGGCTTTGATCGGGGCACTGGCGGTGAGCGCCTGCTCGACCGCGCCGCGCGGCGAAACCGCCTCGCAGGCGCCCGCCGGGCCGAGCGTCGCCCAGTCCGACATCCGGGACAACGCCGGGCGAACGGTTGCCCGCGCCTCGGTGAGCCAGGTCGGGGACGCGGTGCGTGTGCGCATCGAGTCGGCGTCGCTTCCGCCGGGCATTTACGGCGCGCACGTGCACAGCGTCGGCCGCTGCGACGCGCCCGCTTTCGAAAGCGCCGGGCCGCACTGGAATCCGACGGCGCGTCAGCATGGCCGCGACAACCCGAACGGCCAGCATCTCGGCGACCTGCCCAATTTGATGGTCGGCACGGACCGTCGCGGCAGCTTCGAATTCACGATTCCGGGTGCGATGCTCGCGGGCGGCGCTCGTTCGGTGCTCGACGCCGACGGCGCCGCTTTGGTGGTCCATGCCCGGCCGGACGATTACCGCACGGACCCGAGCGGCAACAGCGGCACGCGCATCGCCTGCGGCGTGCTCGGCTAGACCGGCTCGCCCGCCTCGCGCGCGCGCTCGACCTTGGTTGCCTCGAGCTGGGCGATGTGGCGCGATCCGATCCACAGGCCGACGAGCGTGATCGGCGGCATCAGGTACAGCATCGCGATTCCGGTCGGGAGGCTGCCGGTCAGCACCGACATCTTTCCGGCATAATAAGGGCCGAGCGCGAGCCCGACCATGGTGGTGCCGAGGATGTAGGTCGCGCCGGCCGTGGCGCGCATCCGCGGCAGGACGAGATCCTGCAGGGTCGCCACGGCGGCGCCGACCCAGGCCGACGCGAACATGTGGGCGAGCGGGTTGACCCAGTAGAAAGCGGCGAGATTGTCGGTGGTGAGCATGAAGGCAATGAGCGGGATCGGCAGGACCGCCGACAGCATGTTGACGAAGATGCGGCCGCGCGGGTCGCGCTGACGCCACAGGTCCGAGATATAGCCGCCCAAAATCACGCCGGCAGCGGCCGAAAAGGCGGCGGACCAGCCGATGATGAAGCCGACCTCCTCCTTTGCCGTCAGACCGCCGATGAATTGCGAAGCGGCCGTGCCTCCGCCGTAGAAGCGCGCTTCCACGAAGGGCGGGATCCAGAAGCTCGTCGCATAGGTGACGAACGAAATGCTGCCGAATGCGACGGCGAGGATCACGACCACCGGGGAGCCCCAGATCAGGCGGTAGGTGGGCGGATCGCGGTGCCTGAGCGACTGGATCCATGAGAAGATGGCGTAAACGCCGAGCCCGTAGGCGAGCCATTGCGGCAGGTCGCCGGTCAGCGCGTACAGGGCGTAGCCGGCGATCACCACGGCCGCGAGAACGATGACGTTGGTCTTGAGCGCGCCCGGGATGCGGGCGGCGTTGAACAAGGTGAGCGGCGGAAGGATGGCGAACAGCTCCTGCCCGAAGTCCCGCCACGCATTGGGGCGGACGACCGGCTGGGGAAGACCGTCCGATGCGCCGCGCTGCGGCTCGCGAAGGGTAAGGACCCATAAAGCGAGAAGCAGGCCCGGAAGGCCCACGGCGAGAAATGCCGCTTGCCAGCCGGCGAGCCCGAGCGGCGCGGCTTCCGGGTTCGGGTATGCCGCCGTCCAGCGGCTGACCACGAAACCGCCGATCGGCAGGCTGAGCGCGCCGCCGATGTAGAGGCCGCTCGAATAGATGGACAGAGCGGTGGCGCGCCGCTCCTTGGGGAAGCTGTCCGAAATCATCGAATAAGCGGCGGGAGATGCGCTCGCCTCGCCGATGCCGACGCCGATGCGCGCCGCGGCGAGCATGCCGAAGCTGTTCGCGAACCCGGAAAAGGCGGTCATCGACGACCAGAGCGCGAGGCCCATCGCCATCAGCCGTCCGCGATACCAGCTGTCCGCCAGGCGGCCGAGCGGAATGCCGAACAGTGCGTAGAAGACTGCGAAGGCGGTGCCGTAGAGGAAGCCGATCTGGGCGTCCGTGACCTTGAGGTCGGCCTTGATGTCCCCGACCAGGATCGAGAGGATCTGCCGGTCGATGAAATTGATGATGTAGACGAGAACCAGCACGAACAAAGCGTACCAGGCGTAGGCGCCGATCTTCGGGGGCGCGGCCGGCGGGGGAGCGGCTTGTTCTGCGGTCTCGGCCATCACTCTCCCCTTTGTGCTTCTCCCGCCTTCTGGCTAGCAGAGGGTCCTGTGGCAAGAAGGGTCTTCCGTGTGACCGCATCGGTGCTGTTCGTCTGCCTCGGCAACATCTGCCGTTCGCCGCTCGCCGAAGCGGCGTTTCGCATGGAGGCGGAGCGGATCGGCCTCGATGCCCGGGCTGAGTCCGCGGGCACGGCCGAATGGCACGTCGGACGCCCGCCCGACCTGCGCGCCATTGCCGCCGCGCGCCGTCACGGCGCCGACATTTCGCAGCAGCGCGCGCGCCAGGCCGAACCGGCCGACTTTCATCGCTTCGATCGCATCGTCGCGCTCGACCTGAGCAACCTCGCGGCGCTTGAGGCGCTTCGGCCGCCGGGCTCCCGATCGCAGCTCTCCCTGCTTCTCGACCATGTGCCGGGGCGGGAAGGGGAGGCGGTCGCCGACCCGTATTATGGCGAGGAGAGCGGGTTCGACGTCACCTGGCGCGATGTCGCCGAAGGGGCCGCGGGGCTGGCGCGGCGGATCGCGGCAGGCGGGCGGTGACCGCCTTTTCCAAACGAGTCGCCGCCTTGACGGGCGCGGCGGAGGAGCGGCTGGAGCGGCTGTCGGGCGGCGACCTGTCGGAAGTTTTGCTGTTCCGGCGGCCGGACGGGCGGTGCACCGTCGCGAAGGGCGGCGCGGCGGTTGCGACCGAAGCGGCGATGCTTCGCGCGCTCGGCGGCGCCGGAATGCCGGTGCCGCATGTGGAGGGGGAGCATGAGAATGTGCTTCTCCTCGAACATGTGCCGAATGACGGCATCCTCAGCCCCCGCGCCTGGGCCGACATAGGCTCCGCGCTTCGGCGCCTGCACGCGCGCACCGGCGAGAGCTACGGCTGGCCGGTCGATTTCCGCATCGGCACCGTCGAGCTCGACAACCGGCAGGGCAGGGACTGGCCGGCCTTCTGGGCGGAGCAGCGGCTCGTCTCGACGGCCGCCCTCCTGGACCGGCCCTGGCGTGAGCGGATCGACGCGCTCGCCCGCCGCATGGGCGACCTCCTTCCCGCCACGCCGCCCGCCGCGCACCTCCATGGCGACCTGTGGACCGGCAACATCCTCGTTTCGGAAGGGCGGCTCGCGGCTTTGATCGATCCGGCCTGCTACCATGGCCATGCCGAAGTCGATCTCGCCATGCTCAGCCTGTTCGACACGCAGCCGGACGAGTTCGGCGAGGCGTACGGCCCGCTCGAGCCGGGCTGGCGCGAGCGGCGCGTCCTGTACCAACTGTTCCCCGCGCTCCTGCACCTGCGCCTGTTCGGCGCTGCCTACGCCCCGATGGTGGAGCGCCTGCTTGCCGCGGCCGGCGCCTGAGTTCGTTCAGCCGAGCGGGTAGCGCTCGATCGGCGAATAGACCGCGCCTTCGGGCGTCAGCCGGCTTTCGTAGAGCGCGAACGTCTCGACGGTGAAGGGAGGCGAGGAAATCCCGCCCGCGCCGCCGATCAAATTGCCGACGGGCCCGGACGTGCGCTTGAGGCGGGCGAGGGTGATGTGCGGATGGAAGGCGCGGCGGTCCGGCTCCACGCCGGCGCGGGTGAGCGCCTGGTCCACCTTTTTGTGAAGGGCGGCGAGCGGCTCGTGCGGCGCGAGGCCCGCCCAGATCACTTCCGGCTGGCCGCGGCGGGAGAAGGTGCCGATGCCGCTTACCGCGGTTTCGAACGGCGGGTGGTGGATGGCGCCGAGCGCGGCATGGATGTCGCTCGCTTGGTGCCGGTCCACCTCGCCGATGAAGCGCAGGGTGAGGTGGAGTTGCTCGTCGGTCTGCCAGCGCGCGCCGCTGACCCCGCCCATGGCGGCGAGGAGCAGGCCGCGGACGGCGGCGGGCGGGCGGACGGCGACGAACAAGCGATGCATGGCCCCGTTCCCTAACGGGACGCGCCCGCCGCGCGAACCGGTTTTCCTTGAATCCGCGGCGCATTCCCACGATATTGGGCAGGCATCGGCAGGGGATTGTCGGCAAGAGGAGAGTTTGAGATGGCGAATTGGTCTGACCCGCGGATGGCCGCGCCGCCGCATCCGGCGACGACCGCCACACATGACGCCGCGTTCGACGCCGGGCTGCGCAAGCACATGCTCAGCGTCTACAATTACATGGCCTCGGGCGTGCTGCTCACCGGCGTGGTGGCGCTCGGCGCGGCCCTGATGGGGATTCCGCAGCAGCTGTTCAGCGGCGGCAACCTCCTGGGCTATCTGGTGATCTTCGCGCCGCTCATCATGGTCTTCTTCCTGATGGCGCGCGTCGGCCGCATGTCGACGGGCGGCATGCAGGCCTTCTTCTGGTCCTTCGCCGCGATCATGGGCCTGTCCATGTCCGTTATTCCGATGGTCTATAGCGGCGGCTCGATCGCGACGGCGTTCGTCGGCGCTTCGGCGGCCTTCGTGTCGCTGAGCCTCTGGGGCTATACGACCAAGAAGGACCTGTCGGGCTTCGGCACGTTCCTGATCATGGGCGTCGTCGGCCTGATCGTCGCGATGATCGCCAACATCTTCATTCAGTCGACGGCGCTCGATCTCGCGGTCAGCGCGATCGGCGTCCTGCTGTTCGCCGGCCTCACCGCCTATGACACGCAGAAGATCAAGAGCATCTACTTCCAGGTTGCCGGCACCGACATGCTCGGCAAGACGGCGATCCTGGGCGCGCTGACGCTCTATCTGGACTTCATCAACATGTTCCAGTTCCTGCTCAGCCTGATCGGCAACCGCGACTAAGCGGACGCACGTTCTGCGAAACGAGGAGGCCCGGCGGCGACGCCGGGCCTTTTTCGTTGGCGCCGTTTCCGCGCGGCGCCGCTAGCGCAGGTGGCGGGCGAAAAAGGCGAGCGTGGCCGCCCAGGCCTGCTGCGCGGCCGGGCGGTTGTAGCGCGCCGCCGACGTGTCGTTGTGAAAGGCGTGGTCGACATCGGGATAGGTGATCGACTCGGCGCGCTTGCCGGCCGCACGAAGAGCTTCCACCCAGGGGAGCGCGGTGCGGTTCACCCTCTCGTCGCGCCCGGCGAGGAGGACGAGCAGGGCCGCGCGGACCTGCGCCGCCTGCGCCGGATCGGGCCCCGGCCCGTAAAAGGACACGCCCGCGTCGAGCCGGTCGCCGGCCGCGACGGCGAGGCGGTTCACCATGCCTCCGCCCCAGCAGAAGCCGACCGCGCCGACCCGGCGGTGCCCGCCGCCCGCGCGCGAGCGGAGCCACGCGGCCGTCCCGACGGCGTCGCCGACGGTGGCGGCCGCGTCGAGCGCCCCGATCATCGTGCGCGCCTGGTCCTCGTCCGCGGGCGTGCCCCCGGCCGGCGACAGGAAGTCCGGCGCAAGAGCCCGGTAGCCGGCGAGCGCCGCGCGCCGCGCGACGTCGCGCGTATGTTCGTTGAGGCCGCGATTCTCGTGAATGACGATCACCGCCGGGCCGCCGCGCCGCCAGTTCGCCGGCGCGGCCGAATAGCCGGCCATCCGCCGTCCCGGTGCGGTTTCCCAGGTGACATTGCCGGTCGTCAGCCCCGCATCGCCCTCGGCCGCAACCGGCGGAGTCGTGCTGCACGCAGCGACGCTGAGCAGCAGCGCGTTGGCGGCCGCCGTACTTCCGGCGAGCCTGGTGAGCTCCGCTATGAAGGCGCGCCGGTCGAGCGTTTCGTGCGTGAAGCGGTCGTAGAGCGCGATCGCCGCGCGCTGCAGTTCGTCGCTCACTGCCCGCCTTCTTTCTTTGGCATCAGCGCGTCGTCGATCTCGCGGGCGCGCACCGCCGCCGGCCGCGACTGCAGCCGTCCGACATAATCCGCGAAGGCCGGCCTTTTGTCGATCGATCCGAACATCATGCCCCAGCCGATCTGCGATCCGACATAGACGTCGGCGGCGGTGAAGTGGTTGCCGGTCAGGAACTCGCAATCCTTCACGGCGGTCTCGAGCGCCGTCATCACGTTCTCGAACGTGCCGTAGCCCGCCATCGGCGCCTTGTCGGGCGGGGCGAGCAGGCCGAGCGCCTTGCCGGTCACAACCGCTTCGAGCGGCCCCGCGGCGAAGAACATCCAGCGATAATAGTCGCCGCGGCGCGGATTGCCCGAGGGCGGCGCGAGCCCCTTGTCCGGATACATGTCGGCCAAATAGGCGCAGATTGCCGCGGCTTCGGTGACCACCGTTTCGCCGTGCCGGATTGCCGGCACTTTCCCCATCGGGTTGATTGCGAGATAGTCGGGCGACTTCATGGTGGTGCCGTAATCGAGCAGCACCGTCTCGTAGGGCTCGCCCACCTCTTCCAGCATCCAGCGGACGATCCGCCCGCGCGACATCGGATTGGTGTAAAAGGTCAGGCTCTCGCTCATCGGTCCCTCCTCGAAGCTCGCGCCCTGATGGCTCAGCGCACGGCCGCGAGCAACCGCGATCGGGATATGCGTGCGGAGCAGCCCCTCTCCCGGAAGGGGAGAGGGGCATTTCCAGCTTTGCCCGTCCTCAGGCCCGCGCTTCCGGCTCGCCCTGCTCGCCTTCCGGCTCCACCGCCTTGCGCGCGCCCTTCTTCCTGGACGCCTTGGGCGGAGCGGAGATGATCTCGAAGGTCGGCTGGTTGTCCTTGATCCGCACCTTCACTTCGCCGCCGTGGATGAGTTTCCCGAAGAGCAGTTCCTCGGCCAGCGGCTGCTTGATCTTCTCCTGGACGAGGCGGCCCATCGGGCGCGCGCCGTAGAGCTTGTCATAGCCCTTGTCGGTCAGCCACTTGCGCGCCTCGTCGTCGAGGTGGATGTGGACGCCGCGGTCGGCAAGCTGCAGCTCGAGCTGCAGGATGAACTTGTCGACGACACGGGCGACGACTTCCGGCGGAAGGTATCCGAACGGAACGATCGCATCGAGCCGGTTGCGGAATTCCGGCGTGAACATCCGCTTGATCGCTTCCTCGTCCTCGCCCTCGCGGGTCATGGCGCCGAACCCGACCGCCTCGCGCGCCATGTCGCTGGCGCCCGCATTGGTGGTCATGATCAGGATGACGTTGCGGAAATCGACCGTCTTGCCGTGGTGGTCGGTGAGCTTCCCGTTGTCCATCACCTGGAGGAGGATGTTGAACAGGTCCGGATGCGCCTTTTCGACCTCGTCGAGGAGCAGGACGCAGTGCGGCTGCTGGTCGACGGCGTCGGTCAGGAGACCGCCCTGGTCGAAGCCGACATAGCCCGGGGGCGCGCCGATCAGGCGGCTGACCGAGTGGCGCTCCATATATTCCGACATGTCGAAGCGCTGCAGCGGAATGCCCATGATCGCCGCGAGCTGGCGCGCAACCTCCGTCTTGCCGACGCCGGTGGGGCCGGAGAACAGATAGCAGCCGATCGGCTTCTCCGGCTCGCGCAAGCCGGCGCGGGCCAGCTTGATGGACGAAGAGAGCGCCTCGATCGGCCGGTCCTGGCCGTAGACCACCGTCTTCAGCGTGG
>DASVQT010000095.1:0-21602 GCA_036388975.1 Allosphingosinicella sp. | reverse complement strand
TTATTCAAAGGACATGCAGGACGATAAGCCGCCCGTCTTCGAAGCGCACGACCTCCTCATCCTCTCCCTCGCCGCCATGACCGGCATGGCCGAGACCGTGGACTTCGACGCCGGGCGGATGCGCGCGGCGTTGGAAGCCGGCCACCCGACCGCGACCGACCTCGCCGACTGGCTGGTGCGCGAAGCGGGCATTCCGTTCCGCGAGGCGCATCACGTCACCGGCCGCGCCGTCCGCCTCGCCGACGAGCGCGGCGCCAAGCTCTGGGACCTCGAGCTCGAGGACCTCGTCGCCATCGATCCGCGCATCGACCGGCGGATTTTCGATGTCCTCGGGATCGAGGCTTCGGTAAGAAGCCGGACCAGCTATGGCGGCACGGCGCCCCAGGCGGTGAAGAAGCGCGTCGAGGCGGCAAAAAAGGCGTTGGGGATGAACGAATGACGCGCGCGCTCCTCCTCGCCGGCCTCGCCCTTCTCGCATCGGCCTGCGGCGTGCGCGGACCGCTGGAGCCGGAGCCCGGCCAGCCGCTGCCCGTTCAGCCGGAAACGGCGGCACGCACGCCCTCCACCGAGGAGATGCTGGAGCCGCCGCCCATCGCCCGCCCGTCGCGGGTCGACGAAGCCCTCACCCGCTCGCAGCAGCGCGAGGAAGACCGTTTCGACCTTCCCCCGCAATAACCGATTTCGCGCGCGCCCGCTGGCGCAGGAGACTCGATGAAACCCGTTCGCAAGGCCGTTTTCCCCGTCGCCGGTCTCGGCACGCGCTTCCTTCCCGCGACCAAGGCGATCCCGAAGGAGATGCTGACCATCGTCGATCGGCCGCTCATCCAATATGCGGTCGACGAAGCGCGGGAAGCGGGGATCGAGGAGTTCATCTTCGTCACCGGCCGCGGCAAGGGGGCGCTCGAGGACCATTTTGACGTCGGCTTCGAGCTCGAAGCGACGATGAGGGGCAGGGGCAAGTCCCTGGAGCCGCTCGACATCACCCGCCTGCCGCATGGGGCCCTCAAGTCCGTGCGGCAGCAGGAGCCGCTCGGCCTCGGCCACGCGGTCTGGTGCGCCCGCCACATCGTCGGCGACGAGCCCTTTGCGGTGCTCCTTCCCGACGATCTCATGGTCGGCGCGCCCGGCTGCGTCGCCCAGATGGTCGCGGCTTATGAAAAGGTCGGCGGCAACATCGTCTGCGTTCAGGACGTGCCGCGCGACCGCACCGCGAGCTACGGCATTATCACGCCCGGCGCCGCCGACGGCCGCCTCACCGAAGTGAAGGGCCTCGTCGAAAAGCCCAGCCCCGAGGAGGCGCCCTCCACGCTTGCCGTCGTCGGCCGCTACATCCTCCAGCCCGAGATCATGACTCTCCTCGACACGCAGGAGAAAGGCGCGGGCGGCGAAATTCAGCTCACCGACGCCATGGCGCGGATGATCGGCACCCAGCCCTTTCACGGCGTCACCTTCGAAGGAGAGCGCCACGATTGCGGCGACAAGACCGGCTTCGTCATCGCCAACCTCGCCCTCGCCTTGAAGCGCGCGGACGTCGCCCCGGCCGTCCAGGCCTTCATCGCCCGGCTCTGATGGAAGGCGGGCTCCTCGTCGAAGACGGCAAGGTCAGCCGTCTCACCGTCAAGGAAGCGGCGGACTATCGCGGCGACGGCCTGCTCTGGATCCATCTCGAAGGCCGCGACGAGAGCGACCTCGCGTTCCTCAAAAGCCACGACGACATCCCCGACATCGCCGCCAACGCGCTCACCGCCACCGAGACCCGCCCGCGCTGCGACCAGATCGAAGACGGCGCCATCGTCAACCTCCGCGGCCCCGGCGACGTCGATCCTAACGATTCGGACCGTCTCGTCTCGATCCGCATGTGGGTCCGCAAGAACCGCGTCACGTCCTTGAGCCGCCGCACCATGACGGCCACCGCCACCGTCTGCCGGCTGACTTCGGCCGGCAAGATCCTCGATCCCGGCGATGTCGTTTCGGCCTATTCGCGCGAGATCAGCCGCCAGCTCGATCCCCAGGTCGCGGCTCTGGGGGACGCTCTCGACCAGTGCGAAAGCGAACTCGACGAAGGCAATCTTTATCGCCTGCGCACGTCGATTGCGAAGCTGCGCTCGGAAGCCATCGCCTACCGGCGCTTCGTCGCCCCCAACCGCGACGCCCTGGTCGAGCTTTCGGAACTGCGCATCGACTGGCTGTCCGAGGAAGACCGCCTCCACATCCGCGAAGCCTCCGACCGCTTCGCCCGGATGGCCGAGGAGCTCGAAGCGGTGCGCGAGCGCGCCGCCCTCCTCCACGAGCAATTGACCGATCTGCGCGCCGAGCAGCTTGACCAGCGCTCGTTGCTCATCTCGATCGTCGCGTTCGTCTTCCTCCCTTTGACCTTCGTCACCGGGCTTCTCGGCATGAACGTCGAGGGCATACCTTACGCGCAGGAGCCCTGGGCCTTCTGGGGCGTGGTCGCCTTTTGCGTCGTCATCGCCCTCGCCGTGGTCGCCTTCTTCGCCCGCGAACGATGGTTCCGCCGCTGAATTCAAGGCTTTCTGGCGCTTGATCCACTCGCTAGAGTGAGCGCCTCGCAGGGGAGAGTGAGCGTCTGATGGCCATGCTTGCGCCGATCGTGCCGCCGGAGCGGCCGCAGCGCATGGCCGAGGCGATCGCCGCCTTCGACTGGGCCGCGACTCCCCTCGGCCCCCGCGCCGACTGGCCCGCCGAGCTTCGCGTCGCGACGGAGCTCTGCCTGCGCGCCTCCGTGCCGTCCGCCGTGTATTGGGGACCGGAGCGGCGCCTCATCTACAACGACGCCTGGGCCCCCGTCCTGCGGGAGCGCCACCCGAGCGCCCTCGGTCAGCCCGCCGCTTCGGTCTGGCCCGACATCTGGGACCTCGTGCGCCCGAGCTTCGACGACGTCGCCGCGACTGGCGCCGGCCTGTCCATCTACGAGCAGATGCTCCCGATGCGCCGCGGCGGCACAGTCGACGAGACCTACTGGAATTACTCGCTGACGCCGATCGTCGGCGCGGGCGGCGAAGTGCTCGGCATCCTCAACCAGGGGATCGAGATCACCAAGGCCCTGCTCGCCGAGCGGCGCCTGTCCTTCCAGATCGCGCTCGCCGATCGCCTGCGCGGCGTCACCGATCCGGAAGAAGTGAAGCACGCCGCGACCGAGCTCCTCGGCCGCTATCTGGGCGTCAGCCGCGTCGGCTATGCCGAAGTGGACGAAGCGAGCGGCACCGTCGCCGTCAAGTCGGACTGGACTCGCGATCCCGGCACGGCGAGCCTGGGCGGGCAGAGCGCGCTCATCAACGTGTTCGGAGACGAAGCGCTTGCCTTTCTCCACACCGGCGAGACCATGGCCATTCCGGACATTCGCGCTCTGCCGCTGCTCGGGCCGGAGCTGATCGAGGCCTGGGAAAAGGTCGGCATGCGCGCCTTCATCACCGTTCCGCTGGTGCGCGACGGGCGTCTCAAGGGCCTGCTCTACGTCCACGAGCCGCAGCCCCGCTTCTGGAAGCGCTCGGAAGCCGCCATGGCGCGGGACGTCGCCGAGCGCACCTGGGACTCGGTCGAGCGCGCTTTGGCCGAACAGCGCCAGCGCCTGCTCATCAACGAGCTCAACCACCGGGTGAAGAACACGCTCGCCACTGTGCAGGCGATCGCCTTTCAGACGCTGAAGGGCGACATTCCGCTAGCCGAAGCCCGCACCCGCTTCGAAGCGCGGCTTCTCGCTCTGTCCCGCGCCCACGGCCTCCTCACCGCCCAGAATTGGGAAGGCGCCAGCCTTGCCCGGGTCGTCGCGGACGCCACCGAATATCTCGCCGGCGAGCAGGGCCGCTTCGAAGTGTCCGGCGAAGAGGTGCTGCTGGCGCCGCGCCCGGCGCTCGCCCTCGCGCTTGCCTTTCACGAACTCGGCACCAACGCCGCCAAATATGGCGCGCTCTCGACGGAAGACGGCACCGTTTCCATCACCTGGAAGAACGTCGCCGGCACCCTCTGCATCGAATGGCGCGAGCGCGGCGGCCCGCCGGTCGTTCAGCCGGAGCGCCGCGGCTTCGGCTCGCGGCTGATCGAGCGAGGGCTGGCCGCCGATCTCGGCGGCCGCGCCGCGCTCGTCTTCGGAGCCGACGGCCTCGTCTGCACGATCGAAGCCGGCCTGACCGGCCTCACCGCCAAGGAGCCCGCCCTTGGCTGAGAAGCGCCTCCGCATCCTCGTCGTGGAGGACGAGATGCTGGTCGCCATGAACATCGAGGACATGCTCCTCGCTCTCGGCCACGAAGTGGCCGGCCTCGCCAGCCGTCTCCAGCCCGCGCTTCAGCTCGCGCAGGAAGGCGATTTCGATCTCGCGATGCTCGACGTGAACCTTGCCGGCGAGACCAGCTTCCCGGTCGCGGACATCCTGCGCCAACGGGGCATCCCTTATCTCTTCGCCACCGGCTACGGCATCGACGGCATCGAGGAAGGCTATCGCGGCGCCCCCGTCCTGCAAAAGCCCTTCCGCAGCCGCGACCTCGCCGGCGCGCTCGCCGAGGCCGCCGGCTAGCGCGTCCCGAGTCCGTCTAATCCCAATCCTGTGATCCCCAGCGCCAACCTCGTTCGTCCCGAGCGTAGTCGAGGGGCGGAGGCTCGGACTCTGAGCAGCGCCCCTCGACTTCGCTCAGGACGAACGAGTCTGTTCCCAACCTGAGTACGCGCATCCTCCCAAAAGCCGCCAGCCCTGAGCCTGTCGATGGGCGGTTCACCCGCACAAGCGCCTCGAAAACCCACCCCGTTGCACTCCCGAAACAGCCGGTTATGTTCGGACCCATGTGGCTGCTCGACAAACTCCTCCGCAAGCTCGTCAAAAAAGGCGAGCTCACCGTCGTCGATCATGACGGCAAGGAATATCGCTACGGCGCGCCGGATCCGAACCACGGCCCGTGCCGCGTCCGGCTGACCGACAAGGGGGCCTCCACCCACATCGTCAAGGATCCGCGCGTCGGCGCGGGCGAAGCCTTCATGGACGGCCGGATGGTGATGGAAGAGGGCGACATTCGCGACCTCATCCTGCTCATCCGCTACAATGCGCCGATCGAGCGGCAGGGGCCATTGAAGCCCAAGGGCCCGGTGCGCAAGGTTCTCGGCCATCTCGCCGGCCGAATCGACCAGGTGAACTGGAAGACCCGCTCGCGCCACAATGCCGAGCACACCTACAATCTCACCCGCCGCCTGTACGAGCTCTTCCTCGACGAGGACCGGCAGTACACCATGGCCTATTACCGGGATGTCACGAACAGCCTCGAAAAGGCCCAGCTCGACAAAAAGGCCCACCTCGCCGCCAAATTGTACCTCAAGCCCGGCATGAAGGTGCTCGACATCGGCTGCGGCTGGGGCGGCATGGCCCTTTACCTCCACCGCCATTACGACGTCGACGTGCTCGGCGTCGCGCTCGTGCCGGACCAGATCCAGTTCTGCAGGGAGCGCGCGGAGGAGGCCGGCGTCGCCGACCGCGTCAAGTTCGAGCTGCTGGATTACCGGGACGTCCAGGGGCAGTTCGACAGGATCATCAACGTCGGCCTGATCGAGCATCTCGGCACGCCCCATTATCCGGGCTTCTTCCGGAAGTGCCACGATCTCCTCAAGGAAGACGGCGTCATGGTCTCGCACTGCTGCGGCCGCCTCGGCGAGCCCGGCGTCACCGACAAGTGGACTCGCAAGTACATCTTCCCCGGCGGCTACATCCCCGCTTTGTCGGAGCTCGTCACCGAGGCCGAGAAGCACCACCTCATCACCGCCGACGTCGAGGCGATGCGCTATCATTATGCGCACACTCTGGAGGAATGGTACCGCCGCACGGTGATGCACAAGGACGAGATCGTCGCCATGTACGACGAGCGCTTCTACCGGATGTGGCTCTTCTATCTCGCCGGTTCGGAAAGCGCCTTCCGCTACGGCGGCATGGCCAATTGGCAGATCCAGTTCATGCGCCGCCGCGACGCCGTGCCGATGACTCGCGATTACATGTACGAGGAATCGGCTCGCCTGCGCGCCGCCGAGGAGCCGCCGGCCTGGCATCTCGCCGCCGAATAAGCGCCTTCGAAAGAGTGCCGGGGTGACACGCGCGTGCCGCGCCGCTTGAACGCGCGGCTGCGGCGGGGCAAAGCCCCGGCATGATTGCAGAAGGCGCGGCCGAGACCAACGCTGCGTTTCCCGCCTTGCGCTGGTGGGAGCGGCGATGGTTCGTGGCCGGGCTGATCCTGCTTTCCGCTTTGCCTTTGCTCTGGCCGGATGTGCCGCCGCTCCTCGACCTTCCCGGCCACATGGGCCGCTACGCCGTGCAGCTTCACGGCCACGAGCCGCCGCTTCGCGATTTCTACACCTTCGAATGGCGCCTGATCGGCAATCTCGGCATCGATCTCCTCGTCATGCCGCTCGCGCCCATTTTAGGGCTCGAGCTCGCCGTGAAGCTCATCGTCGTCACCATTCCCGCCTTGACCGTGGCCGGATTCCTCTGGGTCGCGCGCGAAGTCCATGGCCGCATTCCGCCCACCGCCATGCTCGCCGTCCCGTTCGCCTACAACTTTCCCTTCCTGTTCGGCTTCGTGAACTATGCGCTGTCCATGGCGCTCGCCTTTCTCGCCTTCGGCCTGTGGCTGAGGCTGGCGCGGCTCGGGCGCACCCCGCTGCGCGCCGCCATCATGGTGCCGGTCTCCATTCTGCTGTGGATCTGCCACGCCTTCGGCTGGGGCACGCTCGGCGTTCTCGCTTTCTCGGCCGAGCTCGTCCGCCAGTTCGACCGGGGCCAGGGCCTCGTCAAATCGGGCCTGCGCGCCGGCCTTCACTGCCTGTCGCTCGCCCCGCCGATGATCCTGATGCTGCTCTGGCGGGGCGAAGGCTCGGGCGGACAGACCGGCGACTGGCTCAACTTCGATGCCAAGCTCATCTGGCTGCGCTCGGCGCTGCGCGACCGGTGGGAGCTGTTCGACACCGTTTCGCTCGCGCTTTGCGGCCTGGTCATCTTCTGGGCGATGGTGAGCCGGCGCATCCATTTTTCGCGCAACCTCGCCGCTTCCGCGCTCTTTCTGTCGATCGTCTTCATCGTCCTTCCGCGCATCGTCTTTGGCTCGGCTTACGCCGACATGCGCCTCGCGCCCTATCTCTTTGCCGTCGGCCTGATCGCCATCCGCTTCCCCGAAGGCACCGGCGCCAGGTTCATGAAGGGCCTCGCCGTCGCGTCCCTCGCCTTCGTTCTCGTCCGCACGGGCGCCACCACCGCGAGCATGGTCCTCTACGACCGCAGCTTCGACCGCGAGCTCGCCGCTTTGGAGCACGTCCCGCGCGGCGCCCGGATGGTCTCGTTCATCGGGCGCAACTGCCGCGAGCCCTGGGGCATGAGCCGCTTGCTCCACCTTCCCGGCCTCGCCATGGTCCGGCGCCACGCTTTCTCGAACGATCAGTGGACCATGGCCGGCGCCCAGCTTCTGGACGTGCGCTATCGCAAGGCCTGGCCCTTCATGCGCGATCCCACCCAGGTCGTGACCCCGCGTCCCTGCGGCCGCGAAGTCTGGCGCTCGATGAACGAAGCCATGGCGCATTTCCCGCGCGACGCCTTCGATTATGTCTGGACGATCGATCCGCCGCGCTTCGATCCCGCCTTCGCCGAGGATCTCCAGCCGATCTGGCAGAGCGGCACCAGCCGCCTCTACCGCGTGATGCGCGAGCCCGCCGACAAGCTCAGGCGAACACCCAGCGCCGGTTGAGCGAAAAGGTGAGGAGCGGCGTCACGAAGACGATCGGGATCACCGACCACCAGACCGGCCCCTCCATCTGCTTCACCAGCAGCCAGACGAAGAACTGGTTGGCGAGGAAGCCGGTCGTGTTGACGATGAAGAAGCGGATGGTCCGCGCGCTGGGATTGTCCCGGTCGCCATGCCCCTTGAAGCTGAACCGGCTGTGGAGGACGTAGCCCAGGGCCGTGAACACCAGATAGTTGAGCGTCATGGACAGCATCGGCTCGATGCCGAACACGTCCGCCGCGATCCAGTAGCCGCCGGCGACGAGCAGGGTCAGCAGCACGCCGGTCATGCCGAAGCGGATCACCTGCCCGACGAGCTCCTTATTCTCCCTCAGCAGCTTCATTCTTCGGTCCGGCCCCGCCCTTGCCCTTTGCACCCGACCGACTAATGCGCTGGGACGGGCTTGGAAAGCGGGGACGGCGGTGGCGTTTCGGGGGGTGCAGAAGGCGGGGGGCGCTCTCGGCACGCTTGTCGAGACGCGCTGGCGGACCGTCACCGCCTTGTTCTGGATCGGCACCGCGGCCTGGATGATCTGGCAGCGCTGGTGGGGCATCCACTGGTTCGCGCTCGGCGACACCGACGACAATATGCGCATGATGCAGGTCCGCGCCCTTCTCGAAGGGCAAGGCTGGTACGACCTGCGCCAGTACCGGATGAACCCGCCCTACGGCGCGGACATCCACTGGTCCCGCCTCGTCGACCTGCCGATCGCCGGCATCAAGCTCCTCCTCACGCCGTTCATGGGCGGCGCGCCTGCCGAGCGCGTGGCGGTGACGCTCGCGCCCATGCTGCCGCTTGCCGTGTTGATGACGGCGCTCGCGGTGACGGCACGGCGCCTCATCTCGCCTTACGCCTACCCGATCGCGCTCGCTCTGCTTCTCTGCGGCGCGTCGGTGCGGGGCATGTTCCTGCCTTTGCGCATCGATCATCACGGCTGGCAGCTCGCCATGGTCGCGCTCTGCGTCATGGCGCTCTCCGATCCGAAGCGGGCGCGCGGCGGCGTGCTGCTCGGCGCCGCGACCGCCTTGTCGCTCACCATCGGCATGGAGATGCTGCCCTATCTCGCCATCGCCGGCGCGGTGGCCGTGTTCATGTGGATCTGGAACCGCGAGGAGGCGCGCCGCCTCTTCGCTTACGGCGCGAGCCTCGCCGGCGGATGCGCCTTTTCCTATCTGGTCTTCACCTCCGAAGCGAACCGCGCCGCGGTTTGCGACGCGCTTTCGCCCGTCTGGCTGTCGGCCATGATCCTCGCCGGCGCGCTTTCGGTCGCGCTCGCCGCCTGGTCGCCGGAAAAGCGCCTCGTCCGCTTCGCCGCCGCCGCGGCGGGGGGCGTGGCGGTCGGCGCGGCCTTCGGGCTGATGTGGCCGCACTGCCTCGGCCGGCTCGAACAATCCTCGCCCGAGCTCGAGCAATTGTGGCTGAGCCGGGTGCGCGAAGCGATGCCGATCTGGCGCCACGGCTGGAAGACCGCCGCCAACACCGGCACGCTCCCCATTCTCGGCCTGATCGGCTACCTCGTCATGATCTGGCGCAGCCGCCGCGATGCGGACCGAGCGATCGTCTGGGGCGGCCTTTTCCTCCTCGGCCTGCTCGCCACCGGGCTTCTCGCCTGGCAGACCCGCGCCGGCCCCGCCGCCCAGCTCCTGTCGGTCACCGGCGCCGCCGCGCTCGCCTGGCTGGTCCTCGTCTGGCTCCACGCGCGGCGCAGCCTCGCGCTGGCCGCGGCCGGAGTCGCCCTCGCGGCTCTGCTCTTCTCAGGCTACCTCACCATGTACGCCCTGCGCCTCGTGCCGGAAACGCCGGCCCCGCCGCGCAACCACGTCGCGCAGGCCAATGCCCGCTGCCCGACCGGACCGGCGCTGCGCCCCGTCGCGCTTCAGCCGCGCGGCAACGTCCTGACCTTCGTCGATCTCGGCCCGCGCCTCATCACCATGACGCACCACAATGCGATCATCGGCCCGTATCACCGCAACGAGCGCCAGATCATCGACGTGATGCGCACCTTCCGCGGCACGCCCGAAAACGCGCTGGCGACGGTGCAGCGCTACCGGATCGACTATGTGCTGATCTGCCCGAACCTGTCGGAATCCACCGTTTATTCGGCCGAAGCGCCGAACGGCTTCTACCGCCAGCTCGCCCGCGGCCAGGCGCCCGCCTGGCTGGACCGCGTGGCGCTGCCCGCCGACTCGCCCTACCGCATGTGGCGCGTCGTCAAACGCTGATTGCGTTGTTGATCCCGTCGATCACGAACTGCGCGGCCAGCGCCGCAAGGATCACACCAAGCAGGCGCGTCAGCATCGCCTCCATCTTGTTCCCCAAGAGCCGCATCAGCGGCCCGGCCGCGAGCAGCGAAAGGCAGGTCAGCACCAGCACGGACGCGAGCGCGGCGAACACCACCAAAGTCTCCTGAAGCCCCTCGCTGCGCCCGACGAGCAGCATCACGGACGCGATCGACCCCGGCCCGGCGATCATCGGTATCCCCATCGGAAACACCGAAACGTCGTCATGCTCCGGGCTGGCGCTCACCTCCTGCGCGCGGTGCTCGCGCCTGGCGGTCCGCCGCTCGAACACCATCTCCAGCGCGATCATGAACAGCATGATCCCGCCCGCGATCCGGAACGCCGGCAGCCCGATCCCGAGCACTTCGAGAAGATCCTCGCCGAGCAAGGCGAAGAACACCAGGATCCCCGCCGCGATCAGCACGGAGCGGATCGCCATCGCCCGGCGCTGCACGGCCGGCGCGTCGCGCGTCAGCCCCGCGAAGATCGGCGCGCAGCCCGGCGGATCGATGATCACGAACAAGGTCACGAACGCCGAGACGAACAGGGTGCCCATCTCGTTCACGCCAACCCCTCCGGCGGCGCGAGCCCGGCGCGCGCATGCGCCGCGACCAGCGTGTTCCGGAGCAGCACCGCGATGGTCATCGGACCGACGCCGCCCGGCACCGGCGTGATCGCCCCCGCGACCGCGCTCGCGCTCTCATAATCCACGTCGCCCACCAGCCGCGTCTTGCCCTCTTCCGCGCCGGGCACCCGGTTGATCCCGACGTCGATCACGGCGGCGCCCGGCTTCAGCCAGTCGCCCTTCACCATCTCCGGCCGCCCCACCGCCGCGACGACGATGTCGGCCCGCCGCACCACCGCCGCCAGGTCGCGCGTACGGCTGTGCGCCAGCGTCACCGTGCAATTCTCGCGAAGCAGCAGCTGCGCCATCGGCTTGCCGACGATGTTCGAACGCCCGATCACCACCGCGTCCAGGCCGGCAAGGTCGCCGCGCCGCGCCTTGAGCAGCATCAGGCAGCCGAGCGGCGTGCAGGGCACCATCGCCTCCTCGCCGACCGCGAGCCGACCGGCGTTGATCGGGTGGAACCCGTCCACGTCCTTTGCCGGATCGATTGCCTCGATCACCTTGCGCTCGTCGATGCCGGGGGGAAGCGGCAGCTGCACCAGGATGCCGTCCACCGCGGGATCGCCGTTCAGCGCCGCGACCAAAGCGAGCAGCTCCGCTTCGCTTGTCTCGGCCGGAAGGCGATGCTCGAAGCTCTCCATTCCGGCTTCTATCGTCGCCTTGTTCTTGGAGCGGACATAGACCTGGCTCGCCGGATCGTCGCCGACCAGCACCACCGCAAGACCGGCCTTGCGCCCGGCTCGCGCTGAAAAGTCGGCAGCCGCGGCGGCGACGCGTCCCCTCAGCCCCTCGGCGAATGCCTTTCCGTCGATCCGCTCCGCCGCCATCAATAGCCGCTGAGAATGAGGTCGCGCGCCGCGCCCCTCAGGAGGATGTCGATCGCGACGATGATCAGCAGAACGACCAAAGGCGTGAAGTCGATCCCGCCGAAGTCAGGAAGCACGCGCCGGATCGGCCGGTAGAGCGGCTCGGTGATCCGGTCGAGCGCATGGGAAAGCCCGCGCACGAAGTCGCTCTGCATGTTGATCACGTTGAAGATGATCAGCCAGCTCATGATCGCCTGGATCACGATGATCCACCACAGCACCGTCAGGAGCATGATCACGATCTGGATGAGGGCAATCAGCATATCGGCTCCGGCGGCAACGTCTCGCCTGCCATGTAGCCACCGGGCCGCCGAGGGGCAATGGCGGGCGGCGCGGGGAAGGGGAGCGCGCGGCCCGGTGAAAGGCTCGCTCAGCCTCCCGACCCGTTCGGTTCGAGCGAAGTCGAGAACCGCTGTCGAGCGCAGCGAGACACTTCGGACTCCGAGCAGCCCTCGGCTTCGCTCGGGCCCGGTCCTCGACTTCGCTCGGACCGAACGGAGGCTCGGACGTTGAGCCTAGATCAAGGCGCGAACCTCGGCGCCTCCGCTTCCGCCAGGATCAGCGCGAAATTGTCCCCTTCGTCCGTCCACTCCGCAACCGGGCTCCAGCCGGCCGCGCGAAGCAGAAGCCGGGCGTCACGGGGCCCGTATTTGTGGCTGTTTTCGGTGTGGATCGTCTCGCCTGCGCGCATGGAGAAGGTCCGCCCGGCGACCGTGAACGACACCGCCCGCACCGCTTCCAGATGCATCTCGATCCGGCTCATCGGCTCGTTCCAGACGGCGCGGTGGCGAAAGGCATCCACCGGCACGTCGCCGCCCAGCTCCGCATTGATCCGGTGGAGAAGGTTCAAGTTGAACGCCGCCGTCACGCCCGCCGCATCGTCATAGGCCGGAACCAGCACGTCCGCGCTTTTCGCCCGGTCCATCCCGATCAGCAGATAGGCCCCGACGCCGAGCCCCGCCTTCATCGCCCGCAGCAGGTCGACGGCCGTCCGCGGGATCATGTTGCCGATCGTCGAGCCCGGGAAGAAGCCCAGCTTCGGCTCCCCCGCGACCGCCTTCGGCAGCGGCAGATCGTGCATGAAGTCCGCTTCCACCGGATAGACGGGAAGATCCGGAAACTCGCCCCGCATCGCATCCACGGACTCGCGCAGGAATTCCCCGCTGATATCGATCGGGACGTAAGCCGAAGGGCGGACGCAGCGCAGCAGGATCGGCGTCTTGGCGACCGACCCGGCGCCGAACTCCACGATCACATTGCCCATTCCGGCGATCTCCGCCACCTCGCCGCAATGCGCCTCCAGCAAAGCCGTATCGATCCGCGTCGGATAATATTCCGGAAGCTGCGTGATCTCCTCGAACAGCTCCGATCCGCGCCGGTCGTAGAGCCAGCGCGCCGGCACCGCCTTGTTCGGCTGCGAGAGCCCCGCCAGCACGTCTCTCCGGAAAGCCGGATCGGCCGCGATCGTCGTCCTTATGTCGTTCACGTCAGCCGTTCCTTGCGAGGCGCAGGCCGGAGAACATCCAGCGCTGGTGGGGGTAGAAGAAATTGCGGTAGCTCGCCCTGACGTGCCCGCGCGGCGTCGCGCAGGAGCCGCCGCGCAGCACCATCTGCGACACCATGAACTTGCCGTTATACTCGCCCACCGTCCCCTCCGGCGCCGCGAAGCCGGGGTAGGGGAGGTAGGCGCTCCCCGTCCATTCCCACACGTCCCCGAAGAAGCCGGCAGCGGCCGGCGGCGCTTTCCTGGGGCGGGGCGCGCGGGCTTCGTCGAGCTGGTTGCCGCCGTGGGGGTCCTCGGCCGAGGCGGCCGCTTCCCATTCGGCTTCCGTGGGGAGGCGGGCGCCGGCCCAGCGGGCGAAGGCTTCGGCTTCGTAATAGCTGATGTGGCAGACGGGCGCGGCGGGATCGACCGGCGCCAGGCCGTCGAGCGCGAAGCGGTGCCATGCGCCGTCGGGGCGCTGCCAGTAGAGCGGGGCCTCGATCCCTTCCGCGCGCACCCAGGCCCAGCCGTCGGCAAGCCACAGCTTGGGATCGGCATAGCCGCCCGCTTCGATGAAGCTCAGCCACGCGCCGTTGGTGACGGTGCGGTCGGCGAGCGCATGGCGCTGGAGAAACACCCGGTGCCTCGGCCCTTCATTGTCGAAGGCGAACCCGCCGCCCTCATGGCCGATCTGCACGATCCCTTCGCGCCCCTCGATCCAGCCCATCTCCCGCGCCACGTCCGCCGCTGCAGGCGGCGCAGGCTCGAACATGGCGGGAAGCAGCGGATTGGCGGCGAAAGTCGCCAGCATGTCCATCAGCATCAATTCCTGGTGCTGCTGCTCGTGGTTGAGCCCGAGCTCGACCAGCGCCAAGGCTTCGGGCGGCAGGCCCGGCAACGCCGCCGCCACCGCATCGTCCACATGCGCGCGCCACCCCCGGATCTCGTCGAGCGACGGCCGGCTGAGCATGCCGCGCCGGACCCGCGCATGCCGCTCGCCTTCGCCTTCGTAATAGGAGTTGAAGAGATAGGCCCAGCGTTCATCGAACGGCCGGTGCCCGGGCACATGGTCGCGCAGCACGAAGGTTTCGAGGAACCAGGTCGTGTGCGCGAGATGCCATTTGGCGGGCGAAGCGTCCGGCATCGGCTGGATCGTCGCATCCGCATCGGAAAGCGGCGCGGCGATGGCGAGGCTCAGCGCCCGGACGGCCCGGAAGCGGTCGGCGGAAGCTGTGTCGGCGCTCGGGTTCGTAGCCATCATGCCTCCGAACGACTGACCTATGTTAATGGCTCCGCGTCGCGCCGGGCGCCCACAATATGTCGCCGCCTTCGCCATGCGCCGCCGCGCGCGCCGCGACGAACAGGTGGTCGGACAATCGGTTGAGATAGATGAGCGCGAGCGGATTGAGCGCCACCTCCCGCGCCGCGGCCACGGCCGAGCGCTCGGCACGCCGCGCGATCGCACGGGCGAGGTGGATATAAGCCGCGCCGCCGGCGGCCCCGGGGAGGATGAAGCTCCTGAGCGGCTCCAGAGTCTCGTTCATCAGGTCGATCTCGCGCTCGAGCCGGTCGATCTGGTCCCGGACGATGCGCAGCGTCATTTCCGACGGCGCGAAATCCTCGCCGGGCGTCGCCAGATCGGCGCCGAGATCGAAAAGCTCGTTCTGGATCGAGCGCAGCATGCCGGCGAGCCGCGCGTCCGTCACATGGAGGAGGGCGATGCCGAGCGCGCTGTTGGTCTCGTCGACGTCGCCGATCGCCTGCGCGCGCTTATGGTCCTTCGGGATGCGGGATCCGTCCGAAAGGCCGGTTTCGCCCGCATCGCCGGTCTTGGTGTAGATGCGGTTCAGCCGCACCATGATCAGCCGCCGCCGCGCATCATCATGATGAGCAGCACCGCGAACAGGATCGCGATGCCCTGAAACAGCACGCGCTTGCGCATCAGGTCCTGGCTGCGGGCGCCGGAAACGTCGCGGCCCTGGGCCATTCCGATCACGCCCTTGACGAGCACGAACAGGGTGGCGCCCGCGGCGGCGACGATGAGAATGATGAGGAGGATGTCCATGCCGTCCTATCTAGGAAGCGCCGGCCGAATATCCACACGGCATTTCGCCCATGCGCAGCGCCGCGGCGATTGCCGCCGGATCGGCTCCGGCGGCGCGCAATTCGGCAAGGCTGGGCGCCCCGTTCCGCTTCGCCAGCCGCCGCCCGTCCGGGCCGGTCAGCAGCGGATGGTGCCGGTAATGCGGGGTGGGGAGGTCGAGCAGCGCCTGGAGCAGCCGGTGCACGTCCGTCGCCGCATACAGGTCCCGGCCCCGCACCACGTCCGTGACCCCCTGCGCCGCGTCGTCCACGGTCACCGCCAGGTGGTAGGAGACCGGCGCGTCCTTTCTCGCCAGCACCACGTCGCCATATGCTTCCGGTTCGGCATGCACCTCCGTGTCCCCGTCCTCCCAGTAGAGCAAAGGTGCGGCGGCCACGGCCCGCGCTGTGTCGAGGCGCCACGCATGCGGCTCGGCGGCCATGCGGCGGGCCCGCTCCTCGGGTGCGAGCCGCCGGCAGGTGCCCGGGTAGAGTGGCCCGTCGGGCCCATGCGGCGCCGAAGCGCTCGCCGCGATCTCGGCCGCGATCGCCGAGCGTGTGCAGAAGCAGGGATAGACGAGCCCGCGCGTGCGCAAGCGTTCGAGCGCCGCGCCGTACAGCGCCAGCCGCTGCGACTGGTGGACGATTTCGCCGTCCCAGTTCAGCCCGAGCCACGCGAGGTCTTCGATGATCCCGTCGACATGCTCGGGCCGGCTCCGCCCCGGATCGATGTCCTCGATGCGCAGCAGAAAGGCGCCGCCGCCCGCCCGCGCAAGATCGTGCGCGAGAATGGCGGAATAAGCGTGGCCGAGGTGGAGCCGCCCGGTCGGCGAGGGCGCGAAGCGGGTTACGACGCGGCTCATCGGCAAGCTTTCGAGCAACTTGGCTCTTGACCGGGAGTCGCGCCATATGGTGTCATAATGGCGTCACGCTTCCTTGCGAACGTGTGGCGGAACAGGAGACGAGGCCGCAAGCGCCGCACTCTCCCTCGTTCTGGGTGCGACAGGGCTTTGGGGCGGCGTTTCGGGGAGTCTCCGCGAAACGGGAGGCCTTTGCTTGTACCACCCCGACATTCTCCGCCATCCAGACAGCTGTCCCGCGCTCGTTCTCAACGCCGATTATACTCCGCTCAGCTATTATCCCTTGAGCCTGTGGCCGTGGCAGACCGCGGTCAAGGCCGTGTTCCTGGAGCGGGTGGACATCGTCGCCAACTACGAGCGCGAAGTCCACAGCCCCACCCGCGCCATGCACCTCCCTTCGGTGATCGCGCTTCGCCAATATGTCCGCCCGTCCGAATATCCCGCCTTCACCCGCTTCAACCTGTTCCTTCGCGACCGGTTCGAATGCCAATATTGCGGCGACCCGAAGGAGCTGACCTTCGACCATGTCGTTCCCCGCGCCCAGGGCGGACGAACGAGCTGGGAAAACGTCACCACGGCCTGCGCGCCCTGCAATTTGCGAAAGGGCGGCCGCACCCCGCTCCAGGCGCACATGCACCTCCACCGCCGCCCGATCCGCCCGACGAGCTGGCAGCTCCAGGAAAACGGCCGCAGCTTCCCGCCGGGCTACCTCCACCAGACCTGGCGCGACTATCTCTACTGGGACATCGAATTGGAGGCCTAACCCCTCCCCATGCGGAGCATGGGGAGGGGGACCACCCGAAGGGTGGTGGAGGGGTAAAAGGCGCAGGCCTCGTCACCTTACCCCTCCACCATGCTCCGCATGGTCCCCCTCCCCATCGCCTGCGGCGACAGGGAGGAATCATCCCTTCCTCCTCCGCGTCGGCGCATGGAAATCCGGATCCTTGTCCCGGACCCAGGCCACGAACTTCGCAACCTCCGGATGCGCCCTCAGCGCGTCCGCGGTCGCATAGTCCTTTTCCAGTTCCTTGTTGGACAAAGCCGCATGGATCGCCCGGTGGCAGATCGGATGCACCGGCACGGTTTCCCGCCCGCCGCGGCTCTTGGGCACCGGATGATGCCATTCCGTGCGCCGTCCGAGCGGGCGCGCGCAAAGGAAGCATTTCGGGTCGTCGGTTTCGCTCAAGCGTCGCGGGTTAAGGGGCGCGGCGGTCCGGTGGCAAGGGTGCGCGGACACGAAAACGGAGCGGCCCTTTCGAGCCGCTCCGCCTTTCGTTCAGCAAAGGGATCGGATCAGCGGACGCCGATCGGATCCGCATTGCCGTCGGGATCGCCGATCACGTTGCCGCCGACGCGGACAGCGCCCGCGAGCAGCAGGCCCGCGAGGTGCGGCGTCGCCATGGAGGTGCCGCTGATCGTGTTGTAGCCGCCCGAAAGCCAGGTCGATTTGATCGCGGAGCCGGGCTCGGCATATTCGATCGGCGGGTTGCCGAAGTTCGAATAGCTCGCCCAGCGGTCGCCGTTGCTGAACGCGGACACGGTGAACACGTTCGCCCCGTTGGCGCGGGCCGGCGAGTGGTTGTTGGCGTGGTCGCTCTCGTTGCCGGCGGCGAGGGCGAAGCGGACGCCGCCCGCGGCGGCATTGACCACGGCCGAGTCGAGCGCGGTCGAAACGCCGCCGCCGAGGCTCATATTGGCGACGTCGCCCGGGCGGCCGTTCTGCGCGACATAGTCGACGCCGGCGATCACGCCCGACGTGGTGCCGCTGCCGCGGCGGTCGAGGACGCGAACCGCCACCACCGGAGCGCCCGGAGCGACGCCGATCACGCCGATCGCATTGTCATAAGCGGCGATCGTGCCGGCGACGTGGGTGCCGTGGCCGTTCGTGTCCTGCGGCGACGTGTCGCGGGACAGGAAGCTGCGGCTGCGCGTGCGGTCCACGTTGAGGTCCGGGTGGGTCAGGTCGATGCCCGAATCGATCACCCACGCCGTCGCGAAGTTGCCGGCAACGCCGCCGCCGACGCGCGCGATGCCCCAGGGCGTCTCCTGCGCGGGCTGCACCGCGGTGCCGCCGACCGGCTGGCCGGCCGCCTGGACCGGACCGGCCGCAACCACCTGGTCCTGCTCGCAATAAGCGATGTTCGGATTGGCCGCGCGCATGCGCTCGGCGCCTTGGGCGCTCATGCGCGCCGCGAAGCCCTGAATGGCGACGCTGTAGACGTGCGAGACCTGCGCGCCGCCGGCCTGCGCCGCGCGATTGGCTTCGGCCTGCGCATTGCCGCGGGAGACGGACCCGCGCTCGAACACGCAAATATAGCTGTCGGCAATCTTGTCGCCGCGGTTCTGAGCCTGCGCCGGCTGCGCCAAAGCAGCCAGCGAAACGCCGGACGCGATAAGAACTGAAAGTTTCAGCACCCCATATTCTCCTGTTATTCGGCGACGATCGAAGCTGTCATCGCCTGGTAACAGAGACTAAAGGCATGTGGCGTCTTGTCGAATCAAAAATGGTTAATAACGAACGGTTTAGCTCATTTTATTTCGGTTCGCCGCAACAGTCACTGCGGCTCCGCCGCCGGCACCGTATTTTCCGCAGGCGTTTCCGCCGTGCTTTGTTCGAAGCGGCGGTGGCGAACGATGCGCGGCGTGATGACGATGTAGAGCTCGGTTCTTGAGCGCGTCGACCGCCGGTTGCGAAACAAGTTGCCGACGACTGGAACGTCACCGAGCCCCGGCACGCGAGACCTTGAGGAAAGACTGTTCTCCTGGGTCAAGCCGCCGATCACGAAGGTCTCGCCGTCGCGCACCGAAGCCGAAGTCTCGGCCTCGCGCTGGCTGATCGTCGGATAACCCTGCGAATAGCCGGTCACCGACGAGACCACGCCGTAGATCTGCGACGTGACGAACCCGTCCGGGCTGACCCGCGGCGCGATCTGCAGCGTCACGCCGACGTTCACATATTGCACTTGCTGCGACACGCCGTTCACGCCCGAAAGCGTGATGTTGGTGAGGATCGGCAGCGCGTCGCCGGTGATGATCTTGGCGGTGGACCCGCTCTGCGCCGCGATTCGCGGGCGCGACACGATGCGCCCTTCGCCGCGCTGCACCTGGGCGTAGATCGCCGCCTGCAGCGCGCCCGAGAGCAGCACGGAGGTCGGGTTGGTCCCGAACGGCAGGTTGGCGCCGGTCGCCGCGCTGCCCGCGCCGAGCTGCCCGGCCGCATTGTTGAAGTCGATGCCGAGGTTGCGCACGCCCTGTTCGGTCAGCTCCACGAACTGCGTTTCGAGGATCACCGAGTCGACCGGCACGTCGATCAGCGCGATCTGCTGCTTGACCCGCTCGATCCGCTCCGGCGTCCCGGTCACCCAAATGGCATTGAGGCGCCGGTCGACGCCGAGCCCGGTGCCGGGAAAGGACTGGCCGAGCGGAATGCTTTCGCGCTGCGCCTGGTTTTGCGCGCTGGTATAATTGGGCTGGTTGCTCGACGCGGGCGAGCCGAAGCCCGGCTCGCGGCGGATGAAGACGTTGTTCGGCTGGATCGTCTCGCCCTCGACCAAAAGGCCGATCACTTCCGAAACGTCCGCATAGCGAAGGTGCACCAGCTCGTAGCTGTCGCCGGGCGTGTAGCCCGGAATGCCGCTGCCGCCCGTATAAGCGGGAAGGTTGCTCGCCGGCACGACCGGTTCGCCCGCCGACCCGAGCGGCCGCGTCCCCGCCGCTTCCTCATTGGTGATTCGCGTGATCGTCACCTGCACGACGCGGTCGCCGGCCGGCGCCGCCGCGACTCGCGACGGCTCGGACGTTTCGAACCGCGCGATGAGGTCGCCGTTGACGCTGTCCAGCGCCATGCGCCGCACCAGGCTGTTCCACCCCCGACTCTGCGCCACCCGCGGCGCGCGCAGCGTGTTGCGCAGCACCAGCTCGGGCCGCACCGGATTGTTGTTCACCGCCGCGCTCAGCGGCTCGGCGGGCGAGAATCGGAAAAGAAAGGAGGCCTGGTTCGCATCCTGCGTCACCAGCGAGATTTCCTCGAGCACCGAAGGCACCTGCGCCTGCACGGGCGATGCAGCATAGGTCGCGCAGAGCAGAAGCAGGGCGAACGCCCACCGACGAAATGCTGACCCAAGCTCCTGCAACGCGAACATGCCCCCCGCTTACTGCGCGGTGATGGAGCCTAGAGGCGAGCATTCAAATGGCAAGGCCGGTTGAGCCAAGTTGAAGTAAAAAAAGGAAAAAACGCGCTCAACCGCTCATCGCACTACCGGGAAATTACGGTCTCGTCAGAGGGAAAGCGGCCCTTTTCGTGTCAGGCGAGCGCCGCCTGCTTCTCTTCCGCGATCCGGTCCAGCTCCGCCCGACTCTTCTTCTCGGCGGCGGACTTGAGTTGCCCGCAGGCGGCCATGATGTCGCGCCCGCGCGGCCGGCGGATCGGCGCGGAGATGCCGCCTTCATAGACGAGGTCCGAGAAACGCTGCACCCGGTCCGGGTCCGAACATTCGTAGATCGCGCCCGGCCAGGGGTTGAACGGAATGAGGTTCACCTTGGCCGGAAGCTTGTACTTCTTGATCAGGCGGACGAGCTCGCGCGCATGGTCGTCGCTGTCGTTCTTGTCCTTCAGCATCACATATTCGAACGTGATCCGCCGCGCATTGTTGGCGCCCGGATAGTCGGCGCAGGCCTGGAGCAGCTCCTCGATCCCGTATTTGCGGTTCAGGGGCACGATCTCGTCCCGAATCTCCTTGGTGACCGCGTGAAGCGAGACGGCGAGGTTGACCCCGATCTCCTCGCCGGCCCGCGCCATCATCGGCACCACGCCGGAGGTGGAGAGCGTGATCCGGCGCCGCGACAGGCCCAGCCCGTCCCCGTCCATCACGATCTTCAACGCGTCGCGGACATTGTCGAAATTGTAGAGCGGCTCGCCCATGCCCATCATGACGATGTTGGAGAGCATTCGCCCCTCGGGCTGGCTCGGCCATTCGCCCAGCGCGTCGCGCGCCAGCATCACCTGCCCGACGATTTCGGACGGGTGCAGGTTGCGCACCAGCTTCATCGTGCCGGTGTGACAGAACCGGCAATTGAGCGTGCAGCCGACCTGGCTCGAGACGCAGAGCGTGCCGCGATCGGCGTCCGGGATGAAGACCATCTCGTAATCGTGGCCGTCGCGGGTCTTGAGCAGCCACTTCCTCGTCCCGTCGGTCGAGACCTGCTGCACGACCACGTCCGGGCGGCCGACCACGAAGCGCTCGGCAAGCCAGGCGCGCTGCGGCTTGGCGATGTCGCTCATCGCTTCGAAGGTGGTCGCGCCGCGATTGTAGATCTGGTGCCAGATCTGCTTGGCGCGAAGCTTCGCCTGCCGCTCGTCCAGCCCGGCGTCTGCGAGCGCCGCGCGGATCTGCGCCTTGGAGAGGCCGACAAGGTCGACGCGCGCGTCTTCCGACACGAAGTCGGGGCGCGGCACGGGAACCGGGTCGATGTGCCCGGGGATGGTCATCAATGCTGTCATGAGGCCCCCCACATAGTCGATTTCCCGGCCTTTTTCTAGGTGGGAGGAGGAGGGGCCCTCATTCCTCCCCATCGCAAGATGGGGAGGGGAACCACCCGAAGGGTGGTGGAGGGGTAGAAGGCCGCAGGTCCCGCCGGTAC
>DASVQT010000094.1:0-9788 GCA_036388975.1 Allosphingosinicella sp. | reverse complement strand
CAGGCCTCGGCCGAAGCCGAGTGGAAATACAAAGGCCGCGGCCGGCGTGCGCCCGAGGCCCGGCCCGACGCCGGCCATGCCTTCGCCGCCCTTGCCGAGCTCCGCCGTGGCTGAGGGCGAGAGCCTGCGCCTCGACAAGTTCCTGTGGTTCGCGCGCATCGTGAAGACTCGCTCGCTCGCCCAGAGCTTGGCGGAGGAAGGCCGCATCCGCATCGCCGGCCGGATCGTGGATCGCGCCCATGCCGCCGTTCGCGTCGGCGACGTCTTGAGCTTCGCGCAGCGCGGCAGCGTGCGTATCCTCAGGATCGAGGCGCTCCCTGCGCGCCGCGGCCCGGCGCCCGAAGCGCGCGCCCTTTACACGGACCTGTCGGAGGCGGCGGGACAAACGTTGACGAGCGAAGCCGGCGACGAATAAGGGATGGCCGCCGTCCGGGAGAGAAGACCATGACCTACGTCGTCACCGATGCCTGCATCCGCTGCAAATATATGGATTGCGTGGAGGTGTGCCCGGTGGACTGCTTCTACGAAGGCGAGAACATGCTCGTCATCAACCCCAGCGAGTGCATCGATTGCGGCGTCTGCGAGCCCGAATGCCCGGCCGAGGCCATTCTTCCCGATACGGAGAACGGCCTCGAAAAGTGGCTGGAGGTGAACGCGACCTATTCTTCCGAATGGCCGAACATCACGCGCAAGAAGGACAGCCCGGCCGACGCGGACGAGCATAAGGGTGAGGACGGCAAGTTCGAGAAATATTTCTCGGCGACCCCCGGCGAGGGCGACTGATCGAGGCGAGGGGCGCCCTCGCCGTCATTCCCGCGGAAGCGGGAATTCAGTGGGAGGCTGAGTTCGCCCCGGCGTTTCATAAACGCCCGCTGGATTCCCGCTTTCGCGGGAATGACGGGGATGATGGATCGGCTTGAGCCCGCCAAGTCCCGTTTCCTTCTGAAACGGGCCTCTCGCGCTGCCGCGGCAAAAGGGTAGCTTTTTGCGGCGTTTTCGTTTATAAGAGGCCTATCGCAGCGGAACCGCCTCACGGTCCGCTCCTGGTGGTCTAGAGAATCGCCGCAAACAACGTCTGGGAGCGTCTCGAAGGGGCGATGCGGACCGGCACCGTTTTGCGGTTTCCAAAGGAAGGTCGATAAATGGCAGCGAAAGCGCTCAGCTTCGATGTTGGCGATTATGTGGTGTACCCGAAGCACGGCGTCGGCCGTGTGGTCGAGCTCCAGAGCACGGACATTGCGGGCATGCAGCTCGAACTCTACGTCCTTCGCTTCGAAAAGGAAAAAATGACGCTGCGCGTTCCGACCAACAAGGCGGAAAGCGTCGGCATGCGCAAGCTGTCCTCCGACAAGACGATGCAGGAGGCGATGGCGACGCTCAAGGGCAAGCCGAAGGTCAAGCGCACCATGTGGTCGCGCCGCGCCCAGGAATATGAAGCGAAGATCAATTCGGGCGACCTCGTGTCGATCGCCGAGGTGACTCGCGACCTGTTCCGTGCCGACGACCAGCCGGAGCAGAGCTATTCGGAGCGTCAGATCTTCGAAGCCGCCTCGAGCCGCCTTGCCCGCGAACTCGCCGCCGTCGAGCAGGTCGACGAGCCCAAGGCGCTCGAGAAGATCCTCGAGATCCTGAACAAGGCCGCGGCCATCTACAACAAGGACAAGGTGCCGGCCTGACAGCCCTCACCCGGTTCGAACGAACGAGCGCCGGCGCCGGGGATTCCCCTCGGCGCCGGCGTTTTTCGTTGCGGCTTGCACGATCCCGTTATGATGTGTATTATGTACACAACACAGCGGGAGAGAAACGATGCGCGGTTCGGCGATCCTCACGGCTTCGATGCTTGCCCTTGCGGCTGCGGGCTGCAGCGCCGGCGCCCGCGAAAGCGAGGCGGAACAGCAGCAGGCGCGCCGGGATGCCGGGCGGTCGGCGCAGCGCAGCTTCCCGGTTGGCGCGTTCCAGTCCGTGTCGCTGACCGGCTCCTCCGACGTGAACGTCACTGTCGGCGGCGCGCCTTCGGTGCGGGCGGAGGGCGATGCGGAGATGGTGGAGCGGCTGGAGATCGCGGTGGTGAACGGCGATCTGCGGATCGGCTTTCGCGACGGTTCGAACTTCCGATCGATGTTCGGCCGCGACCGGACCGTCACGGTGCACGTGACGGTGCCTTCGCTTGCGGGGGTGAACCTCACGGGTTCCGGCGACATCAACGTCGACCGGGTGGAGGGCGCCCGTTTCGCCGGCAACATGTCCGGATCGGGCGACATCAACATCGCCCGGCTGAGCGTCGGCGAAGCGGCGTTCAACCTTGCGGGATCCGGTGCAATCCACGCGGCCGGGACGGCGCAGAGCACCGGGATCCGCCTCGCCGGCTCGGGCGACGTCGAGGCCGGGAGGCTCCAGAGCCGCACCCTCGCCGTCTCATTGATGGGCTCCGGCGACGTTCGCGCCCACGCGACGGAAACGGCGCAGGTCTCGCTCATGGGCCCCGGCGACGTCACCGTATCCGGTCCGGCGCGCTGCCAAATCGACCAGCGCGGCCCCGGCAACGTGCGCTGCAACGCCTGACAGGCACCCGCGGGAAGTGATTGACCGTTAACCATTCTGCGCCATGGTCGCGGCCATGAACAGGATCATGGCCGCACTGGCGCTCGCCGCCGCTTCCGCCTTCCTCGCCGCTCCGCCCGCAGCGGGCGCCGAGCGGCGCTTCAGCGTCACCGAGTTCGACCGCATCGTCGTCGAGGGTCCCTACCAGGTCCGCCTCGCGACCGGCCGGTCGCCGGGCGCGGCCGCGACGGGGAGCGCGCAGGCGCTGGACCGCGTCTCAATCGACGTCCAGGGCACGACTCTGCGCATCCGGCCGAACCGCTCCTCCTGGGGCGGCTATCCGGGCGCGGCCGCCGGGCCGGTGACCATCGAGCTATCGACGCGCACGCTGCGCGCGGCGAGCGTCAACGGCGCCGGAAGCCTCAGCCTGGGGCCCCTTCGCGGCCTGCTGCGCCTCGACCTTGCCGTGGAAGGCAGCGGGCGGATCGCGGCGCCGGAGGTGCAGGCCGACACATTGACCATCGGGCTGCTCGGGTCGGGCCGCATCGAGGTCGCCGGCCGCGCCGCGCAGCTTCGCGCAAGCGTCCACGGATGGGCCGAACTCGACGCCTCGGCGCTCACCGCGCAGGGCGCCAACATTTCCACCGACACGGCCGGCCGCGTGTCCGCGACGGTGGTGCGCGAGGCGCGCGTGAATGCCACCGGAATCGGCGAGGTCGACATCGCGGGCGCCGCCGCATGCACGGTCAGCGGCCTCAGCGCCGGGCAGGTCCGGTGCGGGACGGGGGCGAGGCGCTAGCCTCCGGCCGCGCATCTCGGATCAGATCAGCGCGAGGCTCGCCAGCTTGTTCGACAAGCGCGCCGGCAGCGCCATCATGCCGTCGTCGTCGCCGTCATAATCCGCCGGCGCATCCTCCGGCGCGAGGTAGCGCCAGCCCTGGTGGGCGCGCTTGGCAAGCGCCTTTACCGGCACCAGCTCTGGCGAGAGCCGGATCACCGTGCGCCGGTCCTCGGCGCGCGTGTCGAAGCCGAGGATCGTCTGACGCGCCGTGATCCGATGCTTGACGATCCAGTAGATCGAGCCGCCGACCAGCTCGTCAGCGCGCTTGGGCATGAAGCGCGTCAGGATCGGCACCACGCCGTCGCTGAGGCGCAGGCGCTGGCGCTTTTCAAGCGCGTCGAAGCTGGCGCAGCCGACCGCGACCTTGCTGATGTTAAGATGCCCCATGGGCCGGTCCAATGCCGTTTTTTCCGCAAGCGATCAAGAGTTTAGCCGACGAGCCCCGATGCCACGGCAAGCCCGAGAAAGGCGAGAAAGCCCATGGAATCGGTGATCATCGTCAGGAACACGGACGAGGCCACCGCCGGATCCTGGTCGAACCGGTCGAGCAGCACCGGCAACACGACGCCGGCGAGCCCCGCGATCAGGATGTTGATCAGCATCGCGGCCGCGATCACGCCGCCGAGCTGCGGATTCCAGAAGGCGATTCCGGCGCCAAGGCCGACGAGCGCGGCGACGGTAAGGCCGTTCAACAAAGCGAGGCGCACTTCGCGAAAGATCGTCCGCACCGTGTTGGACCGGGTGAGCTGGTTCATGGCGAGGGCGCGGACCGCGACCGCCATGGTTTGCGTTCCGGCATTGCCGCCGATCGACGCCACGATCGGCATCAAAGCGGCGAGCGCCACCATCTGCTCGATCGCCGCGCCGAAATGCCAGATGATGGACGACGCGACGAGCGCGGTGCCGAGATTGGTGATCAGCCAGCGGATTCGGGCGCGATAACTGTCGCGCAGCGGCTGGTTGATGTCGCCCTCGTCGCCGGCGCCGGACATCAGGAGGACGTCCTCCGACGCTTCTTCCTGGATGATGTGGACGACGTCGTCGACCGTGATCATGCCGACGAGGCGGCCCGCCTGGTCGATCACGGCGGCGGAGATCAAAGCATATTTCTGGAAGCGGAGCGCCACCTCCTCCTGGTCCATGTCGACCGGGATCAAGGTCTGCTCGCGCTTCATGATCTCGGCAACGGTGACGTGCCGCTGCGCCCTCAGGATCCAGGACAGGAGCATGGTGCCGACGGGATGGTGGCGGCCGTCGACCACGAACACTTCCCAAAAGTCGGTCGCGAGGCCGTCGCCGGCGCGCAGATAGTCGATCACCTGTCCGACCGTCCAATGCTCGGGCACCGCGATCAGGTCGCGCTGCATCAGCCGGCCGGCGGATTCCTCGGGGTAGGACAAGGCCTGTTCGATCGCCGCGCGGTCGTCCGGGTCGAGCTGGCGAAGGACGGCGCGCTGCTCGTCCTCCTCCATGTCCTCGATCATGGCGACGGCGTCGTCCGTCTCCATCTCGCCGGCGATCTCGGCGACTTCCGACGGCTCGAGCGTGTCCACGATCTCCTCGCGGACCCAGTCGTTCATCTCGGCGAGCACGTCGGCATCGAGGAAGTCGGCGAGCGCGGCGGCAAGCGCGACGCGCTGGTGGTGATCGACGAGCTCGAACAGGTCGGCGACGTCCGCCGGGTGGAGCGGCTCGAGCACGGCGCGGGCGCCGTCTATGTCGCCGATTTCGACGAGGTCGAGCACCATCTGGATGAATTCCGGCTTGAGCCGGTCGTCCTCGTCCAGCCGGTTCTCGGCCGCGTTCGCGAGCGTGTTGGCGCTCGGATGGCCCACCGCCCCTTCGGGCGTATCGAGATCGCTGTCGCCCATCGCCCTTCCCCCGCTGGAGCCTTTGCCTGCGCGCTCGATAGGCCGGAGGGCCGGCGCTGTCGATACGGGCTGGCTTCGAGCCGCGCGGGTGCCTAGAGCGCAGCCATTCGGCCACGGCCGTTCGTCCCGAGTAGCCGTCGAGCCTGTCGAGACGGCGTGTCGAGGGATCGGTTTCGAGGAAGGTCCCTCGACGCCGGTCCTCGATACGGCTTCGCCTACTCGGCCCTTGCTCGGGACGAACGGAGTTGGCCACGTATCAGGAGACTGCCACCATGTCCGACGAACTCAACACCCTGGTCCTGAACCTCGACAGCGGCGGCGACGTCGTCATTCGCCTGCGTCCGGATCTCGCGCCCGGCCACGTTTCGCAGATCAAGGAGCTGGTCTCCGAAGGCTTTTACGACGGCGTAACCTTTCACCGCGTCATTGCCGGCTTCATGGCGCAGGGCGGCGATCCGACCGGCACCGGCTCGGGAGGCTCCAAGAAGCCGAACCTCAAGGCCGAATTCTCGTCCGAGCCGCATGTCCGCGGCGCCTGTTCGATGGCGCGGACCAGCGACCCGAACAGCGCCAACAGCCAGTTCTTCATCTGCTTCGGCGACGCGACCTTCCTCGACCGCCAGTACACCGTCTGGGGCAATGTCGTGGAAGGCATGGAGCATGTCGACGCGCTGCCCAAGGGCGAGCCGCCGCGCACGCCCGGCAAGATCGTGAAAGCGAGCCTCAGGGCCTGAACCCGTTGGCCGAGCCCCGCCCTGCGACGCTCGTCACCGGCGCGTCGGCGGGGCTCGGCGCGCTCTTCGCCCGCGAATGCGCCGCGCGCGGCGACGATGTGATCCTCGTCGCCCGCCGCCGCGACCGGCTCGACGCGCTCGCGGCCGAGCTTGGCGGCAAGGCGCATGTCGTGGCGGCGGACCTCGCCGCTCCCGGCGCGGCGACCGCCCTTTTCCACGATGCGGAGCGCCGCGGCCTGTTCGTCGAGACGCTGATCAACAATGCCGGCTTCGGCCTCGCCGGCCGCTTCGCCGAGCTTCCGGCGGACCGCCAGGCGGAGATGATCGACCTCAACGTCCGCCTGCTCACGCAGCTCTGCCGCCTTGCGCTCCCGCCGATGCTCGCGCGGCGCCGCGGCTTCATCCTCAACGTCGCCTCCACCGCCGCCTTCCAAGCCGGGCCGAACATGGCCGTTTATTATGCCAGCAAGGCTTCGTCCTTTCGCTCACCGAAGCGCTCCACCAGGAGACGAAAGGCAGCGGCGTCCATGTCACCGCCTTGTGCCCGGGTCCGACCGCCACCGAATTCTTCGATGTGGCCGGCGCAGGTGGCGGCAGACTGGCGAAGATCGCCGCAGAGCCGGGCGCCGTGGTGCGTGCGGGACTTGCCGGCCTCGCCCGGAACCGGGCGGTGGTGGTGCCGGGTGCCGCCACCAAGATCGGCGCCCAGGCCAGCCGCTTCCTGCCGCGCGCAGCCATGCGCAGGATCATCGCGCGCATCAAGGCTTAGGGGGCGGCTCCTCGAGCGGGGCGCCGGCGCTCAGCGGATAGGGCAGGATCCGGCCGTAACGGGCCACCGCGGCAAGCAATTCGGGGTCGCGGCGGAGCGCTTGGCCGCGCGCGTCCATTCTTCGGCCATATTCGCTCTGCATCGGCACCGCATCGGCAGGTTGCACCCAGGCAAGCACGTCGTCGCGGCTGGATTCGTGCGCCAGTCCCTCGATCAGCGCCGCGCGCGCGGCATCCAGACGATTGAAGCAGATGTGGAGCGAGGCCGCATAGGCCGGCTCGCCGGCGCCGGTCACGACGGCCACCGACTCGACCGCTTCGTGCCCGCGGCCGAGCTCGTTCAGCGCGCAGGCCAGCGGGATATGCAGCGCGGCCATGGCATTGCCCGACACTTCGCCGCGCCTGCGCTCCGCATCCGCGCGCACCGCCTCCAGCGCACGCAGCGCACCGGCGGCATCTCCGGCGAACAGGCGGTAGCGGGCACCGTTGCCGACGACGTTGATGGCGTTGGCATCGGAGCCAAGCGGCCATGTGCGCGACGCTCGCGCGAACATCGCGTCGATCTCGTCCCAGCGATCGAGACGGGACAGGGCGTCGGCGAGCGCCGGCGCCGCCCAGAGCAGATGGTAGTCCCGAGCCCGGTCGAGCGGCCGCGCGAAGAGCGGGGCGATCGTGCGTACAAGCGTTCGATAATGGCCGGCCAGGCGCAGGCCGTCGGCATATCGGCGCGCGGCTTCGAGGTCCCCGCTCGCTTCGAAGCGCCCCTGGAGATCGGCGAGATACAGGGGCCATTGCCGTTCCTGCCGGCTGCCGCCCCACCGTTCAAGGTCGCCCCACAGCGCCCGGTAGCGATTGTCGACCAGGAGGCTGCGCAGGTGAAAGGGCGAAACGAGCTGCGGCACCAAGGCGCGCGCCCGTTCGATCTCGCCCGCAGCAACGCGCGCCCGGATCGCCTCCAAACCAAGCTGCGACCTGAGATCGATGTCTTCGCCTTCCCAGTTGATCGCGATCATCCGTTCGGCGAGGCGGCCGAGCCGCCGCTGATCGTGCTGCCCGGAAAGGCGCCGGACGATGTTGTTCAGCTCGTAGGGCGGGATGCCCCGCACGACATCGGGATCGATCTCGCTCGCGCGCAGGAGATGGTCGGCCGCGATCCCGGGCCGATCGGAATAGGCTTCCAGGCTCGATCGAGCAGCAGCGGTCCGCTATAGCCGGGCAGCAGCCGGATCGCCTCGTCGGCCGCGACCCGTGCTTCGGGAATGCGATTGGCCGACTGAAGGCCGATGGCGCGCAGGAACTGCACGAAGCCGCGCGCCTGGCTCGGTTCGCCTATCTGCGCGAGCAACACGTCGAGCCGCCGCGTCCGGGAGGCGCCGTCAGCGGTACGATCGGCAAGGATGTCCGAGATCTCGCGTAGCAGCGCCGCGGGCGCGCCGATCTGGTCCGGGCGCGGCAGCGGCTCGGCCGATGCCGGAGCGGCGACGCCGAGCCCGGCAAGCGCGGCTGCGCCGAGAGCCGCCCGCGCGATCCTGCTCAGAAAGGTTTCAAGCACCGCACCGTCCCCACATCCTGCCATTGTGTTTGATGAGACGCCGGATGGCGGACGATAGCAAGCGATCGTGCAGGCCCTCAGTTTTCGAGTAGGGTTTCGAACAGCCAGTCGTGGAAGATGCGCACCGGGCGGCGCGAGAGCGCCGAGCGCCGGCAGGCGAAGAAGTAACTGTAGGGGCTTTCGACCTTGAGACCGAAAAGCTGGACGAGCCGCTCGTCGTTGGAGGCGGCGAGGTGGCTTTCGAGCATCAAAGCGACGCCGAGACCCTGGGCGGCGGCATCGAGGATGAGCTGGCCGGAATCGAACTGGTCGATCGCGGCGGGCTCGAGGTCCGGAACGCCGGCCGCTTCGCGCCAATAATCGAAGGCCAATGCGAGGTCGCGGTGGATGAGAATGGTGTGGGCGGCGAGATCGCGGGGATGGCGCAGCGGCGGCGGCCCGTCGCGCAGCTCCCGCGAGCCGATGGCGACGACGCAGTTCGAGTCCATGCGCCGGGAGTAAAGGCTCGGATCAACGTCGGTGGTGATCGCGATCGCGGCGTCGAGGCCTTCGTCGAGCCGGGCGAGGCGGTTGGTGCCCGTGTCGAGATCGATATGCAGGTCCGGGTGCAGCTCGCGCAATTGCGGAAGGGCGGGCATCAGGCGCTGGGCTGCGAATAGCGAGGGAACGGCGAGGCGCAGGCGCATCATTTCGCGATTGCCCGACGCGCGCTCCATGGCGGCGGCGAGGGCGTCCAGCGACGGGCCGATCTCGGCAAGCAGCCGCTCGCCGTCCGGGTTCAGGGTCACGGCCTGATGCCCGCGGTCGAACAGGGGCCGGCCGACAGACCGCTCAAGGGCCTGGATGCGGCGGGTAAGGGCGGGCGAGGACAAGGCCAAAGCCTCCGCGGCCGCCTTGATCGAGCCCAGCCGCGCGGCCTGGACGAACGCCTCGATCGCCGTCAAAGGCGGCAGCCTCTTCATCGCCAGGCTCCTCATTTCCGTTGCATCGCAGCACGGTTTGCAGGCGTAACGATACGCCATTCCCGCCAACCCACGAATGCAACTTCTGCACCTGTACCATATTTCTTCGCACTTGCACAACGAACGTTCGCGGGCGCACAACGAACCTGCCTTTCAGGCATCCTCTCCTAAAAACTTTCAGGGTCGGTTCTTCGGGACCGGCCCTTTTTTTGTCCGCGCTCGGACCCGCCGCGCTGGACGCGCCGTTTCCCGTTCCTATCTCACGCACGAGCGGGAACGGGACGGAGACGAAATGGCCGACGAGGAAAACCAGCAGCAGCAGCCGACGCGCCTCCAGGTCGCGACCATGCGTCCCGACGACAGCGGCCGCGGCCTCGCGCGGCTGCCGCGCGCGCTGATGGCGGCCATGACGCTCAAGGACGGCGACGTCATCGAACTGACCGGGAAGCGCGCCACCGCGGCGCGCGCCGTCGGTCCGTACCCCGAGGATGAAGGGCTCGACATCATCCGCCTCGACGG